>NZ_KI912266.1:7122719-7422719 GCF_000235425.2 Pseudofrankia saprophytica
CGGTCGCCGGCGACCTCGACCGCCACACGCTCGACCGGATCGTCGCCGACGTGCCCGTACGCGTGCAGCACCGCTCCGGCGCGCTGTGGGTCCTCAACTCGGCCGCCCTCGCGGCGCTGCGCGTGCCCACCGGGCACCCGGCCGGCGGACGCGCGGCCGGCGGGCACACGGCCGGCACGCGTCTGGCCCGCGGGCGCACCGCCGGTGATGACGCCGCGGCCGGCCTGCCGGCAGACGGCCGCTTCTTCCGGGAGGACGACCGGCTCGGCCGGCTGCTGGCCGCGGCGGGCGTCGGCGGCGTGGTGGAACGGGCGGACCTCGCCGCCGTCGGCGCCCGGCTGGCCGGCCATGGCGTCACCGGCGTCACCGACGCGACCGCCACCACCGGCCCGGCCCAGGTCGCGACGCTGCGGGCCGCCGTCGGGGATGGGTCGATCCCGCAGCGCCTGGTGCTGACCGGTCCGCCCGACCTGACCGCGTCGCCGCTCCCTCCCGGCGGGGACGCGCCCCGCCGCCCCATGATCTGGTGGGATCCTCGGAGCTCTGGCACGGAGAAATCCACCAGATCATGGAACAGCGGGGCCACCCGGATCGGGTTCGGCCCGGTGAAGATCGTGTTGGACGACGGGCAGCCGGTCGACCTGGACGAGCTCGCGGCGACGGTGCGGGCGGCGCGCGCGCGGGGGCGGCGGATCGCGGTCCACTGCGTGACCCGGCTGCAGCTCGCGCTCGCGCTCGCCGCGCTGGACGCGGGTGGCGGCGCGCTGCCCGGCGACCGGATCGAGCACGCGGCGGTGCTACCGCCCGACCTCGCCAGGCCGGTCGCCGACGCCGGCCTGACCGTGGTCACCCAGCCGCACTTCCTCGCCGAGCGCGGGGACGCCTACCTGCGCGACGTCGAGCCGGACGACCTGCCCTGGCTGTACCGGTGCGCCGGCCTGCTCGCCGCCGGCATCCCGCTGGCCGCCGGCACGGACGCCCCGTTCGGCGGCGCCGACCCGTGGGCCTCGATGCGGGCCGCCGTGCGCCGCCGGGCACCATCCGGGCAGGTCATGGGCCCGGACGAGGCGCTGTCCCCGGCCCGGGCGCTCGCCCTCTACCTCGGCGACCCGGCCGACCCGGGCGGTCCGCCGCGCCGGGTCGTCCCCGGCGCGCCAGCCGACCTGTGCCTGCTCGCCCAGCCCACCAGGGCGGTGCTCGCCGACCTCGACCCCGGCCCGGCCGTCCTCACCCTGGTCGCCGGCGCCGTCGTCCACCACGCCGACTGACCTCCTGCCGGCTGGCCCCCTGCCGACCGCCGACTGATCGCCGGCCGGCCGCCGGGTGGTCGGTGACTGGCCGCTGACCGGCCGCCAAGCCGGCCCGATGTCCGACACCTCCCGGCGTCGCATACCGGTTGTTCTGCGGCGTTCCCAGACAGGTCGGCTGCCGGACACCAGTAGGACACGTAAAGTCCATGTCATGGTCAACGGCTTCCCGCTGCACGGCCCACGATCGGCCGCGCGGCGGCTGGGCCCCGCCGGCGCCATCCTCCTCGAGGCGGGCGGGCGCGCTGCCCGGCCGGGCGCCGCCCCCGCGCGGCGGGCTCGGGCCGCTGTGCGCGCGCGCCACCACCGGTTCGTGCGCCTCCTCGACCCGCCGGGGCCGCATGGCCGCGCGACCGAGGTCAGCACCCTGCCCGGCGCGCTGCGTCGCTTCCTGGAGCATCCGCGCCCGCCGGTGCTGATCGGCGTCGTCGCGACGCTCGGGGCCGCGCGCGCCGCGCGCGGTGACTTCCGCCGGTCCGACGCGGTGGTCGCGGTCGGTGCCGTGGCGGTGCAGCCCTTCGTGGAGTGGGCGATCCACCGCTTCGTGCTGCACGCGCAGGCGCAGGGGCGGTACGGCCGTGCCGCCTACCGGGCAGCCGGCTGGGGACACGCCCAGCACCACCGCGACCCGGCGAACCTGAACTCGATGTTCATGCGGGGGCAGGACATGCTCGGCGCCGGCGCGGTCGCGCTCGCGGCCGGCGCCGTCGGCTCACCGCGGCTGGCCACCGGGATGTTCTGCGTCGGCGCGGCGGTGCTCGCCTACGACTGGACGCACTTCCTGATCCACACCCGCTACCAGCCCCGCTCGGAGTTCTACCGGCGGGCGTGGCGCAACCACCGGCTGCACCACTACCGCAACGAGCGCTACTGGCTGGGCGTCACGTCCCCGGTCGCCGACGCGGTGCTGCGCACCAACCCGGCGCGGGACGCCGTCGCCGTCTCCCCCGCCGCCGCCAGCCCGGAGGTCCATCCCCCGGACGGCGGCCGGCCGCGCGCCGGCGCCTCGCCGAGGACCGCCGGCGCCGCCGGTCAGGGGTAGCTAGCTACATCCCGGTCTTGCGGAAGTCCCAGCTAACGATCTTCTCTGGGACGAGCTTCAGCCAGGCGTGCCGGCCGTCGTAGTGGAACTTTCCGTTGCCGTACTTGTCACCGAACAGCCGCTCGGGCTCGGCGAGCAGGTCGGCGGCGGCCGCGTCGCCGGTGCGGGGAACCTCGCCGACGACGCCTACGTGGCCGATCAGCTCGACACCGCGTAGCTCACCGAAGCCGTGGCCGGTGTCGATGATGACCGACACCCGCGGGTCACGGTTGAGATCCGTCCAGCGCTGGCTCTTGACGATGCTGTTCAGCCACAACGCCGACCCGTCCCACACGAACCACAGCGCCGAGGTGTGCGGGGCGCCGTCGGCCCCGACCGTCGAGACCCGACAGGTCCGCTCCTCGGCCAGAAACGCGTCGATCTCGGCGGGCGTCATCGCTATCCGCCGCCCACGCCGCTGCTGACGCGGGGCGGTCCCGGGCGCCGAGCCTTCCGCCGTGGTGTCGACACTCATCGTCGTCCCATCCCTTCGTCGACCGCCGGCCGGTGCCACCGGCGCGTGGGAGGTTTCGTTCCCATTGGCGAGAATAGTGCTCTCACCAGCGCGGGCGCGCGGCGCGGCGCCCCGCGGACGCCCCGCGGGGCTGGGCCGGCAGGGACCCGAATCACGACGTCCTAACGCGCGGGGGCGGGCTCCTGGGCGGCTGGCAGTGTCGGCGGCGGTGCGGGCGTCGATGTCATCCGCTCGAGCGCCCACTGGCGCAGGGTCGCCTTGGCGACCTTCTCGAGGGTGGCGCGGGGCAGCGCGTCGACGACATGGACCGCGCGCGGCACCTTGAAGTCGGCGAGCGAGGCCTGGCAGCACGCGACGATCTCGGCCGCCAGCGCGTCGTGGTCGTCGCCGGCCGCGTCGGTGACGGTCACGAACGCGACCGGGACCTCCTGGCGGACGGGATCCGGCCGGGCGACGACGGCGGACTCGCGCACCCTGGGCACGGTGTTGATGACCCGCTCGATCTCGGCGGCGGCCACGTTCTCGCCGCTGACCTTGAGCATGTCCTTCGACCGGCTCGAGAAGCGGATCGCGCCGCTCGGCAGCAGCGTCACCTCGTCGCCGGTCCGGAAGTAGCCGTCCTCGTCGAAGGCGGCGGCGGTGGCGGCCGGGTCGCCGAGGTAGCCGGCGAACAGCGACAGGCCGCGCACCCCGCCGACGCGCAGCTCACCGGTCTCGCCGCCGGCGGCGTCCCGGCCGTCGGCGAGCCGGATCCGCACGTCGTAGCCGGGGGCCGGGCGCCCGATCGTCCGGGGTTCCGGCTCGGGTGCGTCCGGCTCCCCGATGACGACGGTGGTGACGACCTCGGTCATGCCCCAGGCGCTGAACAGCCGCAGGCCGAACAGCCGCTCCAGCTCGGGCATCTCGAGGCCGAAGATCCAGCTGCGGTAGGTGTGCTCCGCCGGCACCGGCATCCGCGGCAGAACCTGGATCATGATGCCGACCAGGCCGGTGACCGTGCAGGCGTTGCGGATCGAGGTGTCCCAGAACCGGCTGGTGGAGAACTTCGGCACCAACACGACCGTCCCGCCGACCCACAGCGTCGGCAGCATCTGCCAGGTCAGGGCGTGGGTGTGGAACAGCGGCGCGAAGACGAGCATCCGGTCGTCGTCGCGCAGCTTCCAGTGCGCGGCACCGGTGCGCGCCGCCCACAGCGCGTTGGCGTGCGTGTAGAGGACGGCCTTCGGCCGGGCGGTGGTGCCGGAGGTCAGCTGGACCGACAGCGGCGTCGCCGGGTCCGGCGGGCGGGCCACCGGCAGCGCGGCCGGGTCGCCGCGCAGGTCCGGGACGAGGCCGGTGGCCGGGTCGAGCAGGACGCGCCAGCGAAGGCCGGCGGCCGTGGGGCCGTCGGCGAGGCCGAGGCGCGGGTCGGTGACGATGCCGACGGCGCCGACCAGGCCGGCGGCGTGCGCCAGCTCGTCCTCGACGTAGCGGGTGTTCACGTCGACGGCGATCGCGCCGAGGCGGGCGCAGGCGAACCAGACGTGCAGGAAGGCCGGGCTGTTGTCCAGGTGCAGGATGACGGCGTCGCCGGGCCCGACACCGCGGGCGGCGAGCCCGGCGGCGGTCGCCTCGACGTCGTGGGCGAACTCGGCGTAGGTCCAGGTCGCCCCGACGCCGTCCGGCGGGTCCCAGACCAGGAACGGGTGGTCGCCGCGGCGGGCGGCCCGGTCCGCCAGCAGCGCGGGGACGTCCATCGCGACGAACGGGTGCAGCGGCGGCAGCACGATGTTCCGGGCGTCGATGTTCTGGGCGTCGACGTTCCGGGCGTCGATCCCGGTCTCCCGCCCGTCCGTTCGCGCGCCGGTGATCGCCTCCGGGGTGTCGCCGCTCGCCACCAGTTCAGCCCTCCTCTGGGACGACGCCGCGTAACCCGTCGGCGCCGAACACCGAGCCGAGCAGCGGGGAGAAGTCCGGCCCGCGGCGCAGGCAGTGCCCGCCGTCGATGTTGATCACCTGACCGGTGAGCCAGGTCGACTCCGGGCCGACGAGGAAGCGGATCAGGTCCGCGACGTCCTCCGGCTCGCCGGGCCGGCCCAGCGGCGTGCAGCGCATGTAGTCGTCGAGCACCTCCGGCATGGCGAAGATCGTCTCGACGAGGTCGGTGCGGATAAGGCCGGGGCGCACGCAGTTGACCCGGACGCCGCTCGCGCCGAGCTCGTCGGCGGCGAGCTGGCACAGGTGGTCGACACCGGCCTTGGAGACGCCGTACGGGCCGAACCAGCGATGGGTGTTGCTGGCGGCGATCGAGGACACCCCGACGATCGAGCCGCGCCCGGCGCGGGCCATCGGGCGGGCACCGTACTTGATGGCCAGCAGCGTGCCGGTGATGTTGAGATCCACCGTCTCGCGCCACTTGGCGACGTCGACCTGGGTGAGCGGGCTGATGACGTTGTTGCCGCCGGCCACGGCGACGACGGCGTCCAGCCCGCCGGTGATCTCGCAGGCGGCCGCGACGGCGGCCGCGACGTCCTCCTCGACGGTGACGTCCGCGACCAGGCGGCGGATCTCGGCGCCCGGGGCGGCGGCCGGCTCGATCTGCTTCACCGCGTCGTCGAGCCGGCTCGCGGTCCGCCCGCAGATCAGCACGTTCGACCCGTCGGCCGCGAGGCGGCGGGCGACCGCGAGGCCGATCCCGCCGCCACCGCCCGTGACCAGCGCCGTCGTGCCTTCCAGCGGTCGGGCGCCTTCCAGCGGTCGCGTGCCTTCCATGGGCCCGGGCGCAGCCATCGGCGTTCTCACGTCTCCCGTCGTCACAGTTGGTTTGTCGGCGATGGCGATGCCCGCGGACGGCCTGGAAGCGGACGGCCCGGAAGTGAACGGCCTAGAAGACCAGCGCGCCGCGCAGGATGCGGCCGGCCTCCAGGTCGGCGTAGCCCTCGTTGACCTGGTCGAGGGAGTACGTCTTCGTGACCAGCTCGTCGAGCTTCAGGATCCCGGCCCGGTACAGGTCGAACAGCTTCGGGATCTGCACCCGCGGGCTCACCGAGCCGTACACGGTGCCGCGGAGCTGCTTGTTCATCATCGCCATCATGAACAGGTTCATGTCGACCTGACCCTGCGCCATCGGCGCAACCGACGTGACCACGCAGGTGCCGCCCTTGGCGGTGAGCGTCAGCGCCGGCTCGAGCAGGCTGCCGAGCATGACGCCGAACGTGCAGATGACGACGTCGCACATCGCGCCGCCGGTGAGCGGACCCGTCCCGGCGATCGCCTCGTCCAGCGACGAGAAGGTATGGGTCGCGCCGAAGCGCAGCGCCTGCTCTCGCTTGAACTCCACCGGATCGACGCCAATGATCTTGGCCGCTCCGGCGATCTTCGCGCCCTGCACGGCGTTGATGCCGATGCCACCGACGCCGAGAACGGCGACGGTGTCGCCCGGGCGGACCTCGCCGCGGTTGACGGCGGAACCGAACCCGGTCGCCACGCCGCAGGAGACCAGCGCGACGGCGGTCCACGGGATGTCCCGGTCGACCTTGATGACGGACGACTCGGCGAGCAGCTGGTACTCGGCGAACGCGCCGAGCTGCGTGTAGCGGGCGACGGGCGTGTCACCGTACCGGTGGGCCACCCGGCCATCGGTGATCATTCCGAGGTCGAACAGCTTCGCCCCCACGTCGCACAGGTAGGCCCGCCCGGACCGGCAGGGCTGGCACTGCCCGCACGACGGGACGAACGACATCGCGACATGGTCACCGGGGGCGACCGACGTGACCCCCTCGCCGACGGCGACGACCTCACCGGCACCCTCGTGGCCACAGACGACCGGATAGTGCGGCATCGGCATGTCGCCGGTGCGGGCGTGCTCGTCGGAATGACACAGGCCGGTCGCGCGCAGCTGGATGAGAACCTCGCCGGCCCGTGGGTCGTCCAGCTCGATGGTCTCGATCTTGTAGTCCTGACCGGGGCCGAACAACAGCGCCGCTCGTGTGCTGACCATGCCAGCCGTCCTCTCATGAGCCGTCCGACCGCGCGTGTCACCGGCGCGGCTTCCCGCACTCCCGCGCGGCCCGTTCCGGCGCCCGGCCTGGTCCGGCGGGGCAGTTGGTCTCATACCCCGGAGCGCGATCGGGTAGATCATTGCGCGGTCGGAAACCCGGTGCCGTGGGAGTCTGACGGTTAGTCAGAATGACGCACCCCGCCATCAGGCGCGACCAATCTCCTCAGACGGGCTCACGCGGGCTCGCCGACCGCACGCGCCATGCCAACCAGCACCTCCCGACAAGTTCACATATTGTCTTCAATATCCAATCTTAGTTTGGGATCCGCGGCAAGGAGACATCCCGATGGACGGCAACGCGGGCAACGTGGGGGGTGCGGCTACCGGCGCCGCTGGGCGGGCTGGCGCGGCACGCCCGCCGGAGGGCGACTGGCTCGGCACCCCCTACCTGCGGTTCGAACGCCGGGGCAGCCTCGCCGTCTGCGCCGTGGACCGGCCGAAGGCGCGCAACGCGATGACCGCGTCGATGTACTTCGGCGTCCGCTACGCCGTCGACCTGGTCAACCGTGACCCGGACCTCGCCGGCCTGCTGATCACCGGTACTGGCGACGTCTTCATCCCCGGCGGCGACCTCGGCCACAACGCGCCGGACGACTGGGGCGGTCCGATGCTCTTCGGCATGGACAACACGCCGTTCGACGCGGTCCGCCACTCCCGCAAGCCGGTGGTCAGCGCCGTCAACGGCATCGCCCAGGGCGGCGGCCTGCTCATCGCGATCATGTCCGACCTCGCCGTCGCCAGCGACCGGGCCACCTTCCGCGCCCCGGAGGTCTACCGCGGCATCGCCGACACCGGCTACGCGCAGTATCTGCCCGCCCAGATCGGCCCAGCCCGGGCGAAGGACATGCTTTACACGGGCCGCGTCGTTACCGCCGCCGAGGCGCTCGACTGGGGCCTGGTCGCCCGGGTCGTTCCGCACGACGAGGTCATGGACGCCGCGCTGGAAGGCCTACGGGCCTGCTGCCGAGGCGGCCCGGAGGCCCGCGCCGACGTCAAGCGCGTCATCGGCACCCACTACGGGACCTACGACCGCATGACCATGGACAAGAGCGTTTTCGGGTCCGAGGCCCGCGAGGGCTGGCTCGCCTTCTCCGAACGCCGCGACCCCGCCTGGGTCCCAGCGGACCTCCGCACCGGCGGCCGTCTCTAGTGTTCCCCGTCAGAAATCTCGCTGGCCAGGTTTGCCTTGTTGTTGGCTGCCGATGGGTTGATCTTGGTGAGGTAGTCGGCGAGGGAGGCGAGGATCTCGTCGGCGGTCTTGGTCCAGGTGAAGGGCCGGGGGTCGCGGTTCCAGGTGTCGATCCAGGTGCGGATGTCGGTCTCGAGGGCCTGGACGGAGGTGTGGACGCCTCGGCGGATGAGCTTGTCGGTGAGCAGGCCGAACCAGCGTTCGACCTGGTTGATCCAGGAGGAACCGGTCGGGGTGAAGTGGACGTGGAAGCGGGGATGGCGTTCCAGCCAGATCCTGATCTCGGGGGTGTTGTGGGTGGCGTAGTTGTCGCAGACCAGGTGCACGTCCAGGCCTGCCGGGACGGCCTTGTCGATCGAGACCAGGAATTTGCGGAACTCGATGGCGCGGTGGCGGCGGTGCAGTTCCCCGATGACGGTGCCGTCGGCGATGTTGAAGGCGGCGAACAGGCTGGTGATGCCGTGGCGCAGGTAGTCGTGGGTGCGCCGCTCGGGCATGCCGGGCATCATCGGCAGGACCGGCTGGGAGCGGTCGAGCGCCTGGATCTGGCTTTTCTCGTCGACGCAGAGCACGACCGCCTTCTCCGGCGGGTTGTGGTAAAGGCCGACGACGTCGACGACCTTGGCCACGAACTGCGGGTCGGTCGAGAGCTTGAAGCTGTCCTGCAGATGCGGTTTGAGGTCGAAGCGTTTCCAGATCCGCCCGATCGTCGAGGGCGACAGGCCGGTGCGTTTCGCCATCGACGCCCGCGACCAGTGCGTGTCCGCCCCGGGCGTCGTTTCCAGCGTCGCGACGATCACGTCCTCGACCTGGTCGAGCAGAATCGACGGGGGCCGGCCCACCCGCGGCTCGTCGGACAGCCCGTCGAGGCGACGTTCGGTGAACCGGGTCCGCCATCGCAGCACCGTCGACTCGTCGACGCCGAGCTCGGCGGCGACCCGCCGATCAGTCCCGCCCTCAGCGGCGCGCAGCACGATCCGTGCCCGCAACGCGAGGAACTGGGCCGTCTTCGCCCGCCGCGCCCAGCGTTCCAACTGGACCCGCTCGGGCTCGGACAGCACAAGCTCCGCGGCCTTCGACCGACCCGACGGAGCAGCATCCTCCAGACCAGCCAACCGGCCACGGGCGAACGACCGCCGCCAGCGGCCCGCCGTCCGCAACGACACCCCGACCGACGCGGCCACTTCCGGGTTCGACAGGCCCTCCGCCGCCGCCAACACGATCCGCGCCCGCTCCACGACCCGGCGATCCACATCGCCCAGCCGCCGGACCAACTCGCCACGCTCGTCCTCAGACAGGACGACCTCAACCGCAGCAGAGCCGGAACGCACCATAGCGACAGAGTAGTACTTACCCGCCTAATTTCTGACGGGGCACACTAGTGCTGTGACCGCCAAGGTCAGCCCGTCGCCTTGATCGGCGCTGGCGCCCCCTGGTGGCTACGAAACCGGCCCGGTTACGACCACCACAGGGCTCAAATAGCGATCATGGGGACGCCAGGACCGGGCGAACCCTGTCGGAGGCGGCACTAGCCGGCAGATCGGCGCCGACGTCAGCCGCTGCCGCTAGGCGCCTTTGCCGCCGTCATCGTCATCGTCGGTGGTCTCCTCGGGGACGGCGTCGGGGCGATGAGCGGTCAGCCACGCGTCCACGTCGGCCTTGAGCCAGATGCGCATGTGGTCGGCCGTGCCTGCGGGCGCGGGGTAGGACGGGCGCCGGGTGAGCTGGTACGCGCGCGTACGGCCCACCTTTAGGCGCTTCATCAGGTAGCCGATGGTTACGAAGCGCTCCACCTTGCGGACGGTAGGACTGATGGGTGCGACACTGTCGGGTACGACAGAGCCGGGAGCGTCAGGAGGAGCCGTGCCCAAGCAGGACTGGACGTCCAACCAAGACCAGGCAGCAGAACACGAGCCAGCCGGGAGACTCACATCGACCGGAGCCGACGAGCCGGCCGCGCCAGCGACCGCGCCGCACGACACGAGGGGACCCCGGACCCGCCGTGCCGGGCTGGCCACCCGTCTCGGCCCGCACGGCGCTCGTCCGGCCAGCCCGGCTCGGGTGGGTGCGGCGCCCGAGGCGGAGGAGATCCCGTGGGCGGACGAGGTGGCGGCGGCGGTCGCCACGGTCGGCCTCGCACTGTCGCCCCCCGGGGAGCGAACCGACGACGACCAGCGGCCGGACACCGACCGCCAGCCGGATCCCGCGACGGCCCCGGCCGCCGAGGACGGCGCCGCCGCGACGACCGCCACGACCGCCACGACCGACGAGGCCGACGAGGCCGACGACGAAATCGAGCCGGAGGACTTCGCCGAGTCCTTCTTCTGGCGCTCGGCGGTCCACGACGGCCCGGCGACGCCGTGGCGCTCCCTGTTCAGCTGACGGGCGGGCGACCAGTGGTGGCGACGGAGGGCGCACACGTGTTCATCACCAGGCACGACACCAGTGAGGACGGGGAGACGGTCGTGGGTAGCGCGGCACGGGTCGTCGTGCCGGACACCGAGAGCATCAGGAGCGCGGGAAACACGGAAGACGCCGGGCGGGCGGGGCGGTCCCAGCTGGTCAGCCTGGCGCTGCCCGACCGGGCCGGCCTGCTGCTGCGGCGAGCCCCCGGGCCCGCGACCCCGGAGCACGCCGGCCGCCTGGTCGAGCGGCGGTCCCGGGCGGTCGTCGGGGACGCGTGGGCCGACCTGCACTTCGTCGAGCTGGCGCGGGGCGAGCTCGTCCGGGTGGCGCTGAGCATGGCGAGGCTCGCGCATGTCCGAACCGTCGTCGTGTGCCCGGCGGGGGTCTCGCCGGGGCGGACCGCGCTGGCGCTGGCGGTCGCCGGCATGCTGCAACAGCGGCGGGCGAGCCAGGCGCCGGTCGTGACGTGCGCGGTGTGCCCGCCCCTCGGTGACGGCAGGACGGCCATTCCGCACGAGGTCCGGGTCGCGGCCGCCGGCCAGGTCCAGGAACGCCTCGTCTGGGAGATCGTCACCTGGGACGACCTAAAATCAACTACCCTGGTGAACTAGCAGGTATGACCGACACGCAAGCACTGCGGGTGGTGCTGTATTGCTGCCGTACCACCGCGTGGAGGCTTAGCGATCCCTTCGGTACGGCCTCGGACGAGGATTTTGCGGAGGCTCTTAGCGCCAAGCGGGAGTCGTAGCCCGCAGTCAGGTCACAGTGGGACCAGGGAAACCTGATCCCACTGGCGACCCGACTGGAGTACGACGACGTTGGACACCGTCGCTCCTTGTTCGCTGGCCTTCTCAACGGTCCAGTCGGCAACCGAAAATCTTTAGCAGGACATATAGCCTCCGTCGGGATCCGCGGACACGTCCAGGCTAAAGTCGCGGGGATCCGGCCCGAGCACATCGTCCGGTCCATCGTCGAAGTCACCTGGAAACATCACAGACAGAAACACGGCGACACCGTCGACGGACTTAGAGAAGCACAGTCTCGCGCCGTACCAGACCCGTTGACCGGGATAGATGTCGTCGGCGTCCTTCAGCGTCCAGCCTGCTGCGGGCGCAGCGTGACGGTAGAACTCCGCCACCTCAGTGACCGTGTTGTCCGCGGGGCGGTAGGTCCGGCTCGCATACGGGGTGCCCGAGCTGTCGCCACAGCCGTAGCCGGCACCCCGATCCGCAAGAGTCGCACCGACGGGACGCACTCCAAGCACTGAAAGGTTGTTCAGGCTCTTGGCAAGGCGCATATCCTCGGCCGTGCATTCGTCCTCCACGTCGGGCAGCGTCAGGCAGCCCGGCCATCAAGAGTGCTCCCACCGGCAAACAGAACATCATCACGGCCGACGTCGTCCGACCACGGCCTCTGTTCGTCACGACGTAAGGATAGGCGGCAGCGCAAGTGAGCACGAGGCCATCCGACCACAGCGCTGCCGAGCGACTACTCCTCAAACCGCTCCTGGTAGATGGCGTCTGCGCCTTTATAGAAGCCGGAGCGGTAGGACGGTGTATCGCGACCGGTGTGACGCAGGGGAGTGCGTAGCCATGGCCGATGCAGCGCCACAGGCCGTCCTGGACGAGAAGGTCGACGTCGAGTACCGGCAGTTCTTCGTCAAGGACGAGGGCTTCTACGAAGCCTGCGTAGACGGACGGTTCGAGACCCCGTCGTGGCTTGCGGCGGGGTCCCGACCTTCTTGGCCCCATCCCACCACGCCCGGGGCTCGACAGGAAGTGATCACATAGCCCTGCGCCCGCAGGTCGGCTAGCTCGCGGTCGATCGGCTGACAACTCGGCCTGCCCGGAAGGCGCCCGTCGCCGGGCAGCCTGGCCGGGCCGCGACGTCGTTCACCGCGGGCTACCCGAAGAGGGGCGGGATCCGGATCTTCCCGATGTCGATCTTCCATTCCCGGTCGCCAGATGGTCCGGGTGGACCTGGCGGTCCGGGAGGTCCGGAAGGTCCGACCGGCCCTGCCGGTCCGGCGGGCCCAGCCGGTCCGGCAGGCCCGGCAGGCCCGGCAGGCCCAGGCGGCCCGGCAGGCCCGGCAGGCCCAGGCGGCCCGGCAGGCCCGGCAGGCCCAGGCGGTCCGGCGGGGCCGGTGCCGGAGCGCAGCAGAACCGACGTGGTTGAAGGCTTCGAGGTCACCGTGGCACCGAACGGTGGTGTCGCGCTCGCGGTCGCCACGTTCTCGACTTTCCGCGCGTCGACGTCGGCCTGCGTGGTCACGTAGTTCGCCGTGCAGATCGTCGTCGCGGTGACGGCCAGTGTCGTCACCGGGCAGTCCACGGCCGACAGGCCGGACATCGGGTCGTTCACCACGAGGCCGGTGAGTGCGACCGGGCCGCGGTTGGTGATGATGTAGAGGTAGGTCAGCCGCTCACCCGCGGCGGTGAAGGACGTGGCGTTGACGGTCTTCACCAGCGACAGGACCGGTACCGACAGCGTCACGATCGACGGCTCGGAGACGACCGGCGGACCCGACGGCGGCGTGCCCGCCGCCCAGGCGCTGTTGCTGAACCCGCCCCGGTCGGCGTCGGCCTGCGTCGTGACATAGCTGGCGGTGCAGGTCGTCGACTGGCCCGGAGCGAGGCTCGTCGCGGCGCAGCGCACCGGTGACACACCTGCCAGAGCGTCGTACACGACCACGTTGGTCAGCGGCTGGCTGCTGGTGTTCGTCGCGACGTAGGTGAGGTCGATCGGCTCACCCGGGCCGGTGAACGACGTCTGGACGATGGACTTTCCCAGCGAGATCGTCGCCCTCGGCAGCAGGGTCGCGGACGTCTCCGCGGGCGCCGAGATTGCCGGGGGCCCGGACGGGGACTGCCCGGTCACTATCGACGGGGACTGCCCGGTCACTACCGCCTGGCTGTCCACCGAGCCCCGGGCGACGTCCTGGTTCGTGATGCTGTAGTCGGCGGTGCAGGACATCGTCACGCCGGGCAGCAGCCCGTCGACGGGGCAGGAGATCGACCCGGTTTTCAGAGCCTCGGTGATTCTGATCTTCCCCAAGGGGAGATTGCCGGTGTTCGTCACCAGGTAGGTGTAGTGCAGGACCTGCTGTGTGACGGGGACGGTGGCTGGCGCCACCTGCGCCACGAGGGCGATGGCGGGATTCGGCTGCTGCGCGGGCCGGCCCGGTGTCGTCGTGACCGCCGGGGCGGAGGTCACCGGCGGCGAGCCGGCCGCCGCTCCGTAGGCGAACGCGTCGTTGCGGACCTGGCCGACGTTCGCGGCCGCGTCGGTGGTGAGGTAGGAGGCGGTGCAGGTCATCGCCGCGCCCGGGGCCAGCGTCGTCGCCGGGCAGGCGACCGGGGTCAGCCCGGGCAGGCCGTCCACGACGCGGACGCCGGACAGCCCGACGGGACCGGTGTTCGTCACCTGGTAGGAGTAGTCCAGCCGCTGGCCCGCGCCGACGAACTCGGCCGGCGCGGCGGACTTGGCCAGGGAGATCGCGCCGGCCGTGGGGGGGATGGGCCCGGCGCCCTCTCGTCGCCCGGTGGCGACCGCCGGCGGCAGGGTGGTCAGCTCGCCCGTCGGCGTGGTGGCGACGAGGCGGGCCACGTCCGAGATGAAGCCGGCGTCGACGTCGGCCTGGGTCGCGACGGTCTTGACCGTGCAGAAGCCCGTGTTGTTGATCGGGCCGCCGGGGCCGGCTGGGGGCACCGTCTTGGCGCAGAGCACGCCGGGGGCAGCCTGTGACGATTCCAGCGTGAGGTCGGTCAGCGTGACGTTTCCGGTTCTGACAAACTGGTAGGTGAAGGTGACCGGATCACCGGCCTTGCTGAAAGAGGTGGCCGAGCCCCCAAAACCTATCCCGATGCTCAGGTTCTGGAAGGCGTGCGCGAAGACGGTCGTGGCCGCCGACGTCCACCTGCCGGTGGCGAGCCGGCCGGTGACGACGGCAGTGATGTAGATCGATCCTCGGTTCACGTCCGTCTGGGTCGTCGTGGTCAGGCTGTTGCAGTTCATGGACTCACCGGGAGCGAGTTCCCCCTTGGGGCAGAAGAGGTCGGTGCCCGGCGGTGTCGTCGCCTGGATGGAGATCTCCTGCAGCGGCGTGGCACCAGTGTTGGCGACGACGAAGGTGACGGTCAGCGGAGATGACTGGGAACCAGGCGGGATAGAGAAGACGGGCGGAACTGCCGGGCCCACGACGCTGATCGAACCGGTCAGGGGTGGGAGCGTGGAGCTGGCGGAGCTGTGCGCCGGCGCCGAGGTCACCGGCGGGCCGGACGGCGGCGTGCCGTTCGCGACGGCGGTGTTCTCGACCCGCCCACGATCGACGTCCGCCTGGGTCGTCACGTAGGTGGCGCCGCAGGTGCTGGTTCCCCCGGGGGCCAGCTCTGTGGCCGAACAGGTCACCGGCGACACGCCGGCGAGCGCGTCGTGGACGACGACGTTCGTCAGCGGCGTGTCCCCGCTGTTCGTCACCAGGTAGGAGTAGTCGAGCGTCTGGCCGACGCCGGAGAACGAGCCCGGCGCCACGGACGTGGCCACCGTGATCGCGGGAGCCGGCGTCGCCGCGGCAGCGGACGGACCGCCGGGAGCGGGCGGTGTCGCGGCCATGGCCGGGGCCGCCGCGGCCGCCGCGGCCGTCAGCACGGTCAGCGCGACCACGGCCGGCACGAGCCAGGCCAGCGGGCCCGCGGATCCGGCCGACGCGAGCAGACGCGTCCGGCCCCGCGGTAGACGTCTCGACATGCTCGCTCCTCGGCCTGGACCGCCCGCCGACGCCCGGGACTCCGATGGGCCGGCAGCGGACGTCGATGGACCAGCACAGCGCGGTCATGCGTCCCAGCTAGTTACGGGACACGCCGGCGATGATTACACAGAGTGATCGAGCGTCGCGGAACTCGTGCGCGGCGCGTCGTCGCCGTCGGTGAGGTGGCCAGCGTGTCGGTGGCAACGGGCCATCCTGCGGCCCTCGTGCCGAGTCGGCCCGCGTGCGGCCGGCCCGGCGGGTCCGCGCCGAGCCGTTCGCGACGGTGTCAGGTGTCCGTCCCGATTGGTCATCCCTCACCAGGTTCATGAAAGAATCAGCAGGTCAATGGGGCGAGGGCTCTGGCGAAAGGCGGGCGAGCTCGTGGACACCACACTCGACGCCGCCGACCAGCCCCGCGCGCAGGCGGCTCTCGCCGGAGTCCAGCTGCTCGCCGCCGGGTACCTGGGGCTCAGCGTGGTGGCGCTGCTCGCGGCCCTCGTCCTGCGCGGCCAGGTCCCGATGGTCTACGCCGCGGCCGGCGGCCGCGTCCTGTCCGGCATCGTCGTGGTCATACTCTCCCGACGCGCCGCCCGCGGGATCCGCCAGGCGTTCCAGCGGCTGCGGATCGTCTCCGCCATCATCACCGTCACCGTCACGCCCGTGCTCGTCATGCCGCGCCTGCCGGGCTGGCTGAAGCTCGAACACGTCGCCTGCGGCCTGCTCATGCTGACCGTCGTCCTGCGCGTCAACGGCCACCGCCTCCGCTCGGCCTTCGCCACCGCCGTACCGGGCGCGGCCGACGGCACGCGCCAGCCCGGGCGACACCGTCAGCCCCGCCGCCACGACCCGACCGCGGCCCTGTTCAGGTCGGCCGGCCGGGGCGGCGGCCCGCCGAAGGACCCACAGCTGCCGCTGGCCGATTCGGTCCCGACGTAGCTCGGAGAGGATCCGGGACGACCGGTCCGGGACGCGGGAGCCGGCCCCCGTCAGGGGCGGCGCCCGGAGTCGGCCGGTCGGGTCGAAGGCGCGGCCGTCGTCGCGGACGTCCAACGCGTCGGCCTCCACCGATCCGTGGAGACCGACGGACCGGCGCGCCTCAGGAACCGACCGGCTCGTCCTCGGCTCGATCGGCGACGAGCTGGGCCACCTGGTTGCGCAGGAGCTTGCCGGTGGGGGTGTACGGAAGCTCCTCGACGAAGACCACCTCGTCGGGGGTGCGGGAGCCGCGCAGGCGGGCGCGGACATAGTCGCGCAGTTCGTCGGCGGTCGCCGTCTCGTCGGGCAGGACGACGACGGCGGCGATGATCTTCTGGCCCCAGGTGTCGTCGGGCGCGCCGAACACGGCGACGTCGCGCAGCTTCGGGTGCCGGCCGAGGACGTCCTCGATCTCGGCGGGGGCGATGTTCTCGCCGCCGCGGATGATGGTGTCGTCGCTGCGGCCCGTGATGAACACGTAGCCGTCGGCGTCGAGGTAGGCGCCGTCCTTGGTCGGGAACCAGCCCTCCTCGTCGAGTACCGAGCCCAGGCCCTCGTACTCGCCGGACACCTGCTCGCCGCGCACCCACAGCAGGCCAGGCTCGCCGACGCCGACCGGGTTGCCGGCCTCGTCGCGGATCTGGAACTCCACGCCAGGCACCGGACGGCCGGCCGAGCCAAGCCGGGCCCGCACCGCGGGGTCGTCGGAGGAGAACGCCTCGCGGTGGTCGTCGGGGCCGAGCACGGCGATCGTCGAGCTGGTCTCGGTCAGGCCGTAGGCGTTGACGAACCCGGTGTCCGGGAACGCGGCGAGCGCGGACTCGAGCACCTGTCCGGGCATCCGGGCGCCACCGTAGGCGAGGGAGCGCAGGTGCGGGGCCTCCGCCGGCTTGCCGTCGAGCAGCTCGACGATCCGCACCAGCATCGTCGGCACCAGCATGACGTTGCTGATCCGCTCGACGCGGACCGTGTCGAGCCAGACCCGCGCGTCGAAGTTCGGCAGGTAGCACAGCCGACGGCCTGAGTAGATGTTCGTCAGCACCGTGCCGACGCCCGCGATGTGGTACGGCGGGACGCTCACCAGGATCGCGTCGTCCTCCTCCGCCGAGGCGAACTCGACCGTCTGCAGGACGTAGGAGATCAGGTTCGAGTGCCGCAGGATGACCCGCTTGGGCGCGGACGTGGTGCCGCTGGTGAACAGCAGGACGCCGGTGGCGTCCGGGTCGACGTCCAGCGGGTCGAGGTCCGCGAACGGGTCCGCGTCGGGCAGCGGGGTGGCAGTGGCGGCGAACCACTCCTCGGTGGTGACGAGGCCCGCGACGCCGTCGACGCCCTCGACCGCGCCCCGGTAGACCTCGTCCGCGATGACCAGGGCGGCGCCGAGCTGGGCGATCTGGCCACGCAGCTGCTCGGCGGACAGGCGGTAGTTCAGCGGCGCGATCGGCACTCCGGCGGAGGCGGCGGCGAACAGGACGACGGGGAACGCCGGCCCATTGACGCCGATGAACGCCACCCGCTCGGCACCGGACGCCTTGATCGCGGCAGCGCCGGCGGCGACCCGGGCCCCCAGCTCCTCATATGACAATCCGCCACCGGAGCGCGAGCCCAGGGCGATTCGCTCGCCATAGGCGCCGCGGGCCATGTCCAGCAGCATCGCGATCGTCATCCGCACTCCCGCTCGTCAAGGGCCACAGGCAGACCGAGCGACCGCCTGCGACGCGCCCGCGGCGCGACACGGAAAGCCTGCTCAGGCCTGGGCATCAGTGTCTAGACGCTTGCATCCGGCGGTCAGGGCGCGCAACTGTTCGCAGCGATCGTCACAGGTCCGCCGGCGTGGCCGTCACACGTCTTTTAGCAGGAACCGCCGGCCGCCAGCCGGAAAAGATCGTCGTTCTACGATACGTACCGCCCGACATTCCTGGCGGCGCCAGGGCGGCGGCCACCCCCGGCCTGCGCTCACGGCGCCGATCCCGCCTGAACGACAGCCGGATGCCGGGGAAGGCGGCGCCACCCGAGGTTTGCCGATCATGCCGGTCACGCCGGTCGCCACGGGCACGCGCGCCGGTGGCCAACCCCTGATAGGAATCAAGTTCTAGGGGGCGAGACCTCGGCCGCCGCGGCCGTCGGGACGCGGATCGTCGGGCGACGTCCGTTGATTGCCGTTCTTTTAGGTAAGAATGTGGTTCTGGCCCTCGGCCAGCCACGCCCACGAACCAGCGACGCCACCCAGCGCGTCAGCGCCCGCGAAGGAGCTGCACATGTCCGTCGACGTCGAACGGCGTGGTCCGGTCACCGTCGTCACCATCAACCGGCCGAACGCCGGCAACTCGCTCGACGGCGCCACCATGACCGGGATCGGCTACGCCTTCGAGGAGGCGGCGAAGGACAACGAGGTCCGTGCCGTCGTCCTCACGGCCGCCGGCGAGAAGATCTTCTGCGCCGGCATGGACCTCAAGGCCTTCGTCACCCCGGGCGCGATGGAGGTGCAGGGCCCCGGCCTGGGCATCTTCATGCGGCAGGCGTACCCCAAGCCGATCATCGCGGCGGTCAACGGCACCGCCGTCGGCGGCGGCTTCGAGCTGGCGCTGTTCTGCGACCTCATCGTCGCCGCGGAGACCGCCAAGTTCGGCCTGCCCGAGGTCTCCCGCGGCCTGATCGCGGCCGGCGGCGGCACCCGCCTGCCGACCCGGGTGCCGCTCGCCTTCGCGCTCGAGCTCGGCCTCACCGGCAAGCCCGTCATGGCCGCGCGGCTCTACGAGGTGGGCCTGGTCAACCGGGTCGTCCCGGCCGCCGACGTGCTGACGACCGCGCTCGAGCTCGCGGACGCGATCGCGGACAACGGCCCGCTGGCCGTCCAGGTCACCAAGGCGCTGATGCACGGCGAGGTGCCGGCGGCCGACTGGGACGGCATCGGCAAGGCCGTGGCCCCGGTCTTCGCCAGCGAGGACGCCAAGGAGGGGGCGACCGCGTTCGCCCAGAAGCGCAAGCCGAACTGGGTCGGCCGCTGACCAGGCGCTGACCAGGCGCTGATGGGTGGCGAGCCGGGCCCGCGTACGCGGGCCCGGCTCGCGCCGGCGCCCGCCGGCGCCCGCCGGCGCCCCGCCATACTGGCCCGGTGGAACCCATCGCGCCGTCCGGGCGGCAGCTGGAGCTCAGCCATGCCGACAGCACCGTCACGATCGTCGAGGTCGGCGGCGGGCTGCGTGACTACCGGGTGGGCGGCGTCCGGGTGCTCGACGGCTACCCCGCCGACGCCATGGCGCCGCACAGCAGCGGCCAGCTGCTCGCGCCCTGGCCGAACCGGATCGCCGGCGGACGCTACCCATGGGGCGGGAAGACCCAGCAGCTCCCGATCAGCGAGGCCAAGACCGGCAACGCGATCCACGGCCTCGCCCGCTGGTCGGCCTGGGAGCTGGAGCGGACCGGCCCCGCGGCGGCCACCGCGTCGTTCGTGGTGCGTGCCCAGTCCGGCTACCCGTTCACCGTCGCCGTCAGCGCCGCATACCGACTCGGCGACGACGGCCTGACGGTCGCCATGACGGCGACCAACCTGTCGGCGACCCCCGCACCGGTCGGCCTGGGCGCCCATCCGTATCTGCTGGTTCCCGGGCCGGGCGGCGCGCCGGTGCGCGCCGACGACGTCACGCTCACCCTGCCGACGGAGCGGGTGCTGCTCGTCGACGACCGGTTGATCCCGACCGGGACCCAGGACGTCGCGGGTGGGCCGTTCGACTTCCGCGCCGCGCGCCCCGTCGGGCCGCTGATCATCGACCACTGCTTCGCCGCGCCGCGCCGCGACCCCGACGGCCGCGCTCGCGTCGTCCTCGCCGCGCCGGCCGGCGGCGGGTCCGTCACCGTCTGGATGGACGAGGCCTGGGACTACATCCAGGTGTTCACCGGCGACACGCTCAGCGCCCACGAGCGGCGCCGCAGCATCGCCGTCGAGCCGCAGACCTGCCCCGCTGACGCCTTCAACTCCGGTGAGGGACTACGCGTCCTGGAGCCCGGGGAGAGCTTCGGCGGCTCCTGGGGCATCTCCCCCGACCTGTGACACCGTCGTCCCACCATCCAGGTCCGTGAACGCCCCGCCTCGTTTCATCCCGTCGTCGATCCCGTCGTTGATCCCATCGTCGCCACGGCGCGCGCCGGCGGGAGCGGTACGGCGGTGGGGCCCGACGAGCAGGCAGCCGGCGACGGCGGCGATGGCCGCGAGTGTGCCGAGACCGGACTCGCCGGCAAGGTAGGCGAGGGCACTCGGCGAGGAGGCGACGACGATGGTCGAGGCGTAGTCCACCACGGAGTTGACCATGTTATGGGCGACGGCGACCGGCCAGATGCTGCCGCTGGCGTCGCGAAGCCACGCATAGAAGACCCCGGCGCAGGTGACCGCGAGAACCACGACGGGCGTGATGATCCACCGGCTCCCGTCGGCGTCGTAGCTGGCCGTCATGGTCAGCAGCGGAACGTGGAAGAGGCCGTGCAGGAAACCGGTGGCCACGGCCGCCCGGTTCCGGGGAAGGATGGACTGCAGCCGTGGCAGCAGGAAGCCCCGCCAGCCGATCTCCTCCCCCAGGATGACGACCGTGAACACCACGACCGTGAGGAAAAGGTCGGGCAGGGAGATGAGGACCTCGTGCACGCCGATCATGCCGGCCGCCCAGGCGATGACATACGGAACCGTGACCACCGCGGCGGGAACCAGGATGGCCGCCGGCCATAGTCGCCAGCCCGGCCGGTTCAGGCCCATGCCGGCCCAGATCTCCCGCCGACGGCCACGGGGCGTGAACCCGAAGGTCACGGCCACCACCGCGAGGGTCGGCACGAAAATCGACAGAAGCGGTGCTGGTCCGTCCCGACCCGGGAACAGGAGTGCGATGGCGATGACGGCGGCGTAGACGAGACCGATGAAAATCGTCGCCTGGCGCACCGCGGAACTGCGGCCGATCATGAATGTCTCCCGGTTCAGGCCGGCACCGACGCCGACCGGTCACCTGGAGAATCACGGTTGCGACCCGGCCGCCACATCGGGCGCGGGTCGCCGGCCTTCCTCACTTCAGAAGGACGTCCAGACCGGCGGCGTCATCCTTGCGAACGATTCCTGGGCGGGCGGCCTCCACATACGCTCCGCCCGTGGCCATGTCGACGCAGGTGCGGACCGCCCGTTCGCGGGCGGGCGGCACGATCGACGCCGCTCGTGGCAAGGTCCTGCTGCTGCTCGGCTCGGCCCTGCGTTCGCCGCGTTCCTCCCTTGAGGCCGCTCGTTCGCCGCGGGTGCCGCGGGTGTCACGCTCGCCGCGCCCGCGGTTGCTGGACAGCGTCGTCGCCGTCCCCGTCACGGTGGTCGTCGCCTGGCTGGTCGCCCATGTCGCGTGGCGGCAGACGGGGTTCGAGAGGCCTGACGCGCTCACCGTGGCGCTCGCGGTCGCGGGCACGGTGGTGATCGCCTGGCGGCGGGTGTACCCGCTCGCCGCGGTGACCGTCTGCACCTGCGCCATCGTCGTCATGACGCTGCGCGGGCACGACGTTACCGATGTGCTCCCACTCGTCGCCTGCGTGCTGCTGCTCTCGCTCGCCTACCATGGCGACCCACCGGCCGCGGCGGCCGGCCTCGGCATCGGTGCCGCCGGGTTCGGGATCGTCGTTCTCGCCCATCCGCCTGGGCTGGGGCCGGACAACGTGAGCTGGACGTACGGCCTCATCGGGGCGTCCTGGCTGAGCGGCCGGCTGCTGCGCGACCGCCGGGCCATGCTGGTGGCGCGGGCCGACACCGCCGAGCAGCGGGCGGCGGCCGAGGCGGACCGCGCGGCCCTGCTGGTGTCCGAGGAGAGGCTGCGCATAGCCCGGGAGCTGCACGACATCCTGTCCCACACGGTCAGCGTCATCGCCGTTCAGGCGACCGTGGGCGAGCACCTCGCGAACACCGACCCGGACGCCGCTGGACGGTCTCTCGGAGTCATCGGGGCGACCAGCCGCGACGCCCTCGACGAGCTACGCCGGCTGCTCGCGGTTCTGCGTGACGAGGGTGGCGAACCGGATGAGGACACCGCGGACCCGGTACACAGCCTCGCCGACGTCGAACCCCTGGTCCGCCGGTTCCAGGACGCCGGGCTGACCGTGCGGGTCGCGGTCGAGGGCGTGCCGCGGACGCTGTCCTCGGCGGCCGAGGCGTGCGGGTACCGCATCGTCCAGGAGGCGCTGACAAACGTCCTGCGACATGCCGGCGGAACCGCCGCCGACGTCGTCCTCGTCTACCGCCCCGATGCCCTGCTCGTGACGGTGAGCGACGACGGCAACGGAACGATCGTGGCGCCCGCCCGCGCTGGTCACGGCATTACCGGCATGCGGGAACGGGCCGCGCTCTTCGGCGGCGGGTTCAGCGCGGCCCCTCGCCCCGGCGGCGGTTTCGAGGTCCGCGCCGAACTGCCCCATCCGGAGCGCCCGTGATCAGAGTCGGGGTCGTCGAGGACCAGGAACTCGTCCGTAGCGGCTTCGTCGCGTTGCTCGACTCCGCGCAGGACATGGAGGTGGTCGGCCAGGCCGGCGACGGGCTGGAGGCCGTCGCGCTGGCCCGCCGCTGCCGGCCGGACGTGCTGCTGATGGACATCCGGATGCCCCACCTCGACGGCGTGGCCGCGACCAGGCGGATCGCGGAGGACCCGGCCACGGCCGACACCCGCGTGCTCATCCTGACCACCTTCGAGATCGACCGGTATGTGCACGAGGCTCTGCGCGCGGGCGCGAGCGGGTTCCTCCTCAAGGACGTCACGGCGGCCGACCTGCTGGCCGCGGTACGCGTCGTCGCCGCGGGCGAGGCACTGCTGGCGCCGCGGATCACCCGCCGGCTCATCACCCACTTCGCCACGGTGCCGGCGCCTTCCGCCCGTCATCAGGAGCTGGTGGGCCGGCTGACCTCCCGTGAGCGGGAGCTGCTCGCCGCGGTCGCCCAGGGCATGTCGAACGCCGAGATCTCCCAGCGGCTGTTCATCAGCCTGGCCACGACCAAGACCCATGTCAGCCACCTGCTCGACAAGCTCGGAGCGCGCGACCGCGTGCAGTTGACCATCCTCGCCTACGAGGCAGGAGTGGTGCGGCTCGGCCAGACCCCGCTCCCGGAGGCGGCGCCGTAGTTCACGAGATCAGCCAGTTCAGAAGTCGCTGCCGCCGTCGACGTTGATGTCGGCGCCGGTCATGTACGAGTTGGTCCTGGAGCCGACGAAGGCGATGACCGGGCCGATCTCCGCCGGGTCGCCCGCGCGTGGCAGGAACGCCGGGTGCCCGAAGTCCTCCCTGATGACGCGCATCGCGTCGGTGAGACTGTCCGGGTCGATGCCGCGGCTGGCGGGCAGCGCCCGCAGGTAGCCCTTCATGCCCTCGGACAGGTACGAGCCGGGCGAGACGGTGTTGACGAGGATCCCGTCGGGGGCGAGCGACTGCGCCAGGTTCTTGCTGAGGCTGGTCAGCGCCGCCTTGGCCGCCGTGTAGGCGACCAGGCCGGGCGACTGCCGTCGGGTCGAGTGCGCCGAGACGTTGACGATCCGGGCCCAGGCGGCGGCGCGCAGCAGTGGCAGCGCGGACCGCACCGTCCGCACCGCCGACAGCGTGCCGATGTCGAACGTCGCGACCCATTCCGCGTCGTCGGACCCCTCGAACCCCTTGATGCCCACCTCGACCGGCCCGGCCGCGTTCACGAGCACGTTCAGCTCACCCCAGCGGTCGTCCACCTCCGCGAAGGCGGCGGTCACCGACGCGGCGGCGGTCAGGTCGGTGACGATCCCGACCGCCTCGGCCGCGCCGAGCGCGAGCGCGCGTTCGGTGGTCTCGTCGAGCGCCGCCTTGCCGCGGGCGAGCACGGCGACACGCGCTCCCTCACGAGCGAAGCTCTCGACGGCCGCCCGACCCATCCCCTTCGAGCCCCCGCTGACGACGACGGCCGCGCCGCCCAAGCCAAGGTCCACCGGGTCTCCTTCTCCAACTTTCGCCAGTCCAGCTTTTCGCCAGCTCAGCTTTTCGCCAGCTCAGTCGAGCTTCTCGAAGATGGCGGCGATGCCCTGGCCGCCGCCGATGCACAGGGTCTCCAGGCCGTAGCGGGCGTCCCGCCGGTGCATCTCGTGCAGCAGGGTCGCGAGGATCCGCCCGCCGGTCGCGGCCACCGGGTGGCCGAGCGAGATGCCCGAGCCGTTGACGTTGATCCGCTCCCAGTCGGCCTCGGTCACGCCCCACTCCCGGGTGCAGGCGAGCACCTGGGCCGCGAACGCCTCGTTGACCTCGATCAGGTCCAGGTCGGCGAACTTCAGCCCGGCGCGCTCCAGCGCCTTCGCCGTCGCCGGCACCGGGCCGATCCCCATGGTGCGCGGCGGCACCCCGGCGACCGCCCACGAGACCAGCCGGGCCAGCGGGCGCAGCCCGAGACGTTCGGCCTCCTGCGGGTGGGTGACGATGCAGGCCGACGCGCCGTCGTTCTGGCCACTGGCGTTGCCGGCGGTGACGGTCGCCTCCGGGTCGCCCTTACCCATGATCGGTTTGAGCCTGGCCAGGGTTTCCAGCGAGGAGTCCGGCCGCGGGTGTTCGTCGGTGGTGACGACCACGCTTTCCCGCTTGCCGGGGACGGTGACCGGGATGATCTCGTCGTCGAACTTCCCGGCCCGCTGCGCGGCGACGGCCCGCTGATGCGAGCGCAGCGCCAGCTCGTCCTGCTCCGCCCGAGGGATCGAGTACTGGCTGCGCAGGTTCTCCGCCGTCTCGATCATCCCGCCCGGCACGGGGAAGTTCCTGCCGCCCGCGGTGACGCGCCCGCGCGCGAGCGCGTCGTGGAAGGTCAGGCCCCCGCCGCGCACGCCCCAGCGGCTCTCGTGGGAGAAGAACGGCGCGTTGCTCATGCTCTCCGCGCCACCAGCGATGATCAGATCGCTGACACCGGTCTGCACCTGCATCGCCGCGGTCACCAGGGTCTGCACCCCGGAGCCACAGCGACGGTCGACCTGCAGGCCGGGAACCTCGACCCCCAGCCCCGCGTCCAACGCGATGACCCGACCCAACGCCGGGGCCTCCATGCTCGGGTAGCAGCAACCGAACAGCACGTCGTCGACGTCCGCCGCCCCGAGCCCCGTCCGCTCCACCAGCGCACGCACCACCGCCGCACCCAGCTCGTGCACGGCCAACGGCCGCAACGAGCCGCCGTAACCACCCACCGGGGTTCGCACCGGACTGCAGATCACAGCGTCACGCATTCGTCCTCCACCGACAGTCCCGCGGCCAACGGCCTCGCCGGCTCGTGGCGGAGCCGACATCTGGTCGGTCCACGGTGACGCCCGAAGGCACCGCCCCGCAAACGGTCTCTCCCGACCGGCGGCGTCCGAAGGCAGCCGACCGCAAGACAGATGATCGGGGTCGCCGTCGACCGGCGTTCGGCGGCGACCCCGACGGGCCCACCATACGCAGGTTATATACATTATTCAACCAATGCTGGGAGCGGTTCGAGGGAGGGCCAACGGGTGAGCAGGTCGTCGCGCATCGCCCTGGCGAGCTGCCCCAGTTCCGCCAGCTCGCCGCCGCGGGCGGTCAGCTCGCCGAGGGTTCCAGGACGGCCGAGGGTTCCGAGACGGTGAACGAGCCGCTGGCGGGCCGTCGCCGTGCCCCACCGCCAGTCGCGGTCGGGGATCTCGGCCAGGTGGTCGGCGGTCCACCCGAGTAGTCCGGATCAACCAAAGTCGAGAGAGTGGCGGCCTTCGGCCGATGTGCCGGCGGTGGTGGACGGCCTTTATTGTCCTGGTGACGTCGACACTGTCCAGACCCACGACTCCCGAGTCGCGCGCCCTTGGGCCCGACCTCGCACGTGGATTCATGCTGCTGTTCATCGCCCTGGCGAACTCGCACTATTTCCTGCGCGGATCATCGGTGCTCGGCGGTTACCCGCGGGACGGCTCGGGTGCCGACGCGGCTGTCATCTGGCTGATCTCGACCTTCGTCGACGGCCGGGCGTTTCCGATGTTCGGGCTGCTGTTCGGGTATGGAGCCGCCCAGATCGTGCGCCGGAACGAGGCGCTCGGGCCGCGCTCCGTGCGGCATCTGCTCTGGCGCCGCGGAGCGGTGCTGGTGACCGTGGGTTTCCTGCACGCGGTGCTGCTCTATGCCGGCGACATCCTGAGCGCATACGGAGTGCTGCTGCTCGTCGGAGCCTGGCTCGTACGCTGGAAGGACAGCAGGCTGCTGGTGACCGCCTTCCTGTTCTTCCTACTCACCGCGCTGCCGAGCGGCGCGTTCTCGACAATAAGCACCGACCCGCCAGATGTTTCGATGCTCCCGCCGAATGTCGGCACCATGATCGCCGAGCGGGCGCAGGTGTCCTCCTTCATCGCCCTTCTTGGGCCTGTCGGCTTCGTGTGCCCGTTCGCGGTCGGACTGTGGGCGGGGCGCCGGCGCATCCTGGAACAGCCGGAGCTGCACCGGACGTTCCTGCTCGTCACGGCGTCGGTCGGGATCGGCGCCGCCGTGCTCGGCGCGCAACCGATCTCGCTTGTCCTCGCGGGCGCGGAAACGCCCCCCGACCAGCAGTCGCTCGAGTTCCTGGCCGCCCTGCACAGCGCGACGGGGGTCCTGGGCGGGTTCGGCTACGCCTCGTTGTTGTCACTGGCCGCCGTCCGGCCTCAATTCCCAGAGCGCCCGCGGCCGGTGGTCGACGCGATCGCCGCCGTCGGCCAGCGATCGATGACCTGCTACCTGGCACAGTCCGTGGTCTGGACCGTCGCCTTCACTCCCTTCCTGCTCGACCTCTCCGGCACCTTGTCCGCGACCGCCACCGCAGGCCTCGCCATCACGACATGGCTCCTCACCGTGGTCCTGGCCGACCGGATGCGGCGAGCGGGGCGCCGCGGACCGTTCGAGGTCCTGATCCGGGCCGTCACCTACCACCAATCGCCGAACCGAAGCCTGCACCGGCAGTCCGATGGCCTTTCCCCGGACAGGGACCGCGTAATGATCACTGAGGCCGACCGCTAGCTCTGGATCGCATCGAGGCGGGCACGCCAGCGCCGTCCTGCCCCCGCCGCTGAGGCGCGCCCGACCGTCACCAGGGAGGTGGACGCCAGATGGATAAGATATACAATCAGGCGTCACGACCCAGGCGGACGCCGGGGCGGCCAGCCGCCGTCGCCACCACTGACCAGCGATCAACAGCGTTGTGTCCCTGGTCCACAAGACCCGTCCGCCCGACGACGAGATGCGGGAGAGCCACGTGACCGACGGCGTCTGGGGTAGCGCTCCCCGGCACACCACCACCGCGCTGCTGCTGGCACGCACCGAGAAGGACCCGGACTCGGAGTACCTCGACGTGAACGGCGCCAAGTTCAGCGCCGCCGAGGTCGCCCAGACGGCCGCGGCCCTCGGTGCCGCGCTGGTGGGCGAGCTCGGCGTCCGGCCGGGCGACCGGGTCGCGAGCCTGCTGGAGAACTCGCCGGAGGCGATGCTCGTCTGGTGGGCCACCCAGTGGGCCGGCGGCATCGCGGTGCCGATCAACACCGCCTACAAGGGCGAGTACCTGCGTCACCAGCTGCGTGACTCGGGCGCGACCGTGCTCGTCGTCGCGGCGGACCTGGCCGACCGGGCCCAGGCCGTCACCGGTGACATCGAAGCGCTGCGCCACGTCGTGGTGACCGGGCCGGATCCGGTCGAGTTCCCCGGGGCCACCGCCCACCGCTGGGACGACCTGGCGAGCGCGAACCCGCTCGCCGCCCCGGTCGAGCGCCGGCCGTCGGACCTCGCGACCTTCATCTACACCGGCGGCACGACCGGCCCGTCCAAGGGCTGCATGCTCAGCCACAACTACCACGAGGCGCTGGCCACCCAGATCGGCGTCACCTGGGGGCGGACCGCCGACGACGTGCTGTGGACGCCGCTGCCGCTGTTCCACTACAACGCGCTGACCACCGCCGTTATCGGCGCGTTGGTCTTCGGCGGGCGCTCGGCGATCTACCGGAAGTTCTCGGTCTCGAACTTCTGGCCGGAGATGAACCGCGCAGGCGCGACCCTGACCTCGACGCTCGGCACGATGGCCTATCTGCTGGCCCACGATGTCGACCGGCCGGAGATGCCGAAGTCCGGAGCGCCCGAGGCGAACACGTCGCTGCGGATGATGGGCGCGGCCCCGCTGCCGCCCGAGGTCGACGACATCCTGCGCGGCCGGTTCGGCATCGACACGTTCTCCGGCGCCTACGGCGTCACCGAGGCCAGCCTCATCTCCACCCTGCCCCCAGGCATCCGCAACAAGCCGCGCGCCGCCGGAATGATCAACAAGGACTACTTCGACGTCCGGATCTTCGACGACGAGGACAACGAGCTGCCCAGCGGCACCGACGGCGAGATAGTCATCCGCCCGAAGCTCGCGCACGTCATGTTCGAGGGCTACTGGGGCCGGCCGGAGGCGACCGTCGAGACCAGCCGGAACTGGTGGTACCACACCGGCGACATCGGCCGGATCGACACCGACGACTTCCTCTTCTTCATCGACCGCAAGGCCGACTACCTGCGCCGACGTGGCGAGAACATCTCCAGCTTCGACGTCGAGCGCATCCTGATGGGCCACGGTGAGCTCGCCGACGTCGCCGTGCACGCCGTCTTCAGCAAGCTCACCGAGGACGACGTGAAGGTCACGGCGACCCGCGCGGCGGGCTCGACGCTCACCGAGGAGCAGCTCTTCCGCTGGTGCGTGGACGCGCTGCCGTACTTCGCGATCCCCCGCTACATCGAGTTCCGCGACGAGCTGCCCCGCAGCCCCGTGGGCCGCGTCCTCAAGCGTGACCTGCGCACCCAGGGCGTCACTCCCACCACCTGGGACGCCGAGGCCGCCGGTATCACCTACGAAAAGCGCTGACCCACCGCTCGGGCGGAGTTCTCCATCCCAGGGAACCGAGAATTCCACCCCAACCTGGCGGTTATCGGGCCGCCCGCTCCACACGCCCCGCCAACCTGGGCATACAACGCTCAGTAGTCAGCTGTGCGCGGCTGAACGGGCCGCTGACGGCCCGAAAATCCTCACCAGGGTGACGGGCTGGACCCACGACGACCGCCCTGGTCGCCCCACGCGCCCCGCGCGCATCGGATCGTGTCAGATGAGAGCGCCAATAGGCACCGCCATCTGACACAGCTCGCCGCCTGGGATTCTTTTCGTGTCAGTTGGGGGTGTGTATAGGCACCAGGATCTGACACGATTCAGCGCCGGGTCAGTCCTCGGGGGTCCAGAGGATGTTGCGGGACTTGAGGAGGTCGACGACGAGGTCGCCGTGGCCGCGCAGCATCTTGACGAAATCCGCGGAGGCGCGCTGGCCGTTGCGGGCCTTGATGGCACGGTTGACCGCGGCGATGCCGCGTTTCTGTGGCTGGATCGTGCCGGGAACGAGGGCGAAGAAGTTGCCCGGAATGACGCCCGTCATCAGCCGGCCGAACGACGACAGCCGCGGCGACTGCGCCATCGCGAAGATCTGCCGGAGGTAGGCCTCGTTGGCGTGCAGGACGTCGTCGGGGTCCTCCGCGTCGCGCAGCGCGCGCTCGGCCGTGGACAGCGCCTCGATGCCGTCGTCGTCGCCGCGCTCGGTGGCCCGCTCGGAGGCCAGGCCGTAGAGCTGGCCGAGCAGGGCGTAGTGGTCGCGCACCGAGTTCAGGTCCAGGCCGTGGACGAACGCGCCGCGGTGGGGCTCGATCGAGATCCAGCCCTCGCTCTCCAGCGCGATCATCGCCTCACGCACGGGAATGCGGCTGACGCCCAGCTCCTCGGCGATCTCGTCCTGGCGGACGTGGTCGCCCTGGCGCAGGGTGCCGGCGAAGATCAGGCCCCGGATGTGGTCGGCGACCTGGCTTCCGCTGCTCCTGCGGTCGACGACGGAGCGCTTGCCCGGTGCGTGGTGCGCAAGCGGGCTCACCGCGGTCGCCGTCCGGCGGTTGGGAGGAATGGCCGGCTCCTTCAGCTCATGTCCAGGGTGCCGAGTTGCTGGCTCCTTCGACTGGGTCGAGCGAAACGCCTACCCATCAGTCCGCACGCGGACCAGTGGATACCCCCACAACCGCGAGAGCGCGTCGAGGGGTCCGGGAGTCTGGGTCCCCGCCGTGCCCTCGATGGCCTCGACAGGGCCTTTCTCCACGAAAGGCAAGCGGGCCGGTCCGCAAGCCGGCCGAGACCGACACACAGCTGACCCACCGCGTTCCCACGCGGGCAGCGGACCGCGGAGAACTTGCAGGAAGTATACGACTGGGTCGTGGCGGTGCCGTCGCTCTGGGCGTTCGGCCGGACATCGCGTCCGTCACTTTTGTCCCATCGGTACCACCCTTACCGTCATATCCGGCCGTGCCGTGCCGTGCCGCGCCGTCCGGCCGTACCGCGCCGCCGGGGCGGCCCAAGCCCTCAGGGCCACCCAAGCCCTGAGGGTGGCCCTCATGGTGCGATGTCGGCGGGTCGGGCGCCGGCCGCCGCCGTCTCGGCCGTCTCGGCCGTCTCGGGAACGATGCCCAGGTAGGCGGTGGCCAGGCGCTCGGCGTCGACCTCGGCCGCGGGGCCTGTCCAGGTGATGTGGCCGACGGTCAGGAACGCGACCCGGTCGGCGATGGCCAGCGCGTCGCGGGTCTTCTCCTCGGCGATCAGCAGCGCGGTGCCCTGGCTCTGCAGCTGCCGCAGTGCATTGAAGATCTGCTCGATGATGAGCGGCGCGAGGCCGAGCGATGGCTCGTCGGCGACGAGCAGCTTCGGCGGACGCACCAGCGCCGGCGCGAGCGTGAGCATCTGCTGCTCACCACCGGACATGGTGCCCGCCGCCTGGTTGCGCCGCTCCTTGAGCACCGGGAAGGCCGCATATGCGGCCTCCCGCTCCTCGGCCGCGCGCAGCCACAGCGTCAGGTTCTCCTCGACCGTCAGGTCGGGGAAGATGCCGCGGCCCTCGGGCGCGAGGTACACGCTGTCGCGCTCGCGCCGCCGTGCCGGCACCCCGGTGACGTCCTGGCCTGCGAGCCACAGCTCGCCCGCGCGGGCGGGGACCAGGCCGCCGACGACCGAGCACAGCGTCGTCTTGCCGGCGCCATTGCTGCCCAGCAGCGCGACCGCCTCGCCGGGACCGACGGTCAGGTCGATGCCGTGCAGGACCTCGATCTCGTCGTATCCGGCCTTCAGACCGGCGATCCGCAGCACCGGCTCTGCCGCCGGCGCCCCGCCACCGTCCGCGGCCGCGGCCGCGCCGGCGACCGGAGACGTCGTGGCGACCCGCGGCGCCACCGTGCCGAGCGAGCCCGCCCCGGCCTGCCGCTGCCTGGCGGCCTTGCGCGCGGCCCGCTCGCGCATCGCCCGCGAACCGGCGGACAGGCCGCCCTCCGGGTCGCGCGCGAGGCCGATCGCGCCGAGACCGAACAGCATCTGCATGAAGTAGCTCGACGCCGGGACGCCCTCGAGCGCCTGCGGGGCGAGCACCATGACCAGGCCCGCCAGCACCGCGCCGGCCGGCCGGCGGATGGAAAGGGTGACCGTGGTGGCCAGCCAGACCAGGCCCAGCAGGACGTCGTAGTCGGTGTTGGTGACCCGGCCGCGGCTCGCCGCCAGCATGACGCCACCGAAGCCGGCGATGCCCGCGGAGATCACGAACACCAGCAGCTTCATCCGGTCGACGGCGATGCCGCTGGTGCGCGCGCCAGCCTCGCTGGACCGGACCGCGAGCATGGCGCGCCCGGTGCTGGAGGAGCGCAGCGCGTGCACGACCCACACGCCGAGGCCGACCAGCACCAGCATGAGCAGCACCAGCCAGCGCGGGTTGGTCAGGTCGATCCCGCCGATGTGCCCCGGGTTGACCGGCCAGCCGCCGGAGCCGTTGGAGATGCTCCGGATCTGGAAGAGCAGGTTCTGCCCGACGTAGGCGAGCGCCAGCGTCGACAGCGCCAGCGGCAGGCCGCCGAGCCGGCGGGTGGGCAGCGCGACGATCAGACCGACGACCGCCGAGACCAGCGTGCCGGCGATCAGCGCGGGCAGGAACGGCACGCCGGCGTCGAGCATGATGCCCGCGGTGAAGGCTCCGGTAAGCACGAAGGCCGCCTGGGCGAGGCTCACCATGCCGCCGATGCCGGTGACGACCGTGAAGGACAGCAGCACGATCGACGTCGCCAGGCCTTGGGCGAGCAGGCCGGCCCAGAAGTCGGTCGCGCCAAAGCCGGTGTAGGCCAGCAGGCCGATGGTGCCGATTCCCCAGAGGATGCGCCGCTGCCACGGTGATCCGTGCTCCCGCAGCGCGTCGGCCGGCGGTTTCTCCTCCTGCGTCGTGCCGGCGCTGCGGCCGCGCTCCGCGCCGAAGTAGATCAGCAGACCGAACAGGATGATGAACGGCACCGCGGTGCGGAACCCGGTGATGTCGAGGTCGACGTAGCCGTCGACCAGGTTCTGCGCCACGCCGAGCAGCAGGCCACCGAGCATCGCGATCGGGATCGAGGCCATCCGGCCGAGGACCACGGCCGGGATCGAGATGAACAGCAGCGTGTTGTAGCTGAACGAGCTCAGGCCGAACATCGGCGCGAGCAGCACGCCCACCAGGCCCGCGAGCCCACACGAGGTGATCCAGGAGACGGCGGACGCACGGTCCGGGTCGACACCGCGCAGCGCGGCGAGGTTCGGCCGGCTGACCGAGGCGCGCATCTCCAGGCCGATACGGGTGTGGCGGACCAGGTAGTAGAGCAGCCCCGCCGAGAAGATCGCCGCGCCAAGCATCGCCAGCTGGTCGCTGTCGATGACCAGGCCGTCGCCGATGACGTGGATCTTCTTCGGGCTCGGGCCGAGGCCGGGGATCCGGTAGACGTCCTCGATCGCGGGCAGATCCCAGTGCGCCTTGTCCTTCAGCAACGCCACGATCCACAGCCCGAGCGAGGGCAGGGCGATCAGCAGGCCGAGCGAGGCCACCATGCGGGCGGCGATCGACGCCTCCCGCAGCGGGTTGAACAGCACCCGGTGCAGCAGCCAGCCCAGCAGGGGTGCGAATATGCCGATACAGATGATCGCGCTCGGCACGATCGGCAGGCCCTGGCCGGTGTTCAACTGGAAGAACAGGTAGGCGGTCGAGAACGCGACGCCACCCTGGCCGAAGTTGAAGACACCGGACGTCTGATAGCTCAGCGTCAGACCGGACGCGAGGATCGCGTATAACGCGCCGGTGACCAGCCCCGAGACCACCAGGTTGAAGAACTCGGTCACGAAACCCTCCTTATGGCGTCCGCGCATGAGGCCGCGCGGACGCGGCGTCCGGAAACCCGGTACCGGCGGGCGGGCAACCGCCGTGACCGGGGTGGAGCTGCACTGCCGCGCCGCTACCGACGTGCCGCTGGTTCTGTGTCACTGGTTCCGTGCCATTGCCGACTTGCCGACTCGCTGCCTTGCCGACTTGCTACCTTGCCGACTCGCTGCCTTGCCGCTGGTGACTGTTGCTTCCTCTGTTGCTTACTTCCGGACGAGACCACCGGGGGCGGAATCGGACGTCACGTCGTCCGCGTCACCATTCCGCCGTGGCCGACGGCGCCGGCGCTAGCCGAGGTAGGCGTCGCGGACCGCCTCGTCGGCCTGGATCTGCGCCGGCGTCCCCTCCGCCAGCACCGAACCGAGGTTGAGCACGGCGATCCGGTCACACATCCGCATGACGAAACCGGCGTCGTGCTCCACGAGCAGGACCGCGGTGCCCTGACCGCGCAGCGACTGGACCAGGTCACCGAAGCGCTCGGACTCGGTGTGGTCGAGCCCGGAAGTCGGCTCGTCGAGCAGCAGGAGCTTCGGGGTATCGATGATCGCCCTGGCCAGCTCGACGAGGCGTTGAAGTCCGAGCGGCAGCGAACCGGCGGCGACCCGGCGGCTGTCGGCCAGGCCGCACCACTCGAGCACCTCGTCCACCTGCTCACGGCGGGCCTTCTCCAGCGAGCGTCGCTTCGGCCAGGCGACCAGGTCGGCGAGCACGCCGCCACCACCGCCGCGCCACTCCAGCGCCGCGAGCACGTTGTCCTCGACGGACAGCCAGCTGAACACCTGGGCCCGCTGGAAGGTGCGGCGCATCCCGAGGCGCGAGCGGCCGGTGGAGGTCAGCCTCGTGATGTCCTGGCCACCGAACTCGACCTTGCCGGTCGTCGGCGCGGTGATGCCGGAGATGACGTCGAACAGCGTGGTCTTGCCCGCACCGTTCGGGCCGATCAGCCCGCGCACCATTCCCGGCTCGACGTCCAGCGAGACGTCGGTGAGCGCCTGGACACCGCCGAACCGCTTACTGATGCCGGTCAGGCGCAGCAGTGGCTCGACGACGGCCGTCGCGGCCGCTCCGGCCGGTGACGGCCGTGGCGTCGGTGTCGCGGCCGTCATCGACTCGGTACCGCCCAACGACTCGATACCGCCCAACGACTCAGTACCGTCAGACGACATGGAGCCTCCCGGTGCAGCCATACGGCAGGTGAGAGTGGATACGATATGCAATCTGACCCGGATGTAACAAGGGTCACGTCCGGCTCGGCTCCCGGCGCCGCCACCAGCGGCGGTGACCAGCACGAACGGCGCCCGCGCACGCTAGACCCCCGCGCACCGGGCCAGCGCGCGCCGGACGAAGGGGCCGGCGGCATCAGTCGACGCCCAGCAGGACGGTCGAGGTGGATGAGAACCAGCCGCCGGTCCCGTTGACGCACGCCACCCTGGCGCCGGGGACCTGCCGGCCGGCCGCCTCGCCGCGCAGCTGCCGGACGGCCTCCACCAGCAGGAAGATGCCGCGCATCCCGGGATGGCAGGCGGACAGGCCGCCGCCGTCGGTATTGGTCGGCATCCGCCCGCCGACCCGCATCGCGGCGCCCTCCAGGTAGGCGCCACCCTCGCCGCGGCCGCAGAAACCGAGTGCCTCGAAGGTGAGCAGCACCGTCGAGGTGAAGGAGTCGTAGAACTCGCAGACGTCGACGTCGGCCGCGGTGAGCCCGGCGCGCTCGAACGCCAGCTTCCCGGACACGGCGGCCGGCGACACCGTGAAGTCGGTCCACTCCGACATCGTCGTGACGTTGCTGGCCGTACCGGTGCCGAGCACCCGCACCGCGGGCCGCGGCAGGTCGGCGGCCCGCTCGACGGAGGTCAGCACCACCGCGCCGCCGCCGTCGCTGCGGATGCAGCAGTGCAGCTTGGTGAACGGCGTGGCGACCATCGGGGCGGACAACACGTCGTCGACCGTGATCGGGTCCCGGTACATCGCGTCCGGGTTGAGGCTCGCGTTGTACCGGGTGTCCACGGCGATGTTCGCAAGCTGCTCGATCGTTGTGCCGAACTCGTGCATGTGCCGGCGGGCCGTCATCGCGTACTTGGCGATGAGCGTGTGCCCCCACGGAGCCTCGAACTGGCTCGGGCCGCGGGTCGACAGCGACAGGTTCGCGGTGCGCAGCCGCTTCTTCAGGTCCGCGCGGGCCGTCGAGCCGTACACCAGCAGGACGGTGTGCGCGGTGCCGGCCTTGATCGCGTCGACGGCGTGCTCGAGCATGACCTCCCAGGTGGAGCCGCCGACACTCGTCGAGTCCACCCAGGTCGGGCGCAGGCCGAGATATTCGGCCAGCTCGACCGGCGCCAGCACGCCAAGCCCGGTGGAGCCGAAGCCGTCGACGTCCGCGTGGCTGAGGCCCGCGTCAGCGAGCGCGCGGGCGGCCGCCTGGTAGTGCAGCGCGAACGGGGTCGCGTTGTCGACCCGCCCGCAGTCCGACAGCGCCGCGCCGACGACGGCCACCTGCCCCGTCATACGTCCTCCTCGCCCCTCACCAGTTTGGTACTGCTACATCCGACCGATCCACCCGGTACCGGCCACCTACGGCCCACCACCCGGCGACCAACGCCGACAGGATCGCTCCCACACCGGCCACGACCCGCCCGCCTACCCCGGCGGGCGCCGGACCCGTCCCCGTTCCGCCGGTCCGACGGAAATCCTTGGAAACTCGGCCTGATTCGAATTTTGTATATACTATCCGATCACAGATCAGGCGCCTCCGCAACCGGCGCCAGCTCCGGGCAGCTCCGCTCCTGGACGGCACCGCTCCGGACACGCACTACCCCTGGACAAGCACCGCCCCTGGACAAGCACCGCAGGGAGAGCGCATGGACGACGCAACAGCGACCGCCGAGGCCGCCGAGGCGGGCACCGATCCGGAGACGGAGAAGGGCGCCGCCTGCTTTGAGGACCTCGAGGTGGGCGGGAAGGCGCCGGTACGCACCCGCACGCTGACCCGCACGGACCTGGTCCGCTACGCCGGCGCGTCACACGACTTCAACCCTCTGCACCACGACGACGAGCGGGCGCGCGCCGCCGGCATGAAGAGCGTCTTCGGGCACGGCATGTTCTCCGCCGGGATGCTCGCGACCGCCCTCACCGACCTCGTCGGCATCGGTAACCTGCGCGGCTACAAGGTGCGCTTCACGACGCAGGCCTGGCCGGGCGACGTGCTGAGCACCGACATCACGGTGACGAGCAAGGACGAGGCCACCGGCCTCGTCGAGCTCGACTGCCAGCTGGTCAACGCGGAGGGCGCGGCGGTCGTCGCCGGTTCCGCGGTCGCCAAGCCCGTTCGCGGCCGAGCGAGCGAGTGAAGTGGTCGTCCGAGGCGGACCTCCCAGATCGGCTACGCAAGCTCCGCCGATCCGGCGGGGACCCCGGAGGACGGCCGTGAGCAGGGGTCCCCGGCCACTCGCGAAGCGACGGCTGGGGGGGCCGATGAGTGAGCGAGGAAGCGAACCAGAGATGAGGAGGCGGGCATGAGTGGTCCACGGTTCGATCTGCCGACGATCGAGGAGGAGACCGCGCCCTGGTGGGACGCCGCCCGCAAGGGCGAGCTGCTGATCCGCCGCTGCGGTGACTGCGCCAGGGCGCACCTCTACCCCCGCCCGTTCTGCCCCTCGTGCTGGAGCCAGAACGTCACCTGGGAACGGGCCGCTGGCACCGGCACGCTCTACACCTGGTCCGAGGTGCGGGTGAACGACCTGCCGCCGTTCAAGGCCCGGGTGCCCTACATCGCGGCGATCGTCGACCTCGACGAGGGCCCGCGGCTGGAAACCAACATCGTCGACGTGACCGAGGCGGACCTGGCGATCGGCATGCGCGTCAAGGTCGACTTCCGGGCCGACGACGAGGCCGACCTGACGGTCCCCGTCTTCCGCCTCGCCTGAGGCCCGAGCCCGAGCCGGGGCCCGAGCCGGGCCCGGGCCCCGCACGTCTCCCGCCTGTGTCCTGAGGAGAGCACCGTGAGCGCGACCGACTTCATCGGCACCCAGCTCCCGCCGGCGACCGTCGTCGTCGAGCGGGGCGCCGTCGCCGCCTTCGCCGAGGCCGTCACCGACGCCTCGGCCGTCTACCAGCGGGCCGACGCGGCGGTGGCGGCGGGCTTCGAGACCATCCCCGCGCCGCCCACGTTCACGTTCGCCGCCCGGCTGCTTGGCGCGTTCCCCGACCTGCAGCCCGCCCGCCCCGACGGCGCCCTCGACACCACCGAGATCATCGCCGCGCTCCGCAAGGACGGCGGCCTGATCCTGCACGCCGAGCAGGAGTTCACCTACCACCGCCCCGTGCTCGCCGGCAGCACCGTGCGCGTCACCGGCGAGGTCGAGGACGTCCGCGTCACCACCAACAGCCGCGGGAAGCAGATGACCTTCGTCCGGCTCCGCTCCGACACCCGCGACGAGGCCGGCGAGCTTCTCGTCACCGAGGTCATGACCCTCCTGCACCGCGCCTGACCGCGAACTGTGGCTGCTGAACGTCTCCCTGGACCAGACCATCGACCACAGTTCATCCCGCCGGATCAGAGTGTGGCTGCTGGGCGAGCGTATGGACACGATGACCGACCACAGGTCGGCAGCAGAGCGGCACCTCGCCCGCGGGCCGGGTGGCGGTGGTCGCATTTGCCGGGTCGGACGGCGTGAACGATGCGGCTCGATGACGACCACGGAATGATGACGACGTGACGACCCCCGCCGCGACGACGCCCGAGACCGTCCCCGCCGCCCCCGGAGCCCCCGGAGCGCTGCCGCTCGCCGGGCTGCTCGTCGTCGGCCTGGAGCAGGCCGTCGCCGCGCCGCTGGCGACCCGGCACCTCGCGGACCTCGGCGCCCGCGTCGTCAAGGTGGAGAACCCGAACGGCGGCGACATGGCCCGCTCGTACGACGGGGCCTGGCACGGCGAGATCGGCGCGCACTTCGCCTGGCTGAACCGGGGCAAGGAGTCGTTCGCCGTCAACCTGCGCGACCCGCGCGGTGCCGCCGCGCTGGAGGAGCTGGTCGCCCGCGCGGACGTCGTCGTGCAGAACCTCGCCCCGGGCGCCGCCGCGCGCCGAGGGCTCGCCGCCGAACAGCTGCACGCGAAGTACCCGCGGATCATCGCCGTCGACATCTCCGGCTACGGCGAGGGCGGCCCGCTGTCCCACAAGCGCGCCTACGACCTGCTGGTCCAGTCGGAGTCCGGTTCCTGCGCCATCACCGGCCACGAGGGGCACCCCGCGAAGGCCGGCGTCCCGCTCGCCGACATCGGCGGCGGGATGTACACGCTGACGTCGGTGCTCGCCGCGTTGCACGCGCGCACCACGACCGGCCGGGGTGCCGCGATCCAGGTCGGCCTGTTCGACGCGGCCGTCGAGTGGATGGGCTACGCGCTCAACTTCACCATGGGCTCGGGCCTCGTCCAGGAGCCCAACGGCGTCAGCTCCCCCGCCGTCTCCCCCTACGGCAACTACAAGACGGCCGACGGCCAGGTGCTCGTGCTCGGCACCACGAACAACGGCGAGTGGCAGCGGCTGGCCCGCGAGGTCCTCGGCCGGCCCGACCTCGCCGACGACCCCCGGTTCACCGAGAACGACGACCGGGTCGGCCGGCGCGCCGAGCTCGACGTCCACCTCGCCGCCTGGGCGAGCTCCGTGACCCTCGAGGACGCCCGCGAGCGGCTGGACAAGGCCGGCATCGGCAACGCCCGCCTCAACACCGTCCCCGACGTCATCGACCACCCGCACCTGGCCGCCCGCGACCGCTGGCGCGAGGTCTCCTCCCCCGCCGGCCCCATCCGCGCCGTCCTCCCGCCCCCGGTCAACAAGGACTGGACCTTCCCGATGGGTGACATCCCGGCCCTGGGCGCGCACACGGCGTCGATCCTCACCGAGCTCGGCCGCACCCCCGACGACCTCGCCGCCCTCCGCGCCGGCGGCGTCATCTGAAGGACCGCACACAGGCCTGACTAGTGGTGGAAGCCGGTGCTGGCTGGCTCGGCACCGGCCGGGGTCGGGTGGCCCGAGGCCGCGAGGCGGTCGACGACGCGGCGCAGGTCCGTGGCCAGGTGGTCGGCCAGGTCCGGGCCGAACCCGTTGCGGACGACGACCCGCAGCACGGCGAGCTCGTCCAGCGCCGGCGGGAAGCGGTAGGCGGGGACCTGCCAGCCGCGGGTCCGCAGCAGCTCCGAGATGTCGAACACGCTGAACTCGGCCGCGCGGGCGTCGCGGATCGTGAACGCGAACGCGGGAATGCCGGTGGCGCCATCGGAGACGAGCTCGAAGGGATCCATCGCGGCGATCGTGTCGGAAAGCCGGGCCGCGACGTCGCGGCAGCCCTGCATCACCTGGCGGTAGCCCTCGTGGCCGAAGCGCAGCAGAGAGTAGTACTGGGCGACGACCTGCGCGCCGGGGCGGGAGAAGTTGAGCGCGAACGTCGGCATCGTGCCGCCGAGGTAGTCGACGTGGAAGACGAGCTCCTCGGGCAGGTGGTCGTGGTCGCGCCAGAGCACCCAGCCGACGCCCGGGTACACCAGGCCGTACTTGTGGCCCGAGGCGTTGATCGACGCGACCCGGTCGAGCCGGAAGTCCCAGACGAGGTCCGGGTCGCAGAACGGGGCGACGAAGCCACCGGAGGCCGCGTCGACGTGCACCGGCACGTCCGGGCCGCCGTCGGCCGCGAGCCGGTCGAGCGCGGCGGCGATCTCGGCGACCGGCTCGTACGTCCCGTCGAACGTCGAGCCGAGAATCGCGACCACGCCGACCGTGTTCTCGTCACAGTGCCGCGCGGCCTCGTCCGCCGTCAGGTGGGTACGGCCGGGCGCGAGCGGAACGAGCCGGGGCTCGACGTCCCAGTAGCGGGCGAACTTCTCCCAGCAGACCTGCACGTTCGCGCCCATCACCAGGTTCGGCCGGTCGGTGGGCAGACCGGCGGCACGCCGTCTGGACCGCCACCGGCGGGTCATGGCGAGGCCGGCGAGCATGCATGCCTCCGACGAGCCGGTCGTCGAGCAGCCGACCGCGTCGCGGGCGTCGCGCGCGTGCCACAGGTCGGCGAGGATGTTGACGCAGCGCGCCTCCAGCTCGGCGGTCTGCGGGTACTCATCCTTGTCGATCATGTTCTTGGCCGCGCACTCCGCCATCAGCCGGTCGGCGTGCGGGTCCATCCAGGTGGTGACGAACGTGGCCAGGTTCAGCCTCGCGTTGCCGTCGAGCATCAGCTCGTCACGGACCAGCTGGTAGGCGGTCTCCGCGTCCAGCGGCCCGGCCGGGAGCCGGTACCGGGGCAGCTCACCACCGCCCGCGGCGCCACCCGCGACGCCGTCCGCGACCGCGCCGCCCGGCGGACGCGTCGACCACCGCAGCTGCGGCCGCACCGCCAGCCGCGCGTCCGCCTGCTCCCCCATCGCCTGCCTGTGCAGTGCCACCCCGCCAGGCTATGGGGCCTCGAGCCCAGCGGTCGCCAAGGGGCGCCAACGGGTTCCGCGGCGCCTTGCGACGCCGCGGAACCCGGACACTCCGGATACCCCGCTCAGCCCTCGATGGGCGTGGAGGCGACGGCGCGGAACTCGGTGGGCTGGCCCTTCTCGTCGAGGGAGGTGACCAGGCCACCGCGGACGCAGACCGCCGGGGTCGCCGGCGCCGCCTTGCCACCGCAGCGGAACTTCATCGGGTCGGCGCCGGGCAGGTCCTTCTCCGGCATGGACTTGATCGCGGCGGTGATCGACGCCGGGGTGATGTCGCCGGAGATGCCCTCGGTCGCCGTCTGCAGCGCCGCGACGACGGTGAACATGCTCAGCGAGCCCTGGCGGTTGACCTGGATGTTCTTGCCCTTGCCGTAGGTGTCGACGATGGCGGAGAACAGCCGGGTCGACGGGTTGTCCGTGCCGACCGGGGCGGTCGCCGAGACGGTCACGCCCTTCAGCACGGAGCCCGGAACCGCCTTGCGGAGGGCATCGGTAACGCATTGCGAGATGGCGACGACCGGGCCGGTGAAGCCGACGGAGTGCAGACCGTTGAGGCCGGCGATGCAGAACGAGTCGCTCCCGATCATCTGCACGACCCGTGGGCCGGCGGTCGCGATGCGCTGCATCTGCGGCGTCATGTCGGCGGTGCCCGGCGGGACCGGTACGAGGTCCAGCTTGATGCCGGCTGCCTTGAAGGCGGCGGGCGCGACCGTCTGGTAGATGCTCATCACGGCCGGTACGTCGATGGCGACGACGGACACCGTGTCGACCTTCTTGTCCTTGGCCAGCTGGATCGGCAGGCTGACCAGGGAGAACAGCGCGTCGGCCAGGACGAACGTCGAGTCCTTGTCGGTCAGGATCGAGGCCGCGTTGGCGCCGCCGAAGAGCACTGGGATGTGCGCCTGGTGCAGCGGCTCCCACATGCTCTCCACGACGGAGGACGACCCGACGACGACCGCGGTGACGTTCTTCTCGACCATCTGGTTCGCGCAGTCGGTGCCCTTGGCCGGGTCGGCGAGGGCGTCGCACTTGACCAGCTCGATCGGGTGCCCGCCGATGCCGCCCTTGCGGGCGTTGAGATAGGCGACGGTCGTGTCGGCGACGGGACCCTCGAAGGAGAGGTCCGTGACGGAGCCTTTGCCGTCCGAGATCATCCCGATCCTGACGGGTGTGCCCTTCGCGGGGTTCAGGGCACCGAGCACCTGGTCCGCGCCGGCCGTGCTGGCGGTGGCCGCCGGGGCCGCGCCGCCCTCGCCGTCGCCGTCGGAGCCGCCGCAGGCCGCGAGCAGCAGGCTCGCCGCGAGGGTGGCTAACGCGGCTAATGCGGCTGACACGCGGACGGGCCCGCGCGCCCGCCGGCGCCCTCGGTGGCCGGACGGGCTGTTGGCTGGTATCTCTATAGCGTGCATGCGGTATCCCTCGACTCGCCGGAGTTAGGGAGTGAATGCTTGCGTAGCATGGTCATTTGGTCAACGGATTGACAAATGCCCTGGATAAATGAACCAGGAAGCCGCGGTCACGTCACGTCACGAGAACGGAAGATCCCGGGTCAGGTCGGCCGCCGCCAGCCGACGGGCGACGACGGCCGAGCACAGCGAGGACGGTTCAAGCCGACGGCTGAGCGGCGCCCGACGGTATGATTTTCCGATGGTGGCTTGTCGCCCGTCGGCTCCGGAGGCCTTAGCCAGGCGGCGCGCTACCAGGGCGCGCGTGGGGCAGGAGAGTGTCCTGCCGTGACGGCGGAAGCTCGACCCCGCCTGCGAGCCGACGCGCGCCGCAACCGCGATCGGATCATCGCCACGGCCACCCAGGCATTCGCCGACGACGGGCCCGACGTGCCCATGGAGGAGATCGCCCGGCTCGCCGCCGTCGGTGTCGGCACGCTCTACCGCCACTTCCCCGACCGGGAGGCGCTGGTCGTCGCCGTCGTGCGCGACAGCCTGGCCACCTCGCTCGCCAGGGCCCGCGCGGCGGCTGACGAGAGTGGTTCCGACGCGACCCGGTCCGACGAGACCCGGTCCGACGAGACCGGATCCGATGGCCGTGCCTGGGACGCACTGGTACGCAGCCTCAGCCCGTCGCGCGAGCTGCGGCTCACGATGCGGCTGACCGTCCTGTTCTCACCGGCGATGGCGGCGGCCGTGCGTTCCGACCCGGCCATCACCCGGATCCGCCGCGAGTATGCCGAGGCGCTCGACGCCCTGATCCGCGCGGCCCAGACCGAGGGGTCACTGCGGCCCGACGTCGGCTCCGGCGATGTCGCCCACCTGCTCGCGCTCGCCGCCTACAGCCTCAGCCGCGGCCCCGACACGACGGCCGAGATCGCCTTCGATCGCGCCCGCGCCATCATCCTCGACGGCCTACGCGCCCGCCCCACGACGCCACTGCCCGGCCGTCCCCTGACCACGACCGACCTCGCCGCCGAATAGCGCCGGCCGACGCGCCCGCCACCCGGCAGGTGTCGGGGGGTTCGGGTGTCGGAGTCCGGGTGTCGGGTCGGGGCCCCGCCAGGGCCCGAGTCAGGGCCGCTTGGCCGGGATGACGAGGGCGTCGACGGCCACGACGCCCTGGCCGGCCGGCCGGACCAGGATGGGGTTGATGTCGAGCTCGGAGATGGCGTCGCCGAGGTCGAGGGCGACCGACTGCAGGCGCAGGATGACGTCGACGAGGGCGTCGACGTCGCCGGCGGGACGGCCGCGGGTGCCGCGCAGGATCTTCACGCCCTTCGTCGACTCGATGACCTTGCGGGCGCGGTCCGCGTCGAACGGCGGGACGGCGAAGGCCACGTCGGCGAACACCTCGGTGAACACGCCGCCGAGGCCGAAGGTGATGGTCGGGCCGAACGGGTGCTGGTGCGACAGGCCCAGGATCACCTCGGCGACCGCGTCGGTCACCAGCTGGGCGACGAGCACACCGTCGATCGCCGCCTCGGGCGCCGCGCTCGCGGCGGTGGCCAGCAGCCGGTCGTAGGTCGCCCGGACGGCGTCCTCGTCGCCGACGCCGACGGCGACCAGCCCGAGGTCGGACTTGTGCGCGATGTCCGGCGAGACGATCTTCATGACGACCGGCAGGCCGAGCTCGACGGCCGCCGCGACGGCGTCGTCGGCCGACGTGACGACCCGCTCCCCCGCGACCGGGATGCCGTAGCCGGCGAGCAGCTTCTTCGAGTCGACCTCGTTGAGGGTCGCCCCGGCCCCGGCCAGCAACTCCCGGCCCGCGGCCGCGGCGGCGGGCCGTTCGGCCGGCGCCGGAACGCCGGTCGCCGCCTGGTCGTCGTCGAACGGGCTGCGGTACGCGCGCACGAACCGCGAGTACCGGCCAAGCTCCGAAAGCCCGCGCACCGCCGCGTTGAACGAGTGGAACACCGGCACGCCGGCCTCGCACAGCGACCGGTAGGAGTCGTCGCGGATCGGCGAGATCCACGCCGCGACCACCGGCTTGCCCTCGCCCGCCAGGAACCTCTGATGCAGCGCGATGAGGTCGCGCGACAGTGCGTCGCTCATGCCGGGGAACACGCCGGTGATCGGCGCGAACAGCACGTCGGTGTTCGGGTCGTCGAGCATCAGTTGGAGGACTTCGCGGTTCTCCGGGCGGGCGGTGATGACACCGCCGGAGTCGACCGGGTTGTCCCGGCGCAGGTACCAGGGGATGTACTTCTCGAGGGCGTCGACCGTCGTCTGCTCGAACTTCGGGATCCTGACGCCGGCGGCGCCGAACAGGTCGGCGACGTGCGAGGCGGTGCCGCCGGACATCGCGTAGACGGCGATCCCGCCGGGGCCGTCGACGAGCCCGGTCTGGCAGAACATGTTCGAGATCTCGATGACCTCGTCGAGGTCGTCGACCCGGATGACGCCGTACTGGTCGAACACGGCGTCGTGCACGGCGTCGGGACCGGTGAGGTGGCCGGTGTGCGCGGCGGCCATCACCCGGCCCTCCTCGCTACGGCCGATCTTGATGGCGACGATCGGGATGCCGGCCTTCGCGCAGGCGTCGGCGGCGCGCAGGAACGCCCCGCCGTTCTGGAAACCCTCGACGTAGGTCGCGATGGCGCCGACGTTCGGCCGGTTCGCGGCGAGGTAGCCGGCGAAGTCGGCCCACTCCAGGTCGGCCTCGTTGCCGATCGTCGCCCAGATCTCGATGCCGACGCCGAGGGCCTGCGCCTGGGTGATCGGGCGGCCCTGGTAGCCGGACTGGGTGATGATGGCGAGCTTCTTGCGGCTGGGCAGCTCGTCCGGCCATGGCTCGAAGATGTTGAGGTTGGTGTTCGGGCCGAGCACCCGGGTGGCGCCGCTGGCGAGCTCCCGCAGCCTCGCCTCGGCGGCGTCGCCCTCGGCCGTGCCGAGCTCGCTGAAACCAGCGGAGAAGACGACGACGAAGCCGGCGTTCCGGCTCACCGCCTCCTCGACGACCGGCAGCGGGTCGCGCACCAGCACGATGACGATGTCCGGGTCGGCGGGCAGCGCCGTGACGCTCGGGTAGGCCTTCACACCGAGGATGTCGGGCTTCTTCGGGTGCACCGGGATGACCTCGGCGCCGAGCGCGCCCAACCGCTGGGAAACCTGCGTCCACTGCGCCCGCTGCGGGCTTCCCTCGGTGTCGGACGCACCGACGACGGCGACGACGCGCGGCGAGAACAGCCGCGACCAGTCGACGTGCCGTAGCTCGGGGTGCCGTAACTCGGGGTGCCGCGGCTCGGGCATGACACAGACCTCCTCGACGTACGGGCTGACGGCCGGCGGCGGATCTCAGAAGCCGCGGAAGTGGGTGGGTCGGCGTTCGACGAAGCTGGCGACGCCCTCGTTCGCGTCGACGGTGTTCGACATGACGTCGACGATCCAGGCCTCCTCCTGGGCGAGGGTGTGCCGTTCGACGTCGAGCGACCGGTTCAGCAGCCATTTGTTCGCGCTGTGCGCCCTCGTCGGCCCCGCGGCGAGCCGCCCGGCGATGTCGGCGACGGTGGCGTCGAACTGGTCCGCCGACACCGACCGGGTGATCAGCCCGATCTCGGCGGCGCGCGGCGCGGGAACGTCCTCGGCGAGCAGCACCAGCTCGCGCGCGCGGGTGAGGCCGACCAGCCGCGGCAGCAGCCAGGTACCCAGCCCGTCGACGGCGAGGCCGCGGCGGGCGAAGACCTCGATGAACTTCGCCTTCTCGGTGGCGACGACGATGTCGCAGGCGAAGGCGATGTGCGCGCCGATGCCGGCGGCGGTGCCGTTGACGGCGGCGACGACCGGCTTCTCGCAGTCCAGGATGGCGTGGATGAGGCGGATCGCGCCGCGCAGCATCGCGCGCCGCACGTCACCGACCAGCTTCTCCGGGACGTCGTCCGGCCGGGCCGGCGGCGCGGACTGGTTGCGCAGGTCCGCCCCGGTGCAGAAGAACCGTCCGGTCGCGGTCAGCACGACGCAGCGGACCGTCGGATCCTCGTTGAACTGGTCGAGCCAGGCGATGATCTTCTCGCGCTGGTCCGCGGTGAGCGCGTTGCCGGCGTCCGGCCGGTTCAGCGTGATGGTCGCGATCCCGTCGCTGACGTCGAGCGTGATCTCCGGAGGCGGGACGTCCGAACCCTCGACACCCTCGACGACGGCCGAGCTGGTCATGCGGCCTTCCTTTCCATGTCTCTGACAGCCTCCATGGACGGAAGGGTGATCACGCTGCCATCCACTTCGGCCGGGTAAGCGAGTGCGCGACCGTGTCGGCCGCCTCCTCGGGAGTGGTGAACGCGTTGCGCAGGACCCACGCCCGCTTCAGGAAGAGGTGGATCGTGGTCTCCCACGTGAAGCCCATGCCACCGTGCACCTGGATCGCCGTCTTGGCGTTGCGCGACGCGGCGTCGGCCGCCAGCACCCGGGCGCCGGCGATCGCGCGGACCGGGTTGAACGTCGGATCCGCGTAGCCGTCCTCGAACCCTTCGTCGGACCCGGCGCCCATGCCGGCGTCGTCGAGCGCGACCGCGGCCGCGTCGACGGCGACGCGCGCGACCTCGGCCCGGGTGAACGCCTCCGCGAGCAGGTGCTTCACGGCCTGGAAGCCACCGATGACCCGGCCGAACTGCTCGCGCTGCTTGGCGTACGCGGTCGCGAGCTCGACGGTCCGCGTCGCGTTGCCGGCAAGCAGCGCCGAGGCGAGGATCGAGCCGCGCAGCAGCCAGCCGCGCGCCAGCTCCGGCCCGCCGACCTGCTCGCCGGCCGGCACCGCGTCGGCGAGCCACATCGGCGTCGCCGGGTCGAGCGGGTTCGGCACCGGCCTGCCCTCGACGGTGTCCGCGGGTGTCCGCCAGACGCCCTCGTCGTCGACGACGTAGACGTCGGAGGCGAGGTCCAGATGCGGGATCACCCATGGGCCGCCGGCGCGGGCCGGCCCCGAGCCCGCCGGCGGGCGGGTGACGACGGTGGCGAACGCCTCGCCCGCGCCGACCCGCTCGTCGAGGTCCGCGACGAGGGCGGCCGCGACCAGCGGCCCGGGGACCAGCTCGGCCCCGAGCACCTGGAAGACCAGGCCAGCATCGGCCACCCCGAGCTCCAGCCCGCCGCGCTCCTCCGGCTGGGTCATCGTGAACGCGCCGAGCTCGGCGAGCGCCCGCCACGCGGCGCGGTCGAAGCTCGCCGCGTCCGTCCAGTTCCGGGTCGCATCCAGCGGGAGCCGCTCGCCGCACAGGTCGCGGACGGTCGCCTGCAGGGCAAGGCCGTCCTCGTCGAGATCGAAGTGCACCGCTCACCGCTCCCTGGGCAGGCCGAGGACGCGCTCGGCGATGATGTTCTTCTGGATCTGCGAGGTGCCGGCGCCGATGCTGATCGCGAAGGCGTGCAGGTGCTCGATGATGTGGCGCCCGACGGGCAGGTCCGTGCCGTCGCCCAGCGGCAGCGCGTCGAGGCTGATCGCGTAGCGCTCCAGCACCTTCATCGCGACCTCGCCGAAGTGGTGGATCGCCTCGGAGTAGGTCAGTTTGAAGGCCGACCCGCCCGCGGGCGGAACGCCGCCGCCGCCGGCCGCGCGGGTGACGTTGCGCCGGGTCAGCGCCCACATGGCGTCGAGCTCGGCGGCGACCTGGCCGATCTCCCGGCGGATCGCGTCGTCGTCCCAGGCCGTGCGTCCCGGGCCGTGGCCGAGCGTCTTCGCGAGCGTCGCCAGTTCCTCGACCATCGTCATCGCGGTGAGCAGCTCGCGCACCAGCGACGTCCCGCGCTCGAAGCTGAAGGTCACCATCGCGACCCGCCAGCCGTCGTTCTCCCGCCCGACGAGGTTCTCCACCGGGATGCGAACCTCGTCGAGGAACATCTCGGCGAACTCGCTCTCGCCCTGGATGGTGCGCAGCGGGCGGACGTCGATGCCGGGAAGGTCCATCGGCATGATCAGCCAGCTGATGCCGCGGTGCTTGCCGGCGTCCGGGTCGGTGCGGACCAACAGCTCGCAGTAGTCGGCGGCGAAGCCGTAGGACGTCCAGATCTTGCTGCCGGTGACGACGTAGTGGTCGCCGTCGCGCACGGCCCTGGTGCGCAGGCTCGCCAGATCGCTGCCGGCGCCTGGCTCGGAGAACCCCTGGCACCAGATCGACTCGCCGCGCAGGATCCGCGGCAGGTGGAACGCCCGCTGCTCGTCGGTCGCCTCGGCGATCAGCGTCGGGCCGGCGTGCAGCTGGCCGACGAAGTGCACCCCGAGGTCGGGGGCGCCGGCCGCCGCCGACTCGGCGAGGAAGATCAGCTGTTCGGACGCGGTCACGCCGCGGCCGCCGTAGGCGGCCGGCCAGTCGATGCCGGCGTAGCCGGCGTCGAAGAGCATCCGCTGCCAGCGCTGGTCGTAGGCCTTCTTCGCCGTCCAGTCACCGTAGGCGGGTGGCGGGCCGAGGACCGGCAGGTTCTCGGCGAGCCAGGCGCGCACCTCCTTGCGGAACCTCGCGTCGGACTCGGAGTCCCGCAGCCGCATGCTCCACCTCGTCTCGCCGGCAGACCCGGCCTCGCCCCGGCCCTGGAACGGGCTCCGGGCGCGCGGCTTCACCACCGCCGCGTGCCCTTCGCCCGCACAAGCGCCCACGCCGGAGTGGGCGGGGGCTATTCCCCCTCCGGCGCCGCCCCCACCCGCGACGCCGGTTTTGTCGGCGGCGTCGCGAACGGTTGGCCGGGCAGATCGTATACATTATGCTAGCGCAGCGGACCGCCGCGACACCAGCGACAACCGCGATCCGCCGGCATCGGCGGGACGGCGGCGAGCTCGGTGACCGCGGACGCCGCCTGGGCGCACACAGCGGCGCGCCGGTCGGACGAGCGCGGTCGGACGAGCAGTGACGAGCAGTACTCAGCCGGATCGGTGGTGCATACGGCCATGACAGACCTGACGACAGAGCAGCTCCCGCAGGTGGTGGGCGGGCCCGACGTCGACGCGTCGGTCCTGGCGAAGATCCCGGACCTCATCGACATGGACGCGCACGTCGTCGAAGCGCCGGACGTGTGGATTTCCCGGCTGCCTGCGAAGTACCGCGAGCAGGGTCCGCGCATCGTGATGGCCCCGGCCGGCGAGGTGAAGCTCGTCGGCTCCAGCTACATCGAGGCTCCCGGCACCGACGGTCCGGACGTGGCCTGGTGGAGCTACGAGGGCCGGATGACGAGCCTCAAGCGCTACATCGCCGCGGCCGGTGTCCCCGCCGACGAGGTGACGATGGACGGCATCACGTTCGACGACATGCGCCCCGGCTGCTGGAAGGTGGCCGACCGGATCGCCGACATGGACATCAACGGGGTGGCCGCCCAGCTGGCCTTCCCGAACTACCCGCGGTTCTGCGGACAGATCTTCCTGTGGGGCAAGGACAAGGAGCTGTCGAAGCTCTGCGTCGAGGCGTACAACGACTGGATGGTCGAACAGTGGTGCGGCACGTCGGGCGGGCGGCTGCTCCCGCTGTGCATCGTGCCGCTGTGGGACGTGAACCTGGCCGCCGCCGAGGTGCGCCGCAACGCCGCCCGCGGCGTGCGGGCCGTCGCGTTCACTGAACTTCCGTCCTACCTGGACCTGCCGAGCCTGCACTCGGGGTACTGGGACCCGTTCTTCGCCGCCTGCGCGGAGACCGGCACCGTCGTCGCGATGCACATCGGGTCGGGCACCAAGGTCATGCAGACCGCGCCTGACGCCCCCGAGGCCGTGCAGGCGACGGTCCTGTTCAGCAACAGCGCCGGCAGCCTCGTCGACTTCCTCTTCTCCGGCGTGCCGCACCGCTTCCCCGACCTCAAGCTGATGTACGCCGAGGCCCAGATCGGCTGGATCCCGTACGTGCTCGACCGGGCCGACGACGTGTGGCTGACCCACCGCGGCTGGGCGCACGGCCAGCTGCACTGCCCCGAGCCGCCGTCGACCTACTACCGTCGCCAGGTCTACAGCTGCTTCTTCAAGGACCCGGTGGGCGTCGACCTGCTCGACCGGATCGGCATCGACAACGTCGTCTTCGAGACCGACTACCCGCACCAGGACGGCACCTGGCCGCAGTCGAAGAAGGCCGCCGCCCAGCAGTTCGGCCACCTGCCCCAGGCGGACATCGACAAGATCGCCTGTGGCAACGCGGCCAGGCTCCTGGGGCTGTGACATTGGTTCGCTCCGGCGACCTCCGCGCCAGCTCGGTTGCTCGGTCCTGACCATTACGAGCGGGGTTACCGCATCCACCGTCAGGTAGTCGGCCGTAAGACCCCGAAAGGCGGCCCATCCGTGGTCACGAATGCCAGCGACGCCACCGCGACCAAAGCCGAGGACGCGAACCCCGCCACAGCGGATGGCAAGACCAAGGCCCGGGAGCCCCGGCCCGGCGGGACGATCACCGACGAGGGGATCGCACGGCTGCGGGCCCGGATCGGCATCGCCGAGCCGCACACCGCCCCGCCGCAGTACCGGCGCCCGAACGTCGACGCGTTCCGCAACGTGGCCCGCTGCTACGGCGACGACAACCCGCTGTGGTGCGACGAGGACTACGCGACCGCGTCGAGCTGGGGCGGGCCGATCGCCCCACCCCCGCTCGTCGGCGGCGACACCCTCATCGGCGAGGACGAGGTCACCAGCATTCCGGGCCACCTCCGGGACGTGATGAAGGGCGACCCGCTGCGCGGGGTGCACGCCTTCTACTCGGGGGCGTCCCGGGAGTGGTGGGCGCCGCTGCGGCCGGGGCTGCGGGTGTTCCGCCGCAACGCCCTCGTCGGGGTGCACGACAAGGTGAGCGAGTTCGCCGGCCGCGCGGTCCACGAGTGGGGCGGCCAGGTCTTCATGGACGAGACCGGCACGCCGCTGTCCGGGCAGTACCGCAACATGGTCCGCACCGAGCGCCGCAAGGCCCGCGAGCGCGGCAAGTACGCGAAGATCGAGCCTCAGCGGTACACCGACGAGCAGATCGCCGAGATCGAGGCGGCCTACGACGCCGAGGCCACCGCCCGCCGCGGCGGCGACCCGCGCCACTGGGAGGACGTCCAGATCGGCGACACGATCGGGCCGATGGTGAAGGGGCCGCTGCGGGTCACCGACATGGTCTGCTGGCACGTCGGCATGGGCATGGGCCTCTACGGTGTCGCCCCGCTGCGCCTCGCGCTGGCGAACCGCCGGCGTATCCCGGGCTTCTACTACCGCGACGACCTGAACATCCCGGACGTGCAGCAGCGGGTGCACTGGGACCCGGAGCTCGCCCGCCGCGCCGGCAACCCGACGACCTACGACTACGGCCGGATGCGCGAGACCTGGCTCATCCACCTGTGCACCGACTGGATGGGCGACGACGCCTGGCTGTGGAAGCTCTCCTGCGAGTTCCGCAAGTTCAACTACGTCGGCGACACGCAGTGGCTGCGCGGCACGGTCGTGAGGAAGTACCTGGCCGAGGGCGGCCGGCCCGCCGTCGACCTCGAGTTGACGGCGACCAACCAGCGCGACGAGCTCACCACGCCCGGAACGGCAACGATCCTGCTGCCCAGCCGCGAGCACGGCGCCATCCGCCTACCCGACCCGCCCGGCGGCACCGGCAACCTCCAGAACACCCTCGACGCGATCGCCGAACGGTTCAAGGACCTGTGAGCGCCGTCGTGAGCGAGGACGCCGCCGACAGCCCCGGGTACGCGAGCGCGCCAGGGCTGGACGTCGTCCTCGACGGGCCGGTGCTGCGGCTGACGCTGGACCGGCCGACGAAGCGCAACGCGATCAACGACGCGATGATGTACGGACTCATCGACACGATCGCCCAGGCCGGCACCGACGAGGCCGTCCGGGTCATCCTGCTGCGCGGCAACGGCGAGAACTTCTGCGGCGGTGCGGACATCGTCGCCCGCAACAGCGCCGGCGGCCCCAGGCCCCGGGCGGGCTCGATCCAACGCCGGCTGCCGTTCCAGGCGCACCGGCTGATCCCGCTGATCTGCACGGTGCAGACCCCGGTGGTGTGCGCGGTGCAGGGCTGGACGACCGGGATCGGCCTGGCGCTGGCCGTCGCCGCCGACGTGACTGTCGCCGCCGCGGACACCCGGTTCTGGGCGCCGTTCTCCGAGCGCGCCTTCACCCCGGACAGCGGCCTGACCTGGTTGCTACCGCGCCGGGTCGGCGAGGTGCGCGCACGGCGGATGCTGCTGCTTGGCGAGCGGGTCGACGCGGCCACCGCCGTCGACTGGGGCCTGATCCACGCCGTCGCCGCGGCCGAGGAGCTCGACGCGACCGCGGGCGACGTCGTCGCCCGGCTCGCGGCCGGACCGACGGTGGGGCTCGGCCTGACCAAGTGGCTGATGCACGTCGGCGCCTCGGCCAATCTGGACGACCACCTGCGCAACGAGGCCTTCGGGATGGAGCTGTCGTCGCGCAGCGAGGACTTCCGCGAGGGCCTGGCGGCCTTCGCGGCGAAGCGCTCTGCCAACTTCAAGGGGCGGTGACGGGATGTCGGTGACGACGCCGGACGCGGCCGGCACCCCGGACGCGGTGCTGCCCAAGGGCGCGGCGGACGCGAAGGGGCCGGTCGGGCCGAACGGGCGGCTGCTGCTCGCCGCGGACGCGACGCCGGAGGAGGCCCGCGCCAAGGTGCGGGAATGGGTCGAGGCGAACGTGCCGGTGACCTGGCGCGAGGCCGCCGCGGCCGGCGGGCGGGCGGCGATCCGGAAGGTGCGCAGCCGGGCGGACTACGAGCGCTGGTACCCGGTGTTCGGCGTCTCCGGCCTGGTCGCGGCCCGCTGGGCGCCCGAGTACGGCGGCCTCGGCCTGTCGTCGGGCGCCGCCAGGGCCGCCGACGAGGAGCTGCGCCCGTACAACCTGGGCCGGCTCAACCCGCTGGGCCTGGCCAACGCCGCCACCGCGCTGTTCGCGCACGGCACCGAGGAGCAGAAGCGCCGCTTCCTGCCGCCGATCGTGCGCAACGAGGAGGTGTGGTGCCAGCTGTTCTCCGAGCCCGGCGCCGGCTCCGACCTCGCGTCGCTGGCCACCCGCGCCGTCCGCGAGGGTGACAACTGGATCGTCACCGGCCAGAAGGTCTGGACGACGTGGGGCTTCCTCGCCGACTACGGCGTGCTGCTCGCCCGTACCGACCCGGACGTGCCGAAGCGGGGCGGCATCACCTACTTCCTCATCGACATGCACCAGCCGGGCGTCGAGGTGCGCTCGCTGCGGCATGTCACCGGCGAGGTCGACTTCTGCGAGGTCTTCCTCGACGACGCGGTCGTCCCGGACAGCCAGCGGCTCGGCGCGGTCGGCGACGGCTGGCGGGTCGGCAACTCCACCCTGTCCGGCGAGCGGCAGATGGTCTCCGGCTCCGGCTCAGGTGGCGTCGACCGGATCGGCGGCTCGGGCGCGCTGCACCTGGTGAAGCTCGCCAAGGAGGTCAGCGCCGCGGGCCGGCCAGGCGGCTGGGACGAGCCGACCGTCCGCCAGGAGATCGCGCACCTCTACAGCGAGGAGCGGATCCGGGCCTGGAACAACGAGCGCATCCGCGCCCGGCTCGCCGCCGGGCTCGCGCCGGGGCCGGAGAGCTCGATCGGCAAGGTCCACCAGGGTGACCTCAACCAGCGCACCCAGGCGCTGGCCGCCGACCTGCTCGGCGCGTACGGCGCCGCGTGGGAGTCGGACTTCATCCCCGGTACCGAACACGCCGGGGCGGACGGCGCCCCGCTCGAGCCGGCCGAGGTCTACGCCGAGTCCCTCCCCCACGAGGTGAAGGGCATGCTGCGCAGCCGGGCCAACACGATCGAGGGCGGGACGTCCGAGGTCAACAAGAACATCCTCGCCGAGCGCGTGCTGGGCCTGCCCCGCGAGCCCGACCCGCACCGCGGCAAGGCCTGGAAGGACGTCCCCCGCAGCTGACCGCGCCCTCGCGGGGTCGCCCTCGCAAGGTCTCTACCTAGTCGGAGTCGGAGCAGATGTCCGAGGAGTACCAGACCCTTCGGGTCAGTCGGGACGGGCCCGTCGGCTGGCTCGAACTGAACCGGCCGAAGGCCGGCAACGCCATGGACGGCGTCATGTTCGACGAGCTGCCGCGTGCCTGGGCCGAGCTCGACGCCGACCCGGCGGTGCGCGTCATCGTCAACGTCGGCGCCGGCCGCGACTTCTGCACCGGCCTGGACGTCGTCCAGCTCAGCCGCGACCCGGGCGCGCTGCGCGAGCAGTCCCGGCGGACCAAGCGGTCCGAGCTGCGGATCACCGGCTGGCACTGCGGGGTCGTCAAGCCGGTGATCGCCGCGATCCAGGGCCGGGTCGTCGGCGGCGGCCTGCACTTCGTCGCGGACGCGGACGTCGTCATCGCCGCGTCCGACGTCGCGTTCATCGACTCGCACGTGTCGGTCGGGCAGGTGACCGCGTTCGAGGGCATCGCGCTGACCCGTAAGCTCGCTGCCGAGACGATCATGCGGCTGGTGCTCGCCGGCCGGCACGAGAAGCTCGGCGCCGCCCGGGCCTACCAGCTCGGCATGGTCAGCGAGGTGGTCGAGGATCCGGCCGAGCTGCGCGAGCGGGCCGCGGACCTGGCCGCGAAGATCGCCCGCAACTCGCCGGCGGCGATGGCCGCGACCAAGCGCGCCCTCTACCGCGCGCTCGAGGACGGCCTGACGGCCGCCTGCCAGGCCGCGGCCGCCGACCTTGTCGGCCTGTGGGGCCATCCCGACCAGGTCGAGGGCCCGGCGGCGTTCGTCGAGAAGCGCCCGGCGCGGTGGGCACCGCTCGACCGGGAGGCGGAGCACGAGAAGGTGCTCGCCTCGCGGCAGCCAACAGCGGAGCGTGTCAGATGAGCCCGTCTATGGGCTTCCCCATCCGACACAGTCCAACGGACGGCCTGAGGTTTGTGTCGGATGGGCAAGCCCATGGGCTCGCCCATCCGACACGCTTCGGCCTCGGCGGCAGGGTTGGGCCGGAGCGGAGTTCGCCGGCGGCCCACCCCTCACCCCTCCCGCGGCCGGCTGGCGCCTCAGCGGCCCGCACAGCCGTACATGTCCGAACACTCTCTGTGTCTACAGCGGGGCTGCGGCCCGTTCCCATTCCAGATCCCGAAGAAACGGCCTAGGAGGATGAGCGTGACGGACTCGTCGGCGACCAGGGCGGCGTCGGGGGCGCCGGGGACGCCCGCGACCGCGGCCGACTTCGACCACGTGTACCCCGGCTACGAGACGCTCGTCGTCGCGCGCCGCGGCCACGTCGGCTGGCTCATCTTCAACCGGCCGAAGCAGTTGAACGCGATGAACAACCGGATGCGCGACGAGCTGGCCAAGGCCTGGCTGGAGCTCGACGGCGACCCGGAGATCCGGGTCATCGTGCACACCGGCGAGGGCCGGGCGTTCCAGACCGGCGTCGACGTGGCCGAGATCGCCACCGACGGCCTCGGCATGGAGCGCTACCGGGCGGAGGCCGAGGTCTTCGACCTGCATTTCACGGCCTGGCACCAGAAGGTCGAGAAGCCGGTCATCGCGGCGGTCAACGGGCTGTGCGGCGGCGGCGGGTTCCACTTCGTCGCCGACGCGGACATCGTCATCGCCGCCGCGGACGCGAAGTTCTTCGACCCGCACGTCTCCGTCGGCCAGGTGGTCTCGTTCGAGCTGATGGCGCTGCTGCGCAAGATGCCGTTCGAGCCGGTGATGAGGATGGCGCTGGTCGGCGCGCACGAGCGGATGCCGGCGGCCCGCGCCTACGAGCTGGGCATGGTGAGCGAGGTCGTCGACCCGCCGGTACGGCTGCGCGAACGGGCCGCCGAGATCGCCGAGCTGGTCGCCCGCAACTCGCCGGTGGCGATGCGCGCGACCAAGCGGGCGCTGTGGGGGGCGCTGGAGGACGGGCTGACGGCCGCGTGCAAGGCCGGCGCCACGCACCTCGTCTCCGTCTGGGGCCACGCCGACCAGGTCGAGGGCCCGGCGGCGTTCGTCGAGAAGCGTCCCGCCAAGTGGGCCGACCTGGAGCAGGAGCCGAAGCCGGCCACCGCCCTCGCGGCCGCGAAGCGGGCCGACGAGCGGCCCGCGGCCCCGGCCCAGCCGGCGAGCCCGTCGAGCCCGGAGCGGTCGTCGAGGTCGGAGGGATCGTCGAGGTCGGAGGGGTCGTCGAGGTCGGAGGGGTCGGAGGGGTCGGAGGGGTCGGAGGGGTCGGCATGAGGCTCGTCGACCTGCTGGAATCGCGCGAGGGCGACGAGGCGACGCCCGCGGTCTTCGTCGAGGACGAGGAGACGACCCGGGCGGCGCTGCGCCGCGGCGCCGAGGCACTGGCCACGGTGCTGCGGACGGCCGGGGTGCGCCCGGGCCATCCGGTCGCGGTGATGCTGCCTGGCGGGGCCGAGGTCGTCGCCGCGATGTTCGGCGTGTGGACCGCCGAGGCCGTGTACGTGCCGCTCAACCCGCGCACGTCGGACGCGGAGATCGCCTACCTGGTCGAGGCGGTCCGCCCGGCGGCGATCGTCACGATGCCCGACTGGGCGGACCGGGTCACCGGCGGCGCCCTGCCGATCGTCGTCCACGCGGGTACGAACGGCGGCGAGCTGGCCTGGGCCGAGGCGGTGCCGGGCCGGCGCACGCCCGCGGACGTGCCCGCACACGACGCCGACATCGCGCTGGTGCAGTTCACATCCGGCACGACCGGCCGGCCCAAGCCGGTGCTGCTGCGACACTCGGGCTACCTGGCGCTCCTGGAGCCGGTGCTGGCCAAGCTCGTCGGCGACGCGGCGAAGGACAGGCTGGCCCAGCGCAAGGCACCGATGCCGAACCTCATCCCGACGTCGATGGCGCTGTCGGCCGGCATCTACAACGTGCTGTTCGCGTTCCGCGTCGGCGCGCCGGCGGTCATCATGCCGACGTTCACGACGAAGGCGTTCACCAGGGCCGTCGCGAAGCACCAGATCCGCTCGACGGTGCTGCCGCCGGCGGCGATGAACATGCTGACGGACGACCCGTCGGTCATCTCGCTCGCGCCGCTGCGTTACGTCCGCGGCATCACCGCGCCGCTCTCGCCGCTGCGCGCCCGGCTGTTCAAGGACAAGTTCGGCGTCACGGTGCTCAACTGCTATGGCCAGACGGAGATCGGTGGCGAGATCGTCGGCTGGAACGCGGCGGACGCGCGGGCGTTCGGCGAGTCCAAGCTCGGCTCGATCGGCCGGCCGCACGCGGGGGTGACGCCGCGCATCGTCGGCCCGGACGGGGGCGAGGTCGAGCCGGGCGGGCAGGGCGAGCTCTACGTCCGCACGCCGGCGGTGTCCGCTGGATACGCCGACGGCAAGGCGCTCGGCGACCGGCTCACCCCGGACGGCTGGTTCCGCACCGGCGACATCGCCCGGATCGACGAGGACGGCTTCCTCTGGATCGAGGGCCGCGTCTCCGACATGATCAACCGCGGCGGGCTGAAGGTCTTCCCCGGCGAGGTCGAGGAGGTCCTCCGCCTCTCCCCCACGGTCGCCGACTGCGCCGTCGTCGGCATACCGGACGACCGGCTCGGCGAGGTCCCCTGGGCCTTCGTCGTCACCCACTTGGGCGCCGACTTCGACCCGGCGGCCCTCGCCGCGGCGGCGCGGGAGAAGCTCCTCCCGTACAAGGTGCCGGCCCGCTTCGTCCAGCTCGACGAGCTCCCCCGCACCGAGGTGGGCAAGGTCCGCGCCGCCGACCTCATCGAACTCGCGGCCGAACTCGCGCCGAGCTGACCCAGCCAGACTCCGCCGAAGCCGCCGCTCCCACCGGGACCGGCGGCTTCGCCATGTTCGGACCTGGGCGGGACGCGACGGTCGCGGATCGGCTGGCGCACAGCATGTCCAGCCGACCGTCCCCGGTCTGCGCGGTCTGCGCGGCCCTGGCCGGATTGGGTGCACGATGTCCGCGAGGTAGTTATGTTGTACTCGGTTCAAAAAACCGAGCTGACCTGCGGAGGCGATCGTGGCGTATCGAGTCATCCACTGGGCAACCGGTGTGGTCACCAAGGAGGCGGTGATCGGCGTGCTGGGCCATCCCGACCTGGAGGTGGTGGGGGCCTGGGCCCGCTCCGCGGACAAGGACGGCCGGGACCTCGGCGAGCTCTACGGGTTAGACCCACTCGGCGTGCAGGTGACCAGCGACAAGGACGCGGTGCTCGCCACGCCCGCGGACTGTGTCTGCTTCACGGTTGGGCGCAACTGGATCGACAACCCGATGGAGACGTTCGGGGACCTGCTGCGGATTCTCCGGTCCGGCAAGAACGTGGTGAACCTGTGGTGGCCCACGCTGGTCTATCCCCGCGCGCAGGACGACAAGCTCTTCAAGGACCTCGAGCAGGCCTGCCTCGACGGCGGGTCGTCCTTCCTCACCGTCGGCATGGATCCCGGCTACGGAACCGCGGCGCTCGCCCTGTCCGCGCTCGGCCTGGCCCGCGAGGTCAAGAGCGTCGAGATGCTCCAGTTCATGAACAACGCCTACTGGGAGGGCGAGGGCATCACGAGGTTCTTCGGTTTCGGCCAGCACGACACCGCGCACACGCCCATCCTGCAACCAGGCGTTACCACGGGTTATCACGCGACGACGCTACACATGTTGGCGGACGCCATCGGCGTGGAAATCGAGGACATCGTTGAGGAGAGCAGCGTCATCTACGCCGACGAGGCCTTCGATGTCGCGTCGGGCCACATCCCCGCCGGCACCATCTCCGGTCTCCAGTACCGGGTCAAGGGCATGGTTGGCGGGGAGGCTCGGGTCATCGTCGGGCATGTGGAGAGACTCCGCGAGCAGGACTTCCCGGAGTTCGAGTTCAAGGGCGACGGCTACCGGGCCGAGGTGACGGGCGAGCCCTGCATCCGCCTGGACATGACCGTGTCCGCCCCTGCCGGCTTCGTCGGTGACCCGATCGCCGTCGCCTCGGCGATGAGCGTCGTCAACGCCATCCCCCAGGTGTGCGCCGCCGCGCCGGGAGTCCTCTCCCTGCGTGATGTCGCGCCCTTCCCCTCGAAGAACTCGACCATCAAGATCTAGGCCGGCCGGCACTGCCCCGATCTGGATCGGGCTTGTACCGGACCTGTTCGGGCTCGGACCTGTTGGGGCGGCGCGGCCAGCCCGGCGGGCGCGCCGCGAGTTTCGCGGCGGCCCGCCGGATCCTGACCATCGAGCCCCGTGCGGGCAACCTGGTGCGGGCCACCCGATGAAAGGCCGCCGAGCTAGCCGGTACCGAGCCGGGTGCCGCACCACTGGTTGGGGTCGGGCCCGTCGGAGCTGGGCACGACGTCGAAGGCGGTCCCGGCCTGGTTGACCCGGACGAAGCTGTAACAGAGGTTGGCCTCGCCGAAGCGGCTGAGATCGGTGGTGGGGATCAGGCCGCCCGCGTTGTAGTTCTTTTCCGCCCGCAGGTTGTCGATGAAGGCGTCGCGGGTCGGGCAGGCTCCGGCGAGCTCCAGGCCGTGGAGGAACTCGTCCGTCGTGATGTAGGCGGCGAGCGCGACCTCGTTGTCAGTCTGGCCCAGCTCCGGCGCGTAGTCGCTCATCGCCTGCCGGTAGGTGCGCAGCGCGGGTGAGTCCGCGCTGAAGGGAATGTGCGGCGTCAGGACCGACATCCCAGCCATATTGGCGCCCTGCGTGGCGAGGAGCTGTGAGTCGTAGCCGGAGGTGGTGAGCGTGACCTTGAACGTCAGCCCAGCCTGCTTGGCCGCGGTGTAGACGGGGAGGAAGTCGTCGGCCGACAGAATGCTGACGAGAGCGTCCGCGTTGCTCGCCTCGACCTGGGTGACAACCTTGGCAGGGCTGGTGACCCCGGCCGTGTAGACGATCGAATCCGCCACCGCGATGCCCTGGGACCGCAGGCTCTCCGTGAACAGCTTGACCAGTCCCTGCGCCGACTGTGACATCGTGTCGTTGTAGACCAGAGCCACCTTCGTCGCGCCGAAGCGCCGCGCGTAGAGCCCAAACGTGGTGATGGCGGAACCGGCCGACTGCAGCGAGCCGAACGTGAACATGTTCCGGTGCTGCGTCCACGCCTCCTCGCCGGGCAGGCCAGCGATCGGTATGCCGTCCTTGTCCAGCTGGTCCGCCGAGCCGGAGACGACGATGCTCTCGGCGAGAAGTCCGAAGACCCCGGCGTGCGTCAGCAGGTCCTGGGCGGCGAGGGTGAACCCGTTCGTGCTCCCCTGGTCGTCGCGCCAATCGAGGACGATCTTGCGTCCGTTGACGCCGCCCGACGCGTTCGCGAGGGCGACCCGGGCCTGCACGCCGCTGCGGGCAAAACGAAACCCGACAGCGATGGCGCCGCTGTCGGGATAGACCAACCCGACCTTCACCTCGGTCGGGGTCACCCCTGGGCTGCCGCAGGCCGCGTTGCCGGTCGCCTGGTCGGACTTCGAGCAACCGGCCACAGCGAGGGGAATCACGACGCCGGCCGCGGCGACCGCCGCCCAGCCACGTCGACGTAAGTGCACTAACACGTTTTCAACTCTCTGCTGATATGGGAAAGGGCGCCCGGCAAGGTTCAGTGCCGGGCGCCTTCTTGCTGGTGGGAATTCCGTGCGATTCCTTAGGCAGCCGCCTTTTCCAGGACGTGCACGCCGCAGGCGCTGCCGAGTCCTATGACGTGGGCGAGGCCGACCCTGGCCCCCTCGATCTGGCGGTCCCCGGCCTCGCCGCGCAGGTGGTGGCAGATCTCCCAGACGTTCGCGATGCCGGTCGCCGCGATCGGGTGCCCCTTGGACTCCAGCCCGCCGCTGACGTTCACCGGCGTCTTGCCGTCACGCCAGGTCGCGCCCGAGTTGAAGAAGTCGACCGCGCCGCCCTCTGGGCACAGCATCAGGTTGTCGTAGTGCACCAGCTCGGCCGTGGCGAAGCAGTCGTGCAGCTCGACGAGGTCGAGGTCCTCCGGGCCGATGCCGGCCTGCTCGTAGGCCCGGGTCGCCGCCTGCCGGGTCAGCGTGTTGACGTCCGGCAGCACCTGGCAGCCCTCGCGCCAGGGGTCGCTGGTGAGCACCGACGCGCTGATCTTCACGGCGCGCCGGCGCTGCTCGAGGGACAGCGTCCGCAGTTTGCTGTCGCTGACCACGACCGCCGCCGCGGCGCCGTCGCAGTTCGCCGAGCACATCGGCCGGGTGTTCGGGTAGGCGATCATGACATCATTCATGATCTCTTCGAGGGTGAACCGCTTCGAATAGGCCGCCAGGGGGTTCAGCGTCGAATGCGCGTGGTTCTTCTCGGAGATCCTGGCGAACAGCTCGAAGTTGGCTCCCCCATACCGGTGCCCGTACTCCAGGCCGATCTGGGCGAACACCCCCGGCATCGAGTCGGTGCCGACCCTGCCGTCCAGCGAGGTGAGCGCGCCGAAACGGCCGTCCGGCACCCAGGTGTCGCTTTCCTTCCGACGGTTGACGGGGCCCAACAGCCCGGCGCCGGAGAGCTTCTCGACCCCGACGGCCAGGCCGAGGTCGGCCTCCCCCGCCTTGATCGCCATGATCACGGTACGCAGCGCGGTCGCGCCCGTCGCGCAGGCGTTGGCGACGTTGTAGACCGGGATTCCCGTCTGACCGATCTGCTTCTGCAGCTGTTGGCCAAAGGCGGAGGTCCCCGCCATCAGGCTGCCGGCGGCGAGCACGTCGATGTCGGTGATCCCGACCCCGGCGTCGCCGAACGCGGCGAGCGCGGCCTCGGAGGCCAGGTCGACCGTGTCCTTGTCCCGGTGCTTGCCGAACTTCGTCATCGAGATCCCGAGGATCCAGACGTCCTGGGTCACGGCGGACATTCCTTTCGTCTTGGCGAGCCCGCCTAAGCGGGCTCGAACCCGTAACCGACGGCCTCGACGCCCACGCCGTCCGTGCCCACGGAGACGGTGGTCAGCCGCACCTCCATACCCGTCCGCACCTGCCCTGGATCGGGCTGGACATTCACGATGTTTCCGCGCACGATCGTGCCGCCGCAGTCGACGACGGCGGCGACGAACGGCACCTGAATTCCCGGCCCGGCGGTCGACACGATCGTGTAGGTGAGCAGCGTTCCCTTTCTCGGGATGTCGACCTGGTGGAAACCGATGGCCCCGCACGAGGCGCACGCGTTGCGTCGGTCGAAGAATCGCGCCCCGCACCGTTCGCACTCGTGGGCGACAAGATGGGGATCGTCGGAGAGAACCAGATAGTCCACCAACGGGACCCGATCAGCCACGGACAACTCCCCACGCCAGGGTGCGCGTCACGACGACGTCACACGAATCGCTCATACGATTGCCCCGCGCCGGCCGTGACGCACTTCACCGCGACCGGCTCCACCAGGGCGACAACCGGGGCCCGACATGGGCGCCGCCAGCCGCGCCGGGACGCTCGGTGGGGCGCCGTCCTCCCGGGGCGTGCCGCCACCAAGGGGCTGAGGCCGGCCACGCGCCCGCTCTTTTCGGCCGGGTCGCGTGACGCGGCGGGTGACCACGCCGGTATATTTGGTCAATGACTACCCCACCCACACCGCGGCGGGCCCGCCTTATGCAGGCGCGCTCCCGCGAAACTCGACGCCGCTTGGTGCGTGCCGCACTGCGCCTGTGGTCCGAGCGAGGCTTCGAGACCGGGATCGAAGAAACGACGGCCGAGGAGATTGCCCAAGCCGCCGGAGTCACGAAGGGGACCTTCTACTTCCACTTCGCCCATAAGGAGGAAATTCTTCTCGAAATGGGCTACGAGACCGCCTCCGTCCTCAGCGAGGAGGCGGCCCGCTGCATCAAGGCGAATCGGGGTCTCGAGGAGTCGCTGCGTTCCCTCATGAACGCGCTGGCACGCAACATCAAGGCCGCCGACCCGGCGGCCGTCATCCGCGCTCTCGCCGAGTTCCGACGCCCTCGCCGGCCCGACAGCGAGATACCTCCCCCTGACCCGGCCTTCGCCGAGGCCTTCGAGACGCTGTTCGCGCGAGCGCAGAAGGAAGGCGAGGTGACCGACCAGGTCGAGCCGGCCGAGATGGCGCAGATCCTGGAGGCCCTGGTGCTGGACTCCATTCTGGAATGGGCCCAGGGCCGGACCGGTCGACTCAATCTTGCCCTGCACCGCCGGACGGCCATCGTGCTCGCGGGGCTGCATCCGGACAGCACCCTCTCGCTCTGACGCCCGGCCGGCGGTTCCACTCATCTTCTTGTCTTCTTGCGTCAGATCTGGATCTGGACGACGTCGTCCTGAACACGGGTGGGGAAGACCATCAGATCCTGGTTGAATCCGTCTGAGGACGAGGGCCGGACACAGGCGCCAGAACGCACGTCATACCTGCTGGCGTGTGTGGGGCAGATGATGAAACAGCCCTCGTCCAGTGCGCGCCCACCCAGCTTGCTGCCCTGGTGGGGGCAAAGGTTCTGGAAGGCGTAGAACTCGCCGTCCACGTTGGCGACCGCCACCGGGAAGCCATCCACGTCGACAGTCGTCGTCTCGCCCGGCTCGATGAAGTCCACCGGCAGGGCGTCATAGAACTCGGCCACTAAAGAATCTCCGGCACCAATCGCCCTAAGAGCCAAAGGGCATGCTAAAACGATCTTCTTTCGCATGCCCGTCGGCCATTTCCTCTGGGATCACTAGTAGCTGCGGGCGCGGACGACGTCGAGCTTCTGGCCACGAGGTCGGGTGGCGATGAAGACGTGGACGTCGGCCACGCTTTCGACGGTCATTCCGCCGTGCTTTCCGATCACCCGGTTGACCGTTCCCTCCGCCTGGAGACGCGGCCACACCAGATGGGTGTGCTCCCCGCTGTCCTCCCAGTCGGTCGAACCGCCGCCCTCGCCGAGCGCCACGCCCTGGATGAGGGTCGTGACCCGGATCTCCTCCTTCTCGAACTCCAGGCCCAGGGCCTGGCCGAGCGCCTCCAGACCCGCTTTGGTCGCCTTGTAGATGGACTCGTACGGGAACACTTCGAGGGTCACCTCGGACGAGGTGTTGATGATGTCGCCGCCGCCCGCGGCCCGCAGCAGGGGAATCGCCGCCCGGCACGTGTAGACCGGGCCCAGCAGGTTGGTGCGCGCCACCCGGCCGATGTCGTCGTCGGTGAGCGCCTCGAACGGGCACGGGCGGTGCAGGCCGGCGTTGTTGATGAGGACGTCGAGCTTCCCGAACTGCGCCTCGATGGCCTCGAACGCGGCGCGCACGCTGTCCGGGTCGCCAACATCGGTCGTCACGCCGACGGCGCGCGGCCCTAACTCCTCCTCCAGCGCCTTCAGCCGGTCCGCCCCCCGTGCCAACAGGACGACGGAGGCGCCCTCGGCCGCGAACCGCCTGGCGATCGCCAGGCCGGACCCGCTGGTCGCGCCGGTTACCGCCACCACCTTGCCGGCGAGCTGTCCCTCGCCGCCGCCAGTCGCGCTCATGGGACGAGCACTCCGATCCCGGCCGCCTCGTTGCGCCGCCGCCATTCGTTCTTGGACATCCGGGTGGTGTCGACGTGCGCGTTATGCGCCCGCGCCCGCAGCGCGCCGACCGTGGCCTCTTCGCGCGGAATCGCGGTGAAGGGGTCGAAACCGAAGAACCGGCAGGCGTTCTGCCAGGTGATCTTGTGGGTCTCCTCCTCGGTCACCGCCGCGTCGACCAGCTCGCTCCAGAGGATCTCCGGCGACTCGGGCCAGGTCGTGTCCGTGTGCGGGTAGTCGGACTCCCACGCGATGATGTCGATGCCGATCTCGTGCCGGTTCTTCAGCCCGATCGGGTCGGTGATGAAGCAGCCCAGGACGTGCTCACGGAAGATCTCCGACGGCAGCCGGCCGCCGAAGTCGTTCCGCAGCCACAGCTGGTTCTTCACGTGCCGGTCGGCCCGCTCGAGGTAGAACGGGATCCAGCCGATCCCGGCCTCGGAGAAGGCGATCTTGAGGGTCGGGTACTTCAGGAGCACCCCGCCGAAGATCAGGTCCTGCGCGACCAGGGTCATGATCTGCGTGGACAGGATGATCGAGTGGTCCGCCGGGGCCTCCTTCGGCAGCTTGAGCAGGCCCATGCCGCCGCCGATGTGCAGGCAGAGCACCGTTCCGGTCTCGACGACGGCGTTCAGCAGCGGGTCCCAGTGACCGGACAGGAGGCTCGGGTATCCCTGCGCGTGCGGGGCCTCCAGGAAGCTGACCGCCGGGCAGCCCTTCGCCGCGAGCCGGCGGACCTCCGCCGCCGCGAGCTCGGGGTCCCACATCGGCAGCATCCCGATCGGGATGAACCGGCCGGGAGCACCGGCGCACCACTCGTCGATGTGCCAGTCGTTGTAGGCCTGGAGCATGATCAGAGAGAGCTGCTTGTCCGGCGCCTCGGCGAACGTCCTGGCGTTGTAGCCGGCCATGCTGGGGAAGCACATCGACGCGAGCACGCCGTTGGCGTTCATGTCGTCGATCCGGGCGTTCAGGTCGAAGCACCCGGGCCGCAGCTCGGTGTAGGTGCCGGGGTCACGGCCCCACTCCTCGGCCGGCCAGCCGACCGTGGCGGCCATGCCGAACGGCGTCGACGTCGCCGCGCCCTGGAAGACCCACTGGTCGATCCCGTCGGCGTTGCGGATGACCTTCGGTGCCTGGTCCCGGTACTTGGCTGGAACGTGCCTTTCATACATGTCGGGCGGCTCGATCGAATGATCATCGATACTGACCAGGATCATGTCTTCTTTGTGCATCGGCACGCGACCTTCCGTGCTCCACAGTCGGCACTGTCGGTATTTAAACTCAGTTTAACTACGATTCGGGCCGCCCGCCAGTGGCGGGCGGCCCGAATCCGCTGGTCAGGCGTCGACGTCCTGCCCCAGGTAGGCACGTTCGACCTGGTGGAGGTTCTGCCTCGCCTCGTCGGCCGAGCCCGACCAGACCACGCTCCCGCGCTGCAGGATGTATGCCCGGTCGGCGACGGCCAGCGCCTGCCGGGCGTGCTGCTCGACGAGCAGCACGCCCGCGCCCCGTTCCGCCGCCGCCCGCAGGGCCTGCATGAGCCTGGCGACGGGCTTGGGGGCCAGCCCCAGGGAGAGCTCGTCGGCGAGCAGGACCGCGGGCTCGGCCGCCAGCGCCCTGGCCGTCAGGAGCATCCGCTGCTCGCCCCCTGACAGCAGGCCGGCCCGCCGGCGCAACAGCGGCCTGAGCTCGGGAAACAGCTCCAGGGCCTGCTCCACGGGCCCCTGGCCGATGCGCAGGTTGTCGTGCACCGAGAGCCGGGAGATGACCGAGCGCTCCTCCGGGATCACGCCCAGGCCGTCGCGCACCCGGCGGTGCAGCGACGCCTTCGTCGGGTTGCCCCGCCAGTGGACCTCCCCGCCGAGGCCGGGAAGCGCCCCGGCAAGGGTCAACAGCGTCGTCGTCTTGCCGGCGCCGTTCGGTCCGAGCACGACGACGATCTCGCCCGGATACACGTCGAGGCTGACGTCCCGCACGCACGGGATCCGCCGGTAGCCGGCGAACAGGCCCCGTGCCCGCAGCACCGCCGTGGACTCATCGGGCATCGCTGACCACCTCCTGCGGGCGCTCGTCCTGGACGCGCGCCTCCCCGACGGGCTCCTGCGCGCGCTCGCCCTCCGGCTCCGCCGCGCGCTCCTCGCCGAGATAGGCGGCGACCACCCGCGGGTCGACGCGGATCTCGGCCGGTGTCCCGGTCGCGATGACCTTGCCGAAGTCCATGACCACGAGGCGGTCGCACACCCGGTTGAGCATCGGGACGTCGTGCTCGACGAGCAGCACGCCGATGCCCCACTCGTCGACCAGCCGCAGCAGCAGGTCGGACAGCTCCTGGGTCTCCGTCTCGTGCAGCCCGGCGGCCGGCTCGTCGAGCAGCAGGATCGACGGCTCGGTCGCGATGGCCCGGGCGATCGCGACCTGCCGGCGGCGGCCGTAGGGCAGCTCGGAGGGCACCCGGCGCAGATCCTTCGCCAGCTCGAACATCTCGATCGCCGACCGGGCGGCCGGCGTCAGCTCGGTGTGCCGCGGCCGCACCAGGTCGGTCAGGTAAGCGGCCGAGTCGCGCGGGTCGGAGGCGGTACGCAGGTTCTCCAGCACCGTCAGCTGGTCGAACAGCTCGAGCGACTGGAAGGTCCGCCCGACACCCAGGCGAGCACGGCGGCGGGCGTTCAGGCCGTCGATCCGGACACCGTCCACCAGGATCTTCCCGTCCTGGATGCGGTTGAAGCCGGTGACCGCGTCGATGAAGGTCGTCTTGCCGGCGCCGTTCGGCCCCATCAGGCCGACGATCTCGCCCGGACGCACCTGGATGGACACGCCGTCGAGCGCCTGCACCCCGCCGAAACGGACCGAGACGTCCTCCACCTCCAGCACCCGCGGCGTGACCCGGCGCGGCACGGCGGGGGTGGCCTTCGCCATGGCCTTCCGCAGCGCCACGCGCGCCGCGTCGGTCGCGTCGTCCGCTGCCGCCGGCTTCGGGCCGTCGGCGGTCGGGTCGGCCCCGTTCGGGTCGGCCCCGTCCGCGTCGGTCGTGACGCCGGCTCCGTCCGCGGCACCGGCGTCGTCGGGCGACGTGGCGCGCCGGAAGGGAAGGCGCCCCCACGGCAGCTTCCAGGTGACGACCCAGGCCGCCAGGCCGTTGGGGTACTGGATCAGGGTCGGCACCAGCAGCACCGCGAGGCCGAGCGTCACGTACTGGTTGGCCGAGCCGCTCGTGATCAGCTCGCCGAAGATCTTGGGGGTGACGCCGCCAGCGATGCTGAGGCCGGCGGCGACGCCGCCGACCAGGAACCCGACGCCGCTGATCACGGTATTGATGATCACGGCGATCGAGTTGAAGACGTTGAACTGGCTGAAGTCGACATAGGTCGTCTGGAAGGCCAGCAGGACGCCGCCCAGCCCCGCGATCGCCGCCGAGAGGGCGAACGCGTAGAGCTTGGCGCCGTACACGCTGATCCCCAGCGAGGCGGCCGCCCGTTCGTTCCCCCGGACCGCCACCAGCCGTCTTCCCGAACGCCCCCGCCTGATGTTCCCGGCCACCAGCCCGGCCAGCACCAGCGCGACGAGGCAGGTGATGGCGTAGCGCTTGGGGTGGTTGACCGCGTCGATGTCCCAGCCGAACAGCGTCGGCGGATCGACGACCGTACCCTCGAGGCCCCCGGTGAGCGGGACGCTCTGGAAGAGGATGCTCTGGAACGAGTAGGCCAGGCCGAAGGTCGCGATCGCGAGGTGGATCCCGCGGGTCCGCAGCGCCGGCAGCCCGATGAGGATCCCGACGGGCACGGCCGCGGCGACACCGATGACCAGTGCCAGCAGGAACGGCAGGCCGGCCACCGCGGCCAGCCGGGAGGCGACGTAGCCGCCCCAGCCGGCGAACGCATACTGCGCCAGGGACAGCTGGCCGGCGTAGCCGGTCACGACCACGAGCGACACGCAGATGATCGCCCCGATGGTCGTGGCGGTCAGCGCGTCGTTCCAGGTCGTGGGCGTGACCAGGATCAGCACCGCCATCGCCACGACGGCCACCACCAGCCAGCGCGGCCGCGGGCGCCCGGTGCCGATCTCTGGGAGCAGCTCGTTCACGTGGCTGCGCAGCGGCAGGCTCTGGCCCCGGGCGACGAGCACCAGGATGACGAACAGGAACGGGACGGCGTCGCTCCAGCCCGAGGCGTGCACGTAGTTGGTGATCTCGGACTGGGAGATGCCGATGACCAGCGACGCGAGGAGGGCGCCGGCGAAGGAGTCGAACCGGGCCATCATGGCGGTGGCCAGGGCCGGGATGATCAGCAGGACGAGGGTGTTGATGTCCAGCCCGGCGATCGGCGCGATGAGAATGCCCGCGAGGCCCGCGAGCATGGCGCCGAGGGTCCAGTTGATCACAGCGATCACGTCGGGTGAGTGGCCCATGAGCTGCGCGCCGCGCTCGTTCTCGGCCACCGCCGAGGTGATGGCGCCGAACCTGCTGTACCGGTAGACCAGCCAGAGGGTCGCCGACACCACGATGGCGATACCGAGCAGGACGAAGCGGTCCAGCCCCACCGCCGCTCCGCCCACGGGGCTGACGCTCCTGGTCGGCAGGAACGACGGCACGATGCGGATCGAGGTCCCGAACACTATTCGGCCGAGCTGTTGCAGCACGACCATCACGCCGAGGGTCGCGATCACCCTGGTCAGCGGCGGGGCATGCCGCAGCGGGCGCATGACCAGAAGGTGCATGAGCGTGCCGACGGCGCCGGAGATGAGTAGTGCCAGCACGACCGACGGCGCGACTGGCAGACCGGCACTGACGTGCAGGTCGTAGTAGGCGAGGGCGCCCACGGCGGCGAACGCGCCGTGGGCGAAGTTGAGGACGCCGGACCCTCGGTAGATGAGGACCAGGCCCTGACCGGCCAGGGCGTAGATGGCTCCCAGCCCCAGGCCGAGGAAAAGAAAACGGATCACTGGACCACCCCCTGCCCGCGGGTCGTCACCGACCCGCGGGCATCGCGGCTTTCGGGCATCGTGATCGTTACGGCTTCGGCGTGAAGACGGGCACGTAACCGTCGGACGTCTGCACGAGCTTGCCGTCCTTCACGACACCTTCGATGATCTGGTGGTTGAAGAGGCGGCCGAGCCCGGGGAAGTCGAAGTCCTTCGTCGTGGTGTAGCCCTCCGGCAGAAGGCCGAACACGTTGAAGTTCGTGAGCTTGCCGAAGGCATCGAGCACCGAGGCCCGGGTGACGTCGCCCTTGATGGTGCGCGCGACCTGCGCGAAGGCCCAGGTACCCATCCAGGCGTTGAGGCTGACCTGGTCGATGTCCGCCTTCGGCTGGTACTTGGCCATCTCGTCCCTGAAGCGCTTGATGCCCGGCATGTCACTGGTCACCAGCGGGAGGCCCGCCGCGACGAGCAGACCGTTGGCCTTGGTACCGAGCGACTTCAGGGTGTCCTCGGTGAGCGACCCCGCGCTGGCGGACAGCTTCTGGGTGAAGTTCCCGCTCTTGGCCACGTTCAGCCACGCGGCGACGTGGGTCGGCATCATGGCCATCGCCACGCCGTCACCCTTGGCCCCGGCGGTCACGACCGGCGTCAGGTCGGTGGCGGTCACCTCGACCGGGATACCGCCCATGAGCTTGAGGCCGCGGCCCTGCTGCAGCGTGATCGTGTTGAATCCCACCGCGGCGGCCGCCGCGGCGACGTTCGTGTAGGCGACCTGGATGTTCTTCGCACCGTTGTCGGCCAGGACGGTCCCCAGGCCTGCGCCGTCCGAGCCCGCGAGCGGGAAGGAGTTCGGCGAGGAGAGAGTCGACTGGGAGCTCGGCTGTGAGGCGATGTTCGGCACCTTCGCCGCGTTCAGAATCGTGTTGGTCTGCTCGGGGAAGGCCTGGTAGTCGCCGACCTCCGCGATCACGTCCTTGTCCGCGACCAGGTTGCGGGCGCAGGTCGTCGCGGCCGTCGGGCTCTCGGTGCCCTTGGCGTCACACACCTTCACCTTGAGCGGGTGCCCGTTGATGCCCCCCGACGCGTTCACCGCCGCGGCGGCTGCCTGCGCGGCCTGGTAGGCCTCGGTGCCGGGCGTGACGCTGGTGAGGGTCGTGATCACTTCGATGGTGATGGGTGACCCGGTGAGCCCGCCGCTCGCCGAGTCCGCACCCTTGGAGTCGTCGCCGCCACCGCCACAGGCCGCGACCAGGGCCGCTAACAGGCCGGCAGCAGCGGTCACCGAAATCAACTTGTTGTTCTTCACGCCGGGACTTCCCTTCCAAGTACGACTTGCTTCGAGATGGCGCTAGAGACTGCTTCGACGGTCGTTTGAGCTCGACGCGATGACCCGCGGGGTTTCGGCGGCTCCACGCGAGTAGGGCTCGCTCGGAGCCCGGATGGCCCTAGATCGTCTTCTTGGCCGCCGGACGGCGGGGCTTGGCCATGGCCCGCGGTCGCGCCGGCCACACGCCAACTCCTCCCGGGCGCGGACCCCCAGCCCCCGAGCCGGGTTTGTACTGAGTACAAGATCTGAGGGGTAATGTTTAGCAGGTGGCGGGAGGTCACACAAGACCTCGCCGTCAAACTCCCGCCCCGCCAGGACGCCTGGACGCCGGCGCGGGCCACCGCCAGGGCCGGCGGGAGCCGTCACCAAAGGTGCTCGCACGATCACCCAGTGACCGCACCGCCAGCACATCCCCGCCACCGGGACACCCTCGCGCCAGACGAGTCACCCACCCCGCGACGTCGCCGACAGGCACCATGCGCTCGCCATGCACTCACCACGGGCTCGGGGGCGACCACACGCGGAAGTCGGCCGGCTACGAACCCATCCCCCACGGGACCCAGCCCTTGCGTTCTTGTACTCAGCCTAACTACGTTGTCCAGAGACGAGCCGTTCGCCGACCCACACAGCGTCCGGCCGGCTTCCACGCCGTTCGCAGGAAGGACCGGGGATCAGTGCAGCAGCCGATGGCAGGCGTCAAGATGATCGAGGTCGCCCAGTTCACGTTCACCCCGGCGGCCGGCGGAGTCCTCGCCGAGTGGGGCGCCGACGTGATCAAGGTGGAGCATGCCGAGCGGGGTGACGCGCAGCGCGGGATGGTGAACCACCCGAAGGACGGCACGTTCCACCCGATCATGGAGCATCCCAACCGCGGCAAGCGCAGCATCGGCCTCGACCTGGAGAACCCCGCCGGATACGCCGTCCTGCTCGAGCTGGTCAAGGACGCGGATATCTTCCTCACCAACTTCCTCCCGGACGCGCGCCGGCGGCTCGGTATCGAGCTCGAGGACATCCGCAAGGCCAATCCGGACATCATCTATGTGCGCGGGAGCGCGCACGGCCAGCGCGGGCCGTGGGCGGAGAAGGGCGGGTACGACGGCTCCTCGTTCTGGTGCCGCATGGGCAGTGCCTGGGGTGTGACGCCGCCGGACAGCCCGCGGGTCCTCACCATGCCGGGCGGCGCCTATGGCGATTCCATGGGCGGGATGACGATCGCCGGCGGTATCGCGGCCGCGCTCTACGGCCGGGCGGCGACCGGGGAGCCGTCCGTGATCGATGTTTCGCTGATGAGCGTCGGGGCGTGGGCGTTCGCGCTCGATCTCAGCAACGCGGCGCTGACCCGCGGCGAGAAGACGCCGATATCCATCAACGAGATGATGGCGAACGCCCCGTTGAACCCCACCGTCGGTCATTTCCGGACCTCGGACGGGCGCTGGATCAACTTCACCATGATCCAGCCGTTCCGTTACTTCGCCGACGTCTGCCGCCACCTCGGCCTGGACGAGCTCATCGACGACGAACGCTTCAACACGGCCCAGAAGCTCATGGCCAACGCGACCGCGGCCGGCCAGTACATCACCGAGGCCATCGCCCAGAAGCCGTTCGCCTACTGGAGCAGTCACCTGCAGACCATGGAAGGTCCGTGGGCTCCGGTGCAGGGCCCGCTCGACATCCTGGACGACCCCCAGATGGAGGCCAACGGCTACATCCGGCCGGTCCTGGACAGCGAGGGCAAGGAGCGCCGGCTGATCGCCAACCCGGTCCAGTTCGACTCCCAGCCACCCGAGACCAGCCGCGGGCCGCTGTTCGCGGAGCACACCGACGACCTGCTGCGCGAGCTCGGCCACTCCGAGGACGAGATCCTCGAGCTCAAGATCGCCGGTGCCGCCACCTGACGCGACCTGGCGCCGCTTCGACCAGGGCTGACCCGGCCGTACCACCCGCGTCATGAGCTTGATCGGCAGATCTGTACCCGGATCCGAACCAGCGAGGGCTCGGAACTCGGATTTGGGTACAGTCCTGGCGATCTTCGTCATGCGAGGCGGCGGGCGTCGCCGTGAACGGCGCTCGACGGCGAGGAACCGAAGAACCGAGTCTGCCCGCCGAGACCTGCTGCGCTGACATCTACTGCCCTGAGAGAGGCATACACGTGAGCTTCACGATCGATCTCGGCGAGCGCACGGCTCTCGTCACCGGCGGCGGGCAGGGCGTGGGGCGGGCGGTCTGCCTGTCCCTCGCGGCGGCGGGCGCCAGGGTGCTCGTCAACGACTTCGTGCCCGACCGGGCGGACGGGGTCGTCAAGGAGATCGAGGCCGCCGGCGGCTCCGCGCTGGCCCGCCCCTTCGACGTCTCGGACTACGCGGCCGTGACCGCGGCGATAGGCGCCGACACGGTGGACATCCTGGTCAACAACGCCGGAAACGCCGGACCCGGCGGCTGGGACGTGAAGGACCCGGCCGCAGGCTCCAAGGGGGTCTCGGTCAGCGTCGGGGCGTTCGCGACCACCGAGCCGGCCGACTGGGACCGCTACTTCGCCGTGAACCTGTACGGGGTGCTGAACTGCACCCGCGTGGCGCTGCCCAACATGCTCGCCGCCGGCGAGGGCCGGGTCATCACGATCGTCTCCGACGCCGGGCGCGTCGGCGAGGCGAACATGGCCCCCTACTCGGCCGCCAAGGCGGGCGCCGCGGGGTTCATGCGGGCGCTGGCCCGCGAGGTCGGCGGTCAGGGGATCACGGTCAACAGCGTGGCGCTCTCCACCGTGGACACTCTCGGGCTCGAGGAGATGGCCAGCACGTCGGCCGAGATGGCCGACCGCCTGCGCCGCCAGCTCAAGCGGTACATGGTTCCCCGGCTGGGACGGCCCGACGACGTGGCCGGCCTCGTCACGTTCCTCGCGAGCCCGCTCGCGTCCTGGATCACCGGCCAGACCTACCCGGTGAACGGCGGTTACTCCGTCTCCGCGTGAGGGTCTTCGTATCGGCGTGAGGGCCGCCGTCTCGGCGTGAGGGCCTCCGTTCTGGCTTCGATACCCAGCGGTTTCGCGCCGCTAGGCGATCTTCCGTTGGTCTGGAGGGCGCGGCCGATCCGGCCCGCGACTAGTCTTTCGTCATGATTGGCGTGGGAATCAGCGGGTTGTCGAAGTTGCTCGGCGGGATGCTCGTCGCCGGAGCCGTGCTCGCCGGCTGCTCCAGCGACACGAGCGAGCCCACCGGGTCGCCCTCGGCGCCCTCGTCGCCCTCACCCGCCCCATCCCGGTCGCCGGTGGCATCGCCGGCCTCATCTTCGGCGTCATCGCCGGCGGCGCCTCCGTCAGCGTCGGTGTCCCACTCGCCCCTGCCGCGGGACGCGCACCCACCGCTCGCCGGCTTCGGCGAGGTTCACGACCTCGGCACGGTGGCGAGCGTCGACGGCACCGTGCTCCGGCTCGACCCGAAGGCCTACGTCCACTGCGCTCCGCAGGCCGGAGACGACACCGGGACCTGCCTGGACGGTTACCGGATCGACGACGTCGGGACCCAGACCCGCGAGTACGTGCTGGCGCCGACGGTCCGGGTCACGTACTCGGTGGGACCCGAGGAGTACGAGACCGGCGACCTCACGGACCTGCGGAAACTGATCGCGTCCGCTCCGGACAAACTGATGATGCTTCAGCTCGACGCGGCGGGGCTTGTGACCGCCGTCGGCCAGCCCTGGCTTCCCTAGCCCGGACCCGGACCGCCCCGCCAGCTCCAAACGATCACAGAAGTCGGACTGAGTCAACGATCGTGGACCGGCGGCAGTCCCTTGTTCTAGAGTTCACGATCATGGCGAGTTCGAGGGCCTTCCGATTCGCGGTGCAGGCGACCAGGGCGCGTTCCGGCGGTGAGTGGCGAACGCTCGCCCGCCGGGTCGAGGACCTGGGGTTCTCCACGATCTTCCTGGCGGACCACTATCTGGGTCGTGGGCCGGCGAGCAGCGAGGCCCGCCAACCGCCGCAGCATCTCGCGCCGATCACCGCGATGGCCGTCGCCGCGGCCGTGACCGAGACGCTGCGGATCGGCTGCCGGGTCTTCTGCGTCGACTACCACGTGCCGGCCGTGCTGGCGAAGGAGGCGGCCACCCTCGACCTGCTGTCGGACGGGCGGCTGGAGTTCGGCATCGGCGCCGGGTGGAGCGCGCCCGAGTACCGGGCGATGGGACTGGAGTTCGCGCCGGGGCCGCGGCGGATCACCAAGCTCGAGGAGGTGATCGCGCTGTTCAAGGAGCACTGTGCGGGCGAGGAGCTGGACCGGCACGGCGAGTTCGTCGAGGTGAGCGGCTACGCCGGACTGCCCCTGCCCGTGCAGCGGCCGCACCCGCCGATCATGATCGGCGGCGGGAAGAAGCGGGTGCTGACGCTCGCCGGCCGGCAGGCCGACATCGCGAGCATCGCGAACGTGCCGTTCACACCCGTGAACGACGACGGGCTGACCCCGCACCAGGAGGCGGAACGCCGGATCGGCTACGTGCGGGACGCGGCCGGCGAGCGGTTCGCCACGCTCGACGTCGAGGGCTCCCCGTTCTTCACCCGGGTGACCGACGACCCGGAGGGCGCGCTCGCGCCGGTCGCCGAGGCGATGGGCATGCCGCCCTCCGAGCTGCGCAACCACCCCAACGTCCTGGCCGGCACCGCCGACGAGATCATCGACCTGCTGGAGCTGCGGCGGGAGGCCTTCGGGGTCAACTACGTGAGCGTCCAGCAGTCCGACGCGGAGGCGTTCGCGCCGATCGTCGCCCGGCTGGCCGGGAAGTAGGTCCCTGGAGGGCCAAGGGCGTGCGAAAATGATCTTCTTCGCACGCCCGGCCGGGGTTCCCGCCGGATCGCGAAGCCGGGGTTCCTGCCGGATCGCCGAAGGCGATCTGGCAGGTCTGCTGGCAGGTCCGATTGTCCCCAGGATCACTCAGCGGGCCGTGTAGCCGCCGTCCACCGGGAGCAGCACGCCGGTTATGAACGACGACTCGTCGCTCGCCAGGAAGAGCGCGGCGGCCGCCAGTTCCTCCGGCATGCCCCACCGCTTCATCGGCTGCGGCGGGATCAGGTCGGCCGGCGGGGTCGAGCCGGGCTCCCCGCCGGCGAGGCCCGTCCAGACCATGCCGGGGCAGATCGCGTTCACCCGCACCCCCTTGGTGGCGTAGTCGAGCGCGGCCGACCTGGTGAGCTGCACGACCCCGCCCTTGGCCGCCGCGTAGACCGCCTGGTTCTTCATCCCCACCAGGCCGGTGACGGACGCCGTGTTGACCACCGAGCCGCCGCCGGTGCGCAGCATGGCCTCGATGCCGTGCCGCATGCCGAGGAAGACGCCCTTGAGGTTGACCCCTACGACGTCGTCGAAGATCTCCTCGTCGAACTCGGCCAGCGGGCGGCGCGGGCCGCCGAAGCCGGCGTTGTTGAACAGCACGTCGAGGCCGCCGAATTCGCGCTCGGCGGTTTCGATCATTCGTACGACGTCATCGTTCCGTGATACGTCGACATGAACCGCGACCGCTCCGTCACCGATCTCAGCAACGACGTCCTTCTCTTTTCCACTGATGTCCGCGCATACCACGCGAGCACCTTCACGTGCAAAGAGGAGGGCTGTCGCGTGCCCTATTCCTGAACCGGCGCCGGTGACCACGGCGACCTTTCCGGCAAGCCGACCCGTCTTTTCTTCGCTCATGTGAGGAAGTATAGTACGACGGTATATCCGAGGTCGATTTCGAGGAGACCATATGGCGACGGTCGAGTTCGCGCTGAGCCCCGACACGATGTGGGACGTCGACACTGACGCGATGGCCGACGCGACCCAGGCGGCCGGCTTCTCGGCGCTCGGGCTCGTGGTCGGCCGGGCGGACGAGACCGCCGCGGCCGCGTTCGACAAGGTCGGGCTGCGCTGCCACGAGCTGATGGTGCTGCTGTACACCGGGCGAGACGACGTCGTGCTCCGACACGCGGCCCGGCTCGCCACCTCGGCGGCGGCCGTACGGGCCGAGTGGGTCGTGGCGACGTTCCTCGCGCCGCTCGGCGGGCAGACGCTGGACCTTCTCAAGCGGAGCGCGGACATCTTCGCCGAGGTGGGAGCGCGGCTGGCGGTGGAGTTCAGCCCGGGTGGCGGGGTGACGTCGATCGACGAGGCGCTCGAGGTGGTCGAGGCCGCGGGCCCGGAGCGGGCCGGCGTGCTGATCGACAGCTGGCACTTCTTCCGCGGCGGCGCTCCCTGGGAGCAGCTCGAGCAGGTCCCCCTCGACCGCGTCGCGTACGTGCAGCTCGCCGACGCGGTGCCGCCGATCTCCGACGACGCGATGAGCGAGACCGGGAACCGGCGGGCGCTTCCGGGTCAGGGCGAGCTGGACCTGGCCCGGTTCGTCGGGACGCTGCGCGACCGCGGCTACGACGGGCTCGTCAGCGTGGAGGTGCTGAACGAGGAACTGCGCCGCCGCCCGCTGGAGCTGCCGCAGGCGGCCATGGCGGCGACGGCGCCCTACTGGCGCTGACGGCGGGCCGCTCACGCCGAGCCGATCCGGAACCGGCGGACCTTGCCGACGCTGGTGCGCGGCAGCTCGTCGATCAGATGCCACTCGCGCGGGCGGGCCGCCGGCGGGAGGTTGCCGGTGGCCCAGGCCGCCACCTCGTTCAGGTCGGGCGGGGCGCCCGCGTCCCGCGGCACGAGGTAGGCGACGGGAACGACGTCGCGGGTCGGGTCCGGCCTGGCCACCACCGCGGCCTCCAGGACGCCCGGCGCCTGCGCCAGGACCGACTCCACCTCGGTGAGGCTGACGTTCTCGCCGGAAACCTTGATCACGTCGTCGAGCCGGCCGACGAAGCGCAGCCGCCCGTCGGCGTCGGCCGCCACCAGGTCCCCGGTCGTGAACCAGCTCGTCCCATCCGGAAGGTCGGTGAACGACCGGCTGTTCGTCGCCGGGTCGTCCAGGTAGCCCGCGAAGAGGTCCACGCCGCGCACCCCACGTACCCGCAGCATGCCGGGCGCCCCCGTGGCGGCGGGACCGCCGTCCACCGGGTCGACCACCGCGATCTCGCGGTCGCCGAGCGGCTCGCCGATCACGTCGTGCCGCAGCGGGACGCTGGTGTCGCCGGTGACCGCGGCGATGGTCTCGGTCATCCCGTACAGCTGGCGGGGCCGGCACCCGACGATCGCGGCGAACCGCTCGTAGTGCTGCTCCCCGAGGCTCTGCGCGAACCACACGTGCCGCAGCCGCAGCGGCGGGAGCTCGGTCGGGCAGCGGGCGAGGATCATCCGGATCGGCGCCGCGAACAGGCTCGCGTGCGTCACGCCGAGCTCGTCCGCCTGCCGCAACCAGCGGGACGCGGAGAACGCGTGGGTGAGCGCGACGGCGGCGCCGGTCGCGATCGCCGGGGCGAAGCAGTAGTACTGCGCGTTCGCGTGGAAGAGCGGCAGCGTGACGAGCCAGCGGTCCTCGGGGCGCAGGCCCACGGCCGCGGCCATGGCCGTGCCGACCGTGCGGTAGTTCTCCTGCGTCAGCACGACGCCCTTCGGCTCGGACGTGGTGCCCGACGTGAACATCACCGCGAGCCGGTCGGACGGGCCGATGCCGGCCGCGGCGGCGGCGACGGGCTCGCCGCCGGAGAGCGGGCCCCCCGGTGCCACGTCGGCGGCCGTCTCGGCGAGCTCGACCACCACGGGAACCGCGCCGGCGGCGCCCGCGTGGTAGGCGTCCGCGCGGGCGGCGGCGCACAGGGCGACGGCCGGCCGGATCCGGCGGACCTGGGAGGCGATGTCGCGCGCCGTCGACGCCGGGTCGGCGGGCACGATCCAGGCGCCCAGCCGGGCGGCGGCGAGCCAGGCGGCGACGAAGGCCGGGCAGTTGGCGAGCGCGAGGTGCACGCACGAGCCGGGCCCGACCCCGGCGGCCCGCAGCGTCCCGGCGGTCTCGGCCACGACCTCGTCGAACTCCTCGTACGAGTACGCGTTGATCGCGTGGTCGTCGCGAAAGAGCAGGAAGAGCCGGTCGCCGTGGCCGGCCACGGCCGCGGACCACAGCTCGTGGAACGTCGCGGAAGGCACGGGCGTCATTCCGCGTAGGACGGGTCGAGCCGTTCGATCTTCCGCAGCAGCGCGGGCCACTCGCGGTCGTGCGAGCCGGCGAGGTCGCGCAGCCACTGGCGGACGGTCAACGCGACGACCTCCGGCGGCGGGATGGTGAGCGGCTGCCCGCTGGACAGCGCCAGAAGCTGCGCCCGCGCGGCCTTCTCCAGGTAGAAGGTCTCCGTGATGGCGTGCCCGACGCTGCGGCCGACCGTGATCGTCCCGTGGTTGCGCAGGATCAGGCCGGCGTGGTCGCCGAGGTCGCTGACCAGGCGCTCCCGCTCTCCCGAGGCGAGCGCGATGCCCTCGTAGTCGTGGTAGCCGAGCCGGTCGTGGAAGCGCATCGCGTGCTGGGTCAGTGGAAGCAGCCCGTCGGCCAGCGTCGAGAGCGCCATGCCGGCCTCGGTGTGCAGATGCACCACGGCGTGCGCGTCCTCGCGGGCGGCGTGGATCGCGCCGTGGATGACGAAGCCCGCCGCGTTCGGCCGGAACGGGCTCTCGCCGATGACCGTGCCGTCCAGGTCGATCTTCACCAGGCTGGACGCGGTGATCTCGTCGAAGCCAAGGCCGAGCGGGTTGACCAGGAAGTGGCCGCCAAGGCCGGGTACCCGCGCCGAGATGTGGGTGTAGATCAGGTCGTCCCAGCCGAAGAGCGCGCACAGACGGTACGCGGCGGCCAGATCGCGCCGGACCTGCCGTTCCTCGGCCGACATCGGCCCGGCCTCGGCGACCCGCGTGACGGGCAGCTCGAACGACGCGTACTCGGTGACCGATGCCATGACTGCCCACCGTCCGGCTAGGCTGAACTGAACGTTCAGTTCAATGTGTCAACCGGGCAGGTGCCGTGTCAACCGGCCAGCGCGGCATCAACCGGGCAGCGCGGCGTCAACCGGGCAGCTCAGCGCCAACAGAAAGGAGCGCCAGCCATGGCGGCACGAGCCGAGTCGGCGATCCTCGACGCGGCGTACGCGCTGCTGGTCGAACGCGGGCTCGAGGCCACGACGGTCGAGGCGATCGCCGCGCGGGCGGGCGTGAGCAAGGTGACCATCTACAAGTGGTGGCCCAACCGCGCGGCGGTGATCATGTCGGCGTTCCTGCGCGAGTCCGCGGACCTGCTGCCCTACCCCGAGCACTTCCAGCTACAGCAGGTCGAGGACCGGCTGCTGATGATGACCGCGGCGTTCCGGGGCGCGACCGGGACCGCGATGGCGGCGCTGATCGCCGCCGGCCGGTCCGACCCGCAGCTCGCCGAGGCGTTCCGCGACGGCTACATCAACGCGCGGCGGCGCCAGGGCATCGCGATCGTGCGGGCGGCCATCGCGGCCGGGGAGATTCGGCCCGCCGATCCCGACGTGGTGCTCGACCTGGTGTACGCGCCGCTCTACTTCCGACTGATGGTCGGGCACAAGCCGCTGGACGAGGACGACGTGCGCGAGCACGTCCGGTTGGTGCTCGCGGCGCTGCGCCCCGCCTAAAGGGCCAAAGAGTATGCGAAAATGATCTTCCTTCGCATACTCGGCGGCCGCCCTCCCCAGGGTCACTAGAGGGCCGACATGAGGCCCCCGTTCCCGCTGACGTCGGGGCGTCCGCGGGACCGAGGGCCTCTCGTGGTCAGACCGAGTCAGATCGTGGTCTCGGACATCAGGAAGTCGATGACCGGCTTGCCTGGCGCCCACGAGCCGCCCATCGAGGCCTTCACGTGGCCGTAGTCGACCAGGAGGCTCTCGCCGCTGATGCCGAAGGCGGCGTCGCTGTTCAGGAAGGCCATCACGTTGGCCATCTGCTCGGGCTGCAGCTGCTCCGTCCCGGTCGCCTCGCGGTACTGCTGGTCGAAGCCACCCCAGCCGTTCGCCCGGGCGAGCGGGGTGTCGGTCGGGCCGGGGCAGATCGCGTTGATCCGGATGTGCTTGCTGGCGAACGGGTAGGCCTGCCGGGCCACGTAGGCGTTCACGGCCTGCTTGCTGAACATGTAGGTGTCGGTCTTCTCGTGGGCCTGCACCCAGGCCTCGGCGTCCTCGTAGGAGGTCGTCGCCAGGAAGTCCACGAGCCGGTCCAGGTGGTTCTGCCAGCCGAGACCGGCCACCGACGAGATGAAGCAGATCGCCGAGCCGGCGCCGAGCCGACCGTCCTCGATCAGCTTCTCGATCAGGTGGCGGTGCGAGATGAAGTTGACCCGCATCGTCCCGTCGCCGCCGCCGATGCCGGCGGCGGCGAACACCGCGTGCACCGGTCCGGCCACCTGGTCGAGCGCGGCGTCGATGCTCTCCCGCTCCATCAGGTTGACCTCGATCGCCTTCGCGACGGAGTAGTCGACGGGCGCGCGGTCCAACACCGTGACCTCTGCCCCGAGGGCCGCGACCGCCCGCGCGGCCGCGGCGCCCATGCCGGTCGCGCCGCCGATTACCAGGACATGCTTCCCGTCGTAACGGAAGGGCTGTGTGTCACCCATCACTCTCCAACCTCCCGGCTCGCCAGTCCGCTCTGGTCCGCGCTAGAACTGCTCAACACGGTAAATTATACTGAGTTCAAACTTTGGGTGCCAGGCTGGCGCATCGCGGCGCAAGACCGTCCGAAGGGAACAGGCATGGATCCTGATCTCAGCCCCGATCAGCGGCTCCTGCGGGAGACCACTGAGCGGTTCATCGAGGCGAACCTGCCGCTGGACAAGCTCCGTGAGCTGATCGACGCGGGCGGCCAGGTCGGCCCGTCCTACTGGCGCGACGGCGCCGAGCTCGGCTGGTTCGCCTTCCTCGCCCCGGAGTCACTGGGCGGCGGGAGCGTGTCCGGCGACGGCGTGCTCGACGCCGTCATCCTCGCGGAGCTGCGCGGCCGGTACCTGCAGCCAGGCACCTTCATCGACACCAACCTCGCCGTGGCCACCCTCGCGCGCGAGGGCTCGGAGGAGCAGCGGGCGAAGGTCGTGCCGACGCTGATCTCCGGCGAGGCGGCCGTGGCCTGGGCCGTGGCGGACCCGGCCGGCGACTGGTCCGGTTCCGCCGGGGTCGACTGCGAGCCCACCCGCGGCGGGTACCGCCTCACCGGCCGCAAGGGGCTCGTGGTCGAGGCGCAGTCGGCGCAGTGGCTGCTCGTGACGGCGGCGGCGCCCGACGGGCCCACGCAGTTCCTCCTGCCCACGGCCACGCCGGGCGTGACCGTGGAGGTGCTGACCGGCCTCGACCTCAGCCGCCGGCTCTGCGAGGTCCACTTCGACGACGTCGAGGTCGACGGCTCCGCGCTGGTGGGCACCCTCGGTGGGGCGGCGGCCGCCGTCGACGCGCAGCTGCTGCTCGCCGGCGTGCTCGCCACCGCGGAGACGGTGGGCGCCATGCAGCACCTGTTCGACCTCACCGTGCAGTACTGCAAGGACCGCGTCGCCTTCGGCCGGCCCATCGGCTCCTTCCAGGCGGTCAAGCACCAGCTGGCCGACACCAGCCTGGCGCTGGAGATGAGCCACGCCGTGGCCAGCGGCGCGGCGCGCGAGGCCCAGCAGGATGGTCGCGGCGCGGCGCACGCCGCGAGCATGGCGAAGGCGTTCGTGGGTGACGCGGCGGTCGAGCTGGCGCACAAGTGCTGGCAGCTTTTCGGCGGCATCGCCTACACGTGGGAGCACGACTTCCACCTGTATCTCCGTCGGCTGACGACCGACGCGTCGCTGTACGGGTCGCCGGCCTGGCACCGGGAGCGGATCTGCCAGCTGGCCGGTCTCTGAGACGTCGAGATGGCCTCCGGGCACGCAAAGAAGATCATTTTCGCGCGCCCTTTGGCCCTGTGACTCCGGAAACGAGGAAATCCATGACCGACACACCGGAGATCGAGGAGTACCGCGAGCGGGCCAGGCAGTGGCTCGCCGCGAACCTCGAGCCGCGCCACCCGGGCCAGGGCGCGCACGGGCGCGGCGGCACCCAGCAGAACGACGAGGGCTTCCAGGCGGAACGAGCCCTGCAGAAGAAGCTCTACGAGGCCGGCTACGCGGGCATCAACTGGCCCAGCGAACACGGCGGCCAGGGTCTCTCCGACCGGCACGCCCGCGCTTTCGCTGAGGAGGCCGCCCGGTACCGGATGCCCGATCTCGGCCACGCGGGCGGCACGACGTACGGCCCGTGCGGGCAGACCATCGTCCGGCACGGCTCACCGGAGTTCCTGGCCCGGCACGTCCCGCGGATGCTCGCCGGCGACGAGCTGTTCGTCCAGCTGTTCTCCGAGCCGAGCGCCGGCTCCGACATGGCCGGCATCACGACCCGTGCGGTGCGCGACGGTGACAGGTGGTTGATCACCGGTTCGAAGATCTGGACCAGCGGCGCCCACCAGGCCGACTACGGGATGTGCCTCGCCCGGACCGACTGGGACGCCCCCAAGCACCGCGGCCTCACCTGGTTCGCGGTACCCCTGCGGGCCAAGGGGGTGACCATCCGCCCCATTCGCGAGATCACCGGCGACGCCGAGTTCTGCGAGGAGTTCCTCGACGAGGTCGAGGTCGGCGACGACGCCGTGATCGGCGAGGTCAACCAGGGCTGGACCGTGGCACAGACGCTGCTGCTCGTCGAGCGGGGCGCCGGGCGCGACGACCCGGTGAACCTGCCGACGACCCAGGCCGCCGATGTCGACCCGTTCCTGCTGGACGTGATCCGCGCCGCCGGCCGCGCCCAGGATCCGGTAGCCCGGCAGGCGCTCGCCCGGATCCACACCGCCGACTGGGCCAAGGGACAGCTCGGCCAGCGGATCACCGGCTTGCTGCGGTCGAGCGAGAAGCCCGCGGCCGGCGTCGCCTCTTACTGGAAGCTGGCGGCCGGCGTGTACAACCCGGAGCGGGCGCGCCTGGTCCTGGAGATCGGGCAGGGGCTAGGGCTTGCCTGGAAGGACGGGGACGAGGAGGGGCAGCACGCCGCCCTGGACTACCTGAACAGCCGGGTGTGGTCGATCGCCGGCGGCTCCAACGAGATGCAGCGCAACGCGATCAGTGAGCAGGTCCTCGGCATGCCCCGGGAGCCGAGCTTCGACCGGGGCAAACCGTTCCGTGAGGTCGTCAACAGCGCCCGCGAGTGGTTCAGGAGCTGATCGGGTAACGGGGCCTGGGTGAATCTCGTGGTCATTCCGCCCCGGCCCCGGGCGGAATGACCACGGAAGAATTTCGCGGCCGAGCCCGCCAGCCGGCGAAAAGTGGCGTGGCGGCGTCCTGCGCCACCTCGGCCGGCTCTGCCGTGCGCAAAGTCGCCCGACGACGCGGCGGCATTGCCACGCAAAGTGCGGGCCACGACACCTTGAGGTGGGGTGGCGCGCGAGGCGCCGGCATAGTTAAACTCAGTTCAAATACGCAGTGTCCATGAACTCCCAGGAGGGCCCGTTGGCCGACACGCCCCAGCTCGGATCACGCGGTATCTACGTGGCGGATGTCGAGCAGAGCCTCCCGTACGGCATTTTCGATGCCGACCATCACCTCTACGCGCCGGACGACGCCGTGACGCGCTATCTGTCCGCCGACATGGTCGAGCGGGCCTGGCTGCCCGGCGAGCCACGCATGCTCACCGAGGAGGAGCACGACGAGGACGAGGAGGTCGACCACGAGCGGCGGACGCTCGGGGTCCACTCCGCGCCGGAGGGCGGCTTCGGCGGCGTCGACCTCTCCCAGGTCTCCGGGATGGCCGGCAACATCCCGATCCCGGGCGCGATGCTCAACAAGCTCAACCCCATGAAGGACCTCGACCAGCTCAGCCGTGAGCAGCTCGTCGAGCGGTACAACGCGATGCGGCCGGCCTTCGAGAGGAAGGACCCCCGTCTGTCGCTCATGGACCTTCAGAACGTCGAGGTCGCGGTCCTGCACACGGTCGGCACCGGCTGGGAGAGCGCCTTCGGGCGCGGTGACATCGAGGCCGGCTACGCCGTGAACCGGGCGTACAACGACTGGCTCTGGGAGGACTGGGGCTACGCGCACGAGGGCCGCATCCTGGTCCCCGTGCCGATCCCGCTCCTCGACGTCGACCTGGCGGTCGCCGAGCTCAAGCGGTCGCTCGAGCGCGGCGCGAAGTTCGTCGACCTGCAGCCGGGCCCGGCGTGGAACGGCCGGTCGCCGTTCGACCCCTACTTCGACCCGTTCTGGAACCTGGTCAACGAGTCGAACACGCGGGTCGCCGTCCACCTCGGTGGGACCTACGCGCGCCACGGCGGCGAGTGGGGCGAGAAGCCGGACGCCCGCTACGTGGAGTTCAACGGGTTCCAGTGGGTGGCCTACTGGGGCGACCGGCCGATCATGGACACCCTCACCGCGATGTTCTACCACGGCATGTTCGGCCGGTTCCCGAACATCAAGGTGCTCATCGCCGAGTTCGGCACCGTCTGGCTGCCCTACCTGCTCCGCAAGCTGGACCACGCCATGCTGCTGGGCCGCAAGCCCAAGTGGGGTTCCCTCCCCGGCCGGCCGTCCTCCGTCTTCAAGGAGCGGTGCGTCATCGCCCCGTTCCCGGAGGAGGACATCAAGCGGGGCATCGAGACCGTCGGGATCGACTCGCTCGTGTTCGGGTCCGACTTCCCGCACTCCGAGGGTGTTCCGGACCCGATGCAGTACGTCTCGCTGCTGAAGGGCCTCGACGACCTCTCCATCCGCAAGATCATGCGCGACAACCTCGTCCGCTTCATGGGTTAGGGACACGGCGTGGGTTGGCGGTTCGGCACGTTCATCGGCTAGAGGTCCAGCACGACCACCGTGCCTCCGCCGCCGCGAAACAGCGGCGGTGGAGGCACGGTCGTTAGGATCTGCCACGTCTTCGGTACTTCAGGAGAAGCGATGTCCGAGAAGAGACTGCCGCTGTCCGGCGTCACGGTGCTGGACCTCACCCGGCTGCCGCCCGGTGGTTTCTGCACCGTGCTGTTGGCCGACCTGGGCGCCGACGTCATTCGGGTGGAATCTCCAAAGGGCCGGCCGTTCGACGGCCCGATCGGGCTGAACCGTGGCAAGCGTTCCGTGGCCGTCGATCTTCGGCACCCCCGTGGGCTCGAGGTACTGCGGCACCTGGCCGCGCACGCCGACGTTCTCGTCGAGAACGAACGGCCCGGCGCCATGGACGAGCGCGGGTTCGGCTACTCCCACGCCTCCAAGGAGCTGCCCGCGCTGGTCTGGTGCTCGATATCCGGATACGGCCAGGACGGGCCTTATGCGGACTGGTCCGGGCACGATCTGTCTTTCGCGGCGCATTCCGGCCTGCTGACCGCGCTGAACCCTGGCCTGCCGTGGCACCCGCAGCTGATCCTGCCCATCCCGGTGGGCGCGCTCATGGCCGTCGTCGGCATCCTCGCCGCCCTGCGCGAGCGGGACCAGACCGGCTCGGGAAGCCAGCTCGACATCAGCCTGTCGGAGTCGGCGACCTGGCTGCTCTCCTCCGCCGACGGAACGTTCGAGGCGGGCGGCCGCGGCGTGCCCATCGGCCCCGACCGTCGGCTCTACGAGTGCGCGGGCGGCAGCTGGGTCGCCGTGACCGCGGCCGAGCCGCGCACCTGGGCGGCGCTCGTCGAAGGACTCGGCCTGCCGGACCTGGTCGGCACGTTGCACCGGTGGGACGACTGGGACGCCGTGACCGAACGGCTCGCCGCCGTCCTGCGGACCCGCCCCGCCGACGACTGGGTCGCCGAGCTGGGGCCGCGCGGCGCCAGCGTCGTCCGCGTCAACCGCGGCCCGGACCTGGCGGCGGACCCGCACGCGGCGGCGCGCGGCACGCTGCGGCAGGTTGGCGACCTGCTCGTTCCCCGCTCCCCCATCCGGATCCGCGACACGGAGGGCACACGGCCGGCCGCCGAGAGCTACCCGCCGCCCCCGGCCGGCGAGCACACCCGGGCCGTCCTCGCGGAGGCCGGGCTGGACGCCGCGCTGATCGACGAGCTCGTCGCGTGCGGCGCCGCCGGCCGCCAGCCCTGACCTTCCCCGGCGCGACCTCGGTCGTCAACCCAGCCCTGTACGCCCCCATGTTCGTCTTCGAGGTGACCACCGGCCTGTGGCTGCTGATCCGAGGCGTCCGGGGAACCGCGTTCCCAGACGGTTGGGCTAACGGTTGGGCTGGTCGAGGACCCTCTCACCGAAGACGTCCTTGGTCATCTCGTCAATCATCAGGATCCTGGCGCGCCGTCCATCGCCCGCCGCGTCGACTGTCTGGCCCTGATTGTGGACGGGGCCGTGCGGAAGGCGTGTCACTCCGGCGTCGGCCACATCGTGCGGGGTCGCCCAGTCGGTCGGCTCCGGCAGTCCCTTTTCCGCCAGCAGAGCCCGGAAGGCCGGTGTATCGGTCTTGCCGAGCACCAGGTTGAGCACATCGACGTTGTAGGGGCGCAGCTCGGCCCACAGGGACTCACCGAAACACAGTTCGAAGGCCTTGCTCCCCGCGTAGGCCGCCATGAAACTGCCGCCGCCGTAGGCCGCGCCGGAATTGACCAGCAGCAGTCCGCCGCGCCGACGCGCTCGCATGCGTCCGCCGAAATGGTGACACAACCGCATCATCGTCAGCACGTTGATGCGCATCAGGTTCAGCCAGGGCTCGACGTCGGTGTCGAGGAAGTGCGCTCCGTTGGGGTCGGCGCCGGCGTTGGCGACGTACAGCCCGATCTCGCGGTCGCCCACTGCTTCAACGACCTGCTGGGCGCCGTCTTCGGCTGCCAGGTCCACCGACGCCGCGACGCATTCGACGCCCGTTTCGGCGCGGATCGACCTGGCCAGGTCCGTCAACGGCCCCAACCGGCGCGCGAGCAGGACGGAAGGTATCCCCTCGGCGGCGATGCGCCGGGCGAATGCCTGCCCGGTCCCCTCGGAGGCGCCGGTGATTACTGCCCACGGTCCATATCTTTCCGCGAATGTCACGAGGTTCCTCTTCTTCGGTCCGCGGCCCCCAGGCCGCCAGTACTCGCGCTCACCGACCACGCCGCACGGCGTCGCCCACCACCTGAGACCTCTGCGTGTGATCCTCGATCACGAAGGCTCAGGAAGGCTCAGGAAGGCTCAGGAAGGCTAGGCCTCCCGGGCGACGATCGCGTCGACGGCCGCGACCTCGTCCGGGGTGAGCTGCCATCCGGCGGCGGAGGCGTTGGCGATGATCTGTTCGGGCTTCGTGACACCGACCAGGACCGACGCGACGGTCGGCTGGGAGGCGACCCACGAGATCGCGAGCTCGAGCAGCGAACGCCCTCGTTCCTCGGCGAAGGCGGTCAGCTGCTCGACGGTGGCGAGCCGCTCGTCGGACAGCGGCGGGCGCCGCGCCATGATCCCCTGGCGGAGCATGGTGCTGACCATCGCGTCGGCGCCGAGCCGTGCGTCGGGCGGCGGTGGTACACCCCGGCGGTACTTGCCAGTGAGGAGTCCGCTGGCGAGGGGGAAGTAGGCAAGCACGGCCAGGTCATGGCGGGCCACCGCGTCGAGCACGTCCTGCTGGGGTCGCTCCAGCACGCTGTACTGCACCTGGCAGGACCGGTACGGCGAGAACGACGACCGAGCCGCGGTCTCGGCGGCGTCGTCCAGCATTTCACCAGTGAAGTTGCTGCAACCGACCTCGCGCACCTTGCCGGCGCGCACCAGCCGGTCGAGCGCCTCGAGGATCTCCTCGATGGGCGTATCGGGGTCGGGCTGGTGCTGCTGGTAGAGGTCGATCCGGTCCGTTCCGAGGCGTCGCAGGCTGGCCTCGACGGCGGCCACGATGCGCGCCGCGCCCCGCTGATCCGGATCGGCCTCGCTCTGGTTGAGGAACTTCGTGGCGATGATCGCCTCGTCCCGGCGCTGGCCGAGCGCCGCGCCGATCAGCTCCTCGGAGTGCCCCTCGCCCAAGAAGGACGTGATGCTGTATTCCTCGGCGGTGTCGAAGAGGTTGATACCCGCGTCGAGGGCGGCGTGCACGATCCGATCGACCTCGTGTTTGTCGCAGCCAGCGCCGAAGAAGTCCGTACCGAAGTTGTTACCGCCGAGACCGACGACGGATACCTCCAGGCTGCCGATACGCCGACGATTCACTGGACGTCCAGCTGGGCGAGGAGCTTCCGGGCGGCGTCGACGCATGCGCCGAGCCTTTCGTGCGGACCTACGCCGGCGTCGGCCCGCGAGCGGAGCGGCACCTCGAGTCCGATCACAAGCTGACGCGGCAGCGCGTCGAGTATGTCGAGCAGTGGTAGGTCGCCGGTGCCCGGCACCATCCGCTCGAAACACGCCTCTTCCATGTAGTTGGGAATGGTGGGCACAAGCGGGGCGTCACTGAGCTGGATGTACCCGATCAGGTCGGGATCGATCGCGGCGACCTCGGCCGGGCTGGAACCGGACCGCACGAGGTGCATCGTGTCGATGAGGAGCCGGAAGTCCGGCCTGCCCACTGCCCGCACGGCGTCGAGCGCGGTCGGGAGGTCTGCGATCGTGAGACCGGGCGCGAACTCCAGCGACGTCTCCATCCCAGCCTCGGCGGCCAGCTCGGCAAGTACGCCGAACTGGTCGACGCTGCGGTTGAGGTCCGGGTCGAAGGTGACGGTGTTGACCCGCTGGGCACCGAGCTCGGCCATGATGGCGACGTCGCCCGCGAGATCGCGCATGTTCATGCCGGGTTGGAGTACGAATCCGTCGCCGAGCGACACCGTCACGCCCCGGTCGCGCAGGGCGGCGACCGTCTCGCGCCGCAGGGCTGCATCGTCTCGGAGTGAGTAGGACGGGTAGCCGTACGGATTCGGTAACGCGCTCAGGGCGAGGGCGACGTACCGCAGTCCGAGGTCGGCGGCCAGGCCGACGTATTCAACCGGCGGAAGTCCCATCACGCTTAGCGGCTCGATCGACAGTCGTTCCATCGTGCTCCCTCTCATAATCCACGGTCCTTGGGCCACGCCACGCCGCGACCGTGAGGCTGGCCGTGGTGCCCATCAGGTCGGCCATGGTCGCCCTGCGACGTTGCCGCCGGAGTCCGTCCGGTGCCTGGTGATTTCGGCGGTGCGGGCCTGGCGTAGCCGACGGTTGTCGGTGTCCATCAGGCAGCGGTAGCGGGCCTCGTGCCGCGTGGCCCCTCGACGCCGCACATCACGCGACCTCTAGTGAGACGCGCACGGCGTCCTTGCCTTCAACCCTCCTGTCAGCGAGCGCCAAAGCTTCCTCGAACTGCTCCAGGGGAAAGGACTCGCCCGCCAGTTCCACGGTGGGGACCTTGCCTTCATTGATCATCGAGCACGCGAAGCTCAGGTCGACGCCGCCACCTGGCAGCACGGTGAGGTTCCGCAGCGGGATCTGGTTGATGTCGAAGCCGTCCAGCGGGCGGTCCTTCATCCCGGCGGCCACCACCTTCCCGCCGGGTCGCACCAACTCGAAGGCCGTGATGAACGATCCGGGATGGCCGGAGGCGACGTCGAGCACGACGTCCGCCATCCTGCCGCCGGTCGCCTCAGCGACACGGGTCACCGGATCCTCGTCCTGAAGGTCGATAGCATGGTCCGCTCCGACGCGGAGTGCGGTGTCGAGGCGCAACCGGTCACGTGACAGACCGACGGCGATGATCGTGCCCACGCCCTGTGCTCGGGCGGCAACGATGGCGGCGAGGCCCATGTGGCCCGGACCCAGGACGACCAGTGACTCCCCGGGTTGCGCGGGGCGTACGAAGGTCGCCGAGTTGGACAGGCACTCATAGACGGTGAGCTGGGTCGCAGGTAGGTCATCGCGGAGCTTCTGCACCTCGGAGCCCGGCACGATCTCCATGTAGTCGGCGTAGCCGCCGAACTGCCCGGAAGCCTCATCGATCGGGAAGTCGAACCCGTAGACGCGCGATCTCCCGTCGGCCGTCCTGACGTAGGAGCGGACACCCACCCGGTCCCCCTCCCGCACGCCGAACTCCGCGGCCGCGTCGGGAGAGATCTGCTCGATCCGGCCGACGATCTCGTGGCCCGGAACCGTGGGGAACACTCCCCCAGACGGCACCGGCGCATGACCCCTGAACTGGTCGACGTCGCTGTGACAGATCCCGACCGCTTCGACCCGAAGCACGGCGCAGCCGGGCCGGAGCTTGGGCTTCGGGACCTCGCGGAGCTCCCAGGTCTCATCACCGTTGAACACGATCGCGCGTGGCAACCGGGCCTCCAGAAGTTGACTAGCCAGAGTTACCTGGCGGGTGCCCGACAAGTTAGCACTTCTCTGGCGCATGCCAGGGATTTGCTATCGTCCTGACAGTGGTTGGACATCCGGAGCGGCGAACGCAGGTCGAGCGCCGTGCCGCGTCCGAAGCGGCGTTGCTGCGAGCCGCGGCCGAGCTGATCGCGGAACGTGGGTTCGAGCGGACGTCATTGCGCGGCATCGGCGCCCGCGCCGGGACGAGCCGAGAGATGCCCGCCTACCACTTCGGGTCGAAAGAGGCCTTGATCACCCGGCTGGCCGAACGCGCCCACGAGCGCACGATCGAGGCAAGCGCCGAGGCTCTCACGCGCGCCGGCCGGCGAGCCGAGGAGCTCTCCGCCCTCGAGGCGCTTCGCGTGATGATCGAGACCTACCTCGAGGTCTTCATCGCCGCCGACGCACCCGAGGAACGCGCGGTGGTCGTGATGTGGGGCGCGACGTTCCCGTCCGACTCCCCGCTGCCCGCCGCCGTACAGGCGGACCGGCAGACACATCGCGACCTTGCCGAGACCATCCGAGCCGGCCAGCAGGACGGGTCGATCCGCGCCGACGCCGACGCGGACGCCGCCGCCGTGCTCGTCATGGGGATGGCCCGGGGCATCGCGGCCCTCTCCCTCGCGCATCCCGACGCCGCCGACCCGGCCAAGGTCCAGGGCCTTTGCGGTGCGGCCATCACCGCCTTGCTCCAGGGCCCGAGCCCCACGGCGCCGGACAGCCCAGAAACGGCGGCCCGCTCGTCAGGTCAGCCGCTGGAGCTGAGGAAGAGCGTCGGGTAGACAGACCACGTTCTCGCTCGCGAGCGTCCGCATCTCCGGCTCGGAGACCCCCAGCTCGGTGAGGATCTCCACGGCCTGGGAGCCGACGGCGCCGGGGCTCGCGCCGACCCGCGGCGGCGTCTCCGACAGCCACCGGCCGATGCCCGGCCGGGCCACGTCCCTGCCGTCCACGCCCCGCTCGAAGTAGACGACACCGCGCCGGTGCAGGTAGTCGACCGCCTCGTCGATGGCGACCGCCGGCTGGGCCGCGATGCCGGCCTTCTCCAGCGCCGCGACCCAGTGCTCGGCCGGTTCGGCGGCGAACCGCGCGGCGAGCAGCCCGGCCAGGGCGCCACCCGGGGAATGCCAGTCGGCCGTCGCCTCGCCGGGCTCGATCTCCACCGTGGCCAGGAGTGTCGGGAGATCCGCCTCGTGCGCGACGAGGAAGAACCACCGGTCCGAGGCCGAGTAGAAGCGGTAGAGGGCGTTGTCGCCGTACTCGTTGCGCGCCGCGTCAGGCCGGCCGCCGGCCGTGGCGTCGGGACCGGCACCGAGTACCTCGGCGCGCCCGCCGTCCCGCGGTGCCTGCGCCTCCGCGGTCAGATAGACGGCCTGGTGGAGCGTCGAGCCCTGGACGAGCGAGGCACCGACCTTCTGGCCTCCGCCGCCGCGAAGCCGCGCGTAGAGGGCTACGGCCGTGGCGTAGGCGCCGAGGATGCCGGTGTCGGCGTCGTTGATCGGCGTTGGCTGGTACAGGGTCCAGCCGAAGCGCGACCCGTACCGCCAGCTCATGCCCGTCGCCGCGTTGCACTGGTTCTCGTAGCCCCGGCGGTGCGCCCACGGGCCGGTGAGGCCGTAGGCGGTGATGGAGCAGTAGACGATCTGGGGATTGAGCGCGCTGGCCCGCTCGTAGTCGATGCCGTACCGGGCCTGCGACTTCGGGGTGAAGTTGGTGACCAGCAGGTCGGCCGCCTGGATCAGGTCCCCCGCGAGCTTGCCGCCGGCAGCGCTCTTCGAGTCGAGCAGGATGGTGCGCTTGCCGCGGTGGAGCTGGCCGACGATGCCGTCGGTGACGGCCGGGACCGGGTTGCCGACCTTGATGACGTCGGCACCGAAGTCGGCAAGCAGCCGGGCGGCGGTCGGGCCGGCCACGGCCTGGCTGACGTCGATGGCCTTGTAGCCCTCCAGCGGCAGGTCCAACGGGCTCGCCGTCTCCCCCGAGAGGGCGGGCACACCGGACGCCGCCGACCCGGCGGCCAGCAACTCGGCGAGGATCGCGTCGCGGTCCTGGTCGGGCAGGTGCCGCGGCCGTGGCGCCGGCGCCGCGGGCAGGTCGAAGCCCCGGCCGGGCAGGACGACCGGGCCGGCCAGCGGGTCGTCGAGGGTCACCACGGCGCCGGACCGGGAGGCGTGCTCGGTGGCGACCCACTCCGCCGGGGAGCGGACCATCGAGACCGGCATCTCCGCGCTGGTCGCGACCTCGTCCCACCACGCCGCCGGGTGCGAGCGGACCAGGTCGGCGAACATCGCCATGATCCGGTCCCGCTTCTCCATCGAGAAGGTCCGGGCCGCGACGTCGATCAGGCCCTCTCGCTCCCAGTCCCCTGCCACCCCGGCCGCCACGAGCAGCGGGATGACGAACTTCGAGTAGGGCGACAGGTCGACGATGCCGCCGTCCGCGCACGCGTAGGTGAGGTCGCGCAGCATGTGGTTGTCGCCCATGAGCGGGTTCTCGTACACCCGCATCCCGAGCATGGTGCTGTAGGCCTCGGCGTACGCCTCAGCGAGCGGGATCTCGATCCGCTGGGCGCGCCCGGTGCGCTCGCGGGCGATCAGCGCCATGACGACGGACACCGCGCCCATCAGGCCGCCGAAGTTGGAGGCGGTGGTGATCGGCGTGAAGAGCGGCGCCGCCGGATCCTCGACCTTCGCCCTCTTGCGGCCAGAGGGGTCCCAGTGCTCCCTGAGCGGCCGGTACCCGGCGACGGCGGCGTGCAGAACGCCTTCCCAGGCGGCCACGCCCGCCTTCTCGTCGTCGGACGCGAAGCCCGGCAGCGAGCAGTAGATGAGCCGCTCGTTCAGGTCCGCCGCGGCCGCGGGACCGAGGCCGAGGCGGTCCATGACGCCGGGCCGGAAGTTCTCGACCACGACGTCGGCACGCGCGACGAGGTCGCGCGCCGTGGCCCGGTCGGTCTCGCCGCGCAGGTCCAGCGTGATGCGCCGCTTGCTCCGGTTGAGGAAGGCGTCCGCCGGCCCGAGCGACCGGGCGGCCCGGGGAGAGTCGACGTGCACGACGTCGGCGCCCGCCTCGGCCAGCAGCAGGGCGGTCAGCGGCCCCGCGATCTGGTGGCCGAAGTCCACCACCCGGACCCCGGCCAGCCCTACGCCGGCCTCGCCCACGCCGGCACCGAGGCTGGCACTGGCACTGGCACTGGCCTCGCCCGGGCTAGTTGACCGCACGGTCGCGGCCCTCCCAGTAGGGCGCGCGCAGCTTGAACTTCTGCAGCTTCCCGGTCGCCGTGCGCTCGAGCGCGCCGCGCAGCTCGACGGAGGTGGGGCACTTGTAGTGCGCCATCCGGTCCCGGCAGAACGCGATCAGCTCGGCGGGAGTGAGCTCGGCCCCCGGTCGCAGCACGACCAGGGCCTTCACGGTCTCGCCCCACTTCTCGTCCGGTACGCCGATCACGGCGGCCTCGGCTACCGCCGGGTGCTCATACAGGCAGTCCTCGACCTCGATCGACGACACGTTCTCGCCGCCGGTGATGATGACGTCCTTCTTGCGGTCCGTGATCGACAGCAGCCGGCCGTCGAAGCGGCCGCCGTCGCCGGTGTGGAACCAGCCGTCGTCGATCGCGGCAGCGGTCTGCTCCGGCTGGCGCCAGTAGCCCTCGAAGACATGGTTGGACCGGGCGAGCACCTCGCCCGCGGCGTCGATCCGCAGCCGCACCCCCAGCGCCGGGGCGCCGGCCTGCGACAGCAGCTTCGCCCGCTCGTCGGTGGGCAGGTACTCCCAGCCGGGACGGGCCCGGTTGATGGTGAGCAGCGGCGAGGCCTCCGTGAGGCCGTAGATCTGGATGAACTCCCAGCCGAGGAGCTCCTCGACCCGGGCGATGACCGCGCTGGGCGGCGGCGCGCCGGCGACGACCATGCGCACCTTGTCGCGGCCCGGGACCGGCAGGCCGGCCGCCACCCGCGCCGCCGCGGCATCGAGGATCGAGGCGACGACGGCGGGCGCGCCGCACAGCAGCGTCACGCCCTCCTGCTCGACCCGGGAGAGGATGTCCTCGCCGTCGATCTTGCGGATCACGATGTGCGCCCCGCCCATGCCCGTCACCGCGTAGGGCATGCCCCAGCCGTTGACGTGGAACATCGGCAGCGTGTGCAGGATGACGTCCCGGTCGGTCACCGTCGTGTGCCAGCCGAACGACGTGGCGTTCAGCCAGCAGCTCCGGTGGGTCAGCTGGACGCCCTTGGGACGCGCCGTCGTGCCCGACGTGTAGTTGATCGTGCAGATCGCGTCCTCGTCGGGCTCCCAGGGCGCCGGTACCGCTCCCGGCGGCGCCGGGGCGAACAGCTCGGAGTCGGCCACCCCGTCCAGGACGATCCGTTCCTTCGCCGTCACGCCGGACAGCACCTCGTCGAGCTCCGGGTCGACGAGCAGGAGCGACGTCCCCGAGTGCTCGACGATGTAGGAGATCTCGTCCGCCGTCAGCCGGTAGTTGATCGGCACCAGCGTCCGGCCGAACCCGCTCACCCCGAAGAAGCTGATCAAAAAGCGCGCGCTGTTCGGGGACACGATCCCGACCCGCCCGCCGGCGGGGATCCGCAGCCGGTCCAGCGCCAGCGCCATCCCACGGGCGCGCGCCGCGACCTGCCGGTAGGTGAGCCGCCCGAGCGACCCCGGCCGGCCCGGCTCGTCGACCACCGCGAGGCTCTCCGGATAGACCGTCTCGGCCCGATCCAGGAAGTCGGCGACCGTCAGGGCAACCTTCATCAGCCAGTCCCTCCTTTGACCGGGTTGAAACTACCGGTTCTTCAACTTAGTGTAAATATGGGCGGCAACAGTCCAGGCAGGACAGGCGCGGCCAGCCAGGCGCGGGCCAGACGGGCGCCGGCCCGGACGCAGGTCAGCGGCACCTCGCCCAGACGCGGGCGTGGGAGTTCAGGTCCAGGGCGGGGTCCATGTCCAGGGTGGAAAGGCGCTGATGATCGACTCGAAGTATCAGTACCTCACGTACGAGTCCCTCGACGAGGGAACGATCGTACGGATCATGCTCAACCGGCCGGAGACGCGCAACGCCCAGAGCCGTGGGCTTCTGGTGGAGCTCGGCGAGGCGTTCCTGCGGGCCGAGGCGGACGACACCGTCCGGGTCGTGATCCTCGGCGGCCACGGCCCGATGTTCTCCACCGGCCACGACATGGGCTCGAAGGAGGGCCGGGCGGACCACACGCCCGGGCCGAACCAGCACCCGTCGGCGAGGGTCAACGGCGCCACCCGACAGGGCGCCGAGAAGCTGATGCTGCAGGAGTGGCACCACTTCTTCGAGAGCACCCGCCGGTGGCGCAACCTCCGCAAGATCACGATCGCCGCCGTGCACGGGCAGGTCTACGCCGCCGGCCTCATGCTGATGTGGGCGTGCGACCTCATCGTCGCGGCCGAGGGGACGACCTTCGCCGACATGGTCGGGACCCGCCTCGGCATGTGCGGGATGGAGTACTTCGCCCATCCCTGGGAGTTCGGCCCGCGCAAGGCCAAGGAGCTTCTGCTGACGGGCGACTCGATCGATGCCGACGAGGCCCACCGGCTCGGGATGGTCTCCAAGGTCTTCCCGGCCGACGAGCTGGCCGACAGTGCCGTGGCCTTCGCGCGGCGCATCGCCAGCCTGCCCACCATGGCGGCGCTCCTGATCAAGGAGTCGGTCAACCAGACCGTCGACAACCAGGGCTTCTACAACGCGCTGAACGCCTGCTTCACCCTCCACGAGCTCAACCACGCGCACTGGGCCTGGGTCCACGAGGGCGGGTTCCCCGTCGCCACGCCGGACCAGGACGGCGTCCCCGACTGGCGGACCAGCCCGCCGGTGCTCCCGGCGCTGCGCGACGCCGTCGCCGCCCCCGGCCCGGTCGGCTGACGCGATGGCGAACACGACGTGGACCATGCCACCCGAGGTGGATCCGGAAGCGAAGATCAGGTGTAGCGACTTCTCGCGGGTGGCGTCCCTGTCCCCCGTCGGGAGCAGTGGCACGTACCCGGGTTTCCTGCTGCTCGAGCTGCCTCTGCCGTGGCCGCACGACATCGGCGAGACGCCCGAGGCGGCGGCGATCGCCCCGCTGCTCGGCCCGCTCGGCTACCGGTTGCAGGCCGTCGTCCCGGCTGACCCGGACGCCCGCCCGGAGGACCGGCGCGTCATCCTGCACGCCCGGCCGGCGGGGGACAGCCTGTTCGCGGGCTACCGCCGGTTCGAGCGCCCGGTCGGCGCGTCGCTGCCCGGCGCCGTCGCCGACCTGCTCGCGCTCGCCGCCGGCCCGGCGCCGTCGTACCTGGAGACCGACGGGATCGACGTCCTGGTCTGCGGCCACGGCCGGCGCGACGCCTGCTGCGGACGCCTCGGCGCGGGCCTCGCCACCCGGCTCACGGCCGCCGGGGCGCCCGACGGCGTCAACTACTGGCGCACCAGCCACCTCGGCGGCCACCGCTTCGCCTCGACCTTCCTCGTGCTGCCGCAGGGCTCGGCCTGGGCCTACGGCGACGAGGACCTCGTCGAGACGGTCCTGCGACGCAAGGGCGAGTTCGCCGACGTCGCCGACCACTACCGCGGCTGCTGCGGCCTGAAAGGCCCGCAGACGCAGGCACTCGAGCTCGAGGTCCTGCGCCAGGTCGGCTGGAGCCTGCTGGACTCCCCCCGCGCCGGCTCGTTCGACGGCTCGCGCGCCGAGCTGTCCTGCGTGTATGACGGCGAGACGGTCACCTGGTCGGCCGACGTCCAGCCCGGGCGTTCCCTCCCGGCTCCCGACTGCCAGAGCCCGCCCGCATCCGCCACCAAGAGCCAGACCGAATGGGCGGTCTCGGCGATCAGCCGCGGCTAGTGCCCCCGGAACAGCCGGACCTACCAGATCGCTTCGCGATCCGGCAGGAACCCCGTCCGGGCGTGCACACAAAGATCATTTGCGCACGCCCTTTGGCCTCCAGCACCTGCCCTTTACCTGACGGAGGAACTACATGACTTTCGCGGGACTGAACGTCGCGAAGCTGCTCATCGACGGTCAGCTCGTCGACGCGGAGGGCGGCGCCACCTACGAGAACATCAACCCGGCGACCGAACAGTCGATCGGCGTGGCGGCCGACGCCTCCACGGGCGACATCAACGCGGCCATCGCCGCGGCCCGCAGGGCCTTCGACGAGACCAGCTGGAGCACGGACGTCGCGTTCCGGGTCCGCTGCCTGCGCCAGCTGCACGAGGCGCTGGCCAAGCACGCGGAGCCGTTCAAGGCGATGATGACGGCCGAGGTCGGCCTGCCCACCAAGATGGTCGGCTCCACCTTCGACATGCCGGTGGAGAACGTCGGCTGGGTGACCGACCTGCTGGAGAAGTACGAGTTCAGCCAGGACCTCGGGCTCGGCAACATCGAGGGGTTCGGCGCCCACCGCTGGACCGAGCGGGAGCCCTACGGTGTGGTCGGCGCGATCGTGCCGTGGAACCAGCCGCTCCAGGTGGCCCTGGCGAAGGTGGCGCCGGCGCTGGCCGCCGGGAACACGGTGATCCTGAAGGGCCCGCCGACGACGCCGTGGTGCGTGAGCGCCCTGGGCAAGCTCGTCGCCGAGTACACGGACATCCCTGCCGGCGTCTTCAACGTCATCACCAGCTCGGCCAACGACCGCGGCGAGGAGCTGATCACCGACCCGCGCGTCGACCTGATCAGCTTCACCGGCTCGACCGCCGTGGGCCGCCGCATCATGGAACTGGGCGCCCAGACGGTGAAGAAGTGCTTCCTGGAGCTCGGCGGGAAGTCCCCGAACATCGTCTTCGAGGACGCCGACCTGCGCACCGGGATCGGCATGTCGACCTTCATGGTGTGCCTGCACGGCGGCCAGGGCTGCGCCACGCTGTCGCGCCTGCTGCTGCCGCGGTCCATCTTCGAGCAGGGCGTGCAGCTCGCCAGCGCGATGCTTTCGGCGATGCCGTACGGCGACCCGCTCGACCCGAACAACGTGATGGGCCCGCTGAACAGCGCCCGGCACCGCGACCGCGTCGAGGCCATGGTCGACCGGGCGATCGCGTCCGGTGCCACGCCGGTCGTCGGTGGCCGCCGCCCGCCGCAGCTGGAGACGGGCTACTACTTCGAGCCGACGCTGTTCGCGGACCTGCCGGAGGACGCGGAGATCGTCCAGAACGAGGTCTTCGGCCCGGTCCTCGTCATACAGGCGTTCGAGGACGAGGACGACGCGGTCCGGATCGCGAACAACACCATCTTCGGCCTCTCCGGCGCCGTCTTCTCCGGCGACCACGAGAAGTCCAAGCGCGTCGCCCGCAAGATCCGGGCCGGCACGATGATCGTCGACGGGGGCATCTACTACGGCTCGGACGTCCCCTTCGGCGGCTACAAGCAGAGCGGCATCGGCCGCGAGATGGGCACGATCGGCTTCGAGGAGTACCTCCAGGTGAAGGCGCTGTGCGAGCCGGCGTGATCGTCACCGGCCGCGAGGCCCGACTCGTGGAACGGGCCGCGCCGGCCGGCGCGGGCGCCGCCGCGGCTGCCGCGGCTGCCGCGGCTGCCGCGGCAAAGAACATCGGGGCACAGAACGTCGGGGCACAGGACGTCCCAACAGTGTTATCCGCACGCGTACTTGTTGAGAGGAGCTCCGCGTGACCGCTGCCACGGATATCTACTACGATCCGTACGACTTCGCCATCGACGAGAATCCGTATCCGGTCTGGAAGCGGATGCGCGAAGAGGCGCCGCTCTACTACAACGAGCGCTACGACTTCTACGCGGTCTCGCGCTACGTCGACGTCGAGGCCCTCTCGGTCGACTGGCAGACGTACACCTCGTCCAAGGGCATCCTGATGGAGATGGTCAAGGCGGGGATTCCGACCCCGCCCGGCCTGTTCATCGCGGAGGACCCGCCCGAGCACGACATGCACCGGCTGCTCCTGAGCCGAGCGGTCACCCCGAAGCGGGTGCTCGTCCTGGAGAACCGGATCCGCGAGCTGTGCGCGGAGTACCTCGACCCGCTGGTCGGCAGCAGCCGGTTCGACCTGATGCAGGACTTCGCCAGCCAGCTGCCGATGCGGGTCATCGGCGCCCTGGTCGGCATCCCCGACGAGTACCTGCTGAACCTGCGCGACCACGTGGAGGAGTCGGCCCGGCTCAAGGAGGAGAAGCCGCAGGACTCCCAGCGGCTGCCCAGCATCGGGGAGCCGTACGCCCCGTTCCTGGAGTACAAGAAGTCGCACCCGGACGACGACTTCCTCACCACGCTGATCCAGGTCCGGTTCAAGGACGTCCTCACCGGTGAGGAGCGCGGTCTCACCGACGCGGAGATCCTCAACTACGTCGGCATGCTCTACGCCGCCGGCGTCGAGACGACGGCCCGGCTGATCGGCTGGTTCGGCAAGACGCTCGCCGACAACCCGGACCAGCGCGCCCTGGTGGTAGCGGACAGGTCCCTCGTCAAGAACACGATCGAGGAGACCCTGCGCTACGAGGTGCCGTCGCCCATCCAGGTGCGGGTGACGACCAGGCCGGTCGAGCTGCACGGGCAGACCGTGGACGCGGGGAAGATCATCACCTTGATGACCGGAGCGGCGAACCGTGACCCGGCCGCCTTCCCGGACCCCGACACCTTCGACATCCGCCGGAAGATGGACGCCCACATGACCTTCGGCAAGGGCGTCCACTACTGCTTCGGCGCCGCCCTGGCCCGCATCGAGGGCCGGATCGCGCTGGAAGAGATCCTGGACCGCTTCCCGAAATGGGATCTCGACCTGTCCGGCGCCGAACTCATTCACACCGCCACGATCCGTGGTTACCACAAACTGCCCGTGGTGCTCTGAACCCCCGAATACCCGAATACCCGAACGTCCCCACGCCACGTCACGCGTCCCCACCCCGGACGCGCGAGCCGTTCATGATCTGGTGGAATCCTCGGAGCCATAACTCCCAAAATCCCACCAGATCATGAGACGCGGCGACCCGCCCGCGGTCGACATCCGGCCGCGGGCGGGCGCGTCTGTACCGACCTCCAGATGGTCGTCTTCGTCGCTCTCGTCCTTGACAAGGAGACACAACGTTGCAGATCAAGAGCGGCGCCCGCCTGCGTAGCCAGGTCGATTCCACCGAACTCGTGGTCGTACGTCCGATTCCCGGGGAGGTCGCGCTGACCTGCGGCGGCCATCCGATGATCGACGTCAAGGCCGAGCCCCAGCCCGGTCTGGCCGTTCTGGACGGTGCTACTGGCGAGACCCAGCAGGGCAAGCGCTACATCCTCGCCGACACCGGCCTGGAGATCCTGGTGACGAAGCCGGGCACCAGCGCCCTCGCCATCGGCGCCCAGCCCCTCGTCCTCAAGGAAGCCCGTCCCCTCCCATCCAGCGACTGACCGATCGAGCTCGGTCCACGAAGGAGGCCAACGCCCGAACGAGGCCGCCGCCCGCTCAAGGCCGCCGTCAGAACGAGATCAGCGTGTGATCGAGGTCAGCGCCCGATCCACTTGTCGAAGGCGGGCCGGTCGGTGACGCCGGGTGGGCCGCCCCGCTGGTGGATGCGCAGCGTCTGGAGGTAGCCCCACATGGTGTCGGGCTCCACCAGGCCCGCTCGGACCGCGACGTGGAGGAGATGCCAGGTCCGCACGACGCGGATGCCATGCCGCGTCGCGAGCCGGACCGCATCGTTGTCGTCGGTGACGAAGTAGCCATCGACCTGGCGGTAGATCATGATGGCCAGCGTCTCGGCCTCGCCGAGATGCCGATGTGGGCGGTCGCCGGGGCTCGCGAGTTCTTCGCGGAGACGCCTGGTGTCCTGGAGTTCCGCCGCGTTGGGAAACCAGGGCGACCCGAAGATGCCCTTGGCGGCCCTCAGCGCAGCGAGTTCGGGCCGCCGCGCGGAGGCGTCGCACTCGGTCGCGACCGTGGCGCACCAACGGCCGTTGCCGTTGGCCAGCCGCTCCAGCAGGTCCATGCGGCTGAGGATCGCGAAGTTGATCAGAACCGTGGTGTCCGGGAAGAGAAGGACGGTCACTCCTCAGAGGCCCAGCGCCGCGGAAAGATCGTCGACGTTCACCTCGGGCACGGCGGGCACGTCGACCTCCAGCGCGTCGGGGTCGATGCCGAGCATCCAGGCGAGCGTGCCCTTGCCGAGGGTGCCGGACTCGATGCCGGCGAGGTGCGCTTCCTGAAGCGGGAGCGGGAAGCGGCGGCGCGCGGCGGCGTCCATGCGCAGGGTGATCTCGTCGAAGCTCGCGCCGACGGCCCAGTGACGTCGCAGCAGGCGTTGGGTGGGCTGACTGGCCCATTCCCGGAGGATGGCCGGCAGCTCACCGTTCAGGGCGTTCAGCCTGCGGGCGAGCGCATCGATGGACACCCCCCACTGCCACAGGATCTCGGCCAGGCCGGCCGCGTCCAGCGAGTTCCAGTCGATCGAGGCGAGCAGCACGCGCGGAAGGAGCAGGTCGGCGGCGAACGCGTTCGCCGCCGCCTCGTGCCGGTCACGCTCGGCTTCGGAAATTCCTTGATCGTGGTGAGCGAGCGCGAGGTGGCCCAGTTCGTGAGCCATCGACCAGTTCTCCCAGAACCAGTTGCCCGTGGCCGGCAGGACGATCACTCGATGCCCACCGAGCGTGAACGAGTACGCGGTGGACAGTTCGGCGACCCGCACGACGTCGACGCCGAATCGGGCCTCCAGCCGATCCGCGAACGGCCGCACGAAGTCCTCGCCCAGCGCGGCCCGGACCCGGTCGGCGGTGGCCGGGAGCTGGGAGACAGGTTTCGCCTGGAGGCCGCCCTGGCGATACGTCAGCGCGACGTCGCGCAGCACCTGGTCGTCGGCCTCGCGGTCGGGGACGTCCCGCCGGCCCGTCTCGTGGTCGAACCGGTGCCGCGCCGCGACCACCAAGCGGTTCGGGTCCGGCTGCCCGGTGATCAGCCAGTGAATGTCGGCGTCCAGCTCATCGGCCAGCCGAGCCACCTCGATCGAGGAGAAGGCCCGTTTCCCGTTCAGCGCACGCGAGAACGCGTCGGGAGTCATCCCGATCTTCTCCGCGAGATCCCGGTGCAGGGCACCAGGGCGGGCGCGCCCGATCAGCTCCAACGCCCGTTCTCCGATGCCGTGCATGCGACCACGCTACCTGATCGATTGGCAAAATCCCAAGTCGGACGGTCGGGTTGGCGGTCGGAATGGGAGATCAGGGTTCGACGACGACACGGAAGACGCCCTTGGACCGGTCGCGGGCGGTCTCGAAGGCGGCGGGCGCCTCGTCGAGCGGGTAGCGGCGCGAGATCAGCAGCTCGGGCAGGGCGGGGCGGGACGCCAGCAGGTCCGCCACCTCGGCGAACTCCCGGCGCCCGCCGTGGGCGCTGTAGCCGAGCGACGGCCGCAGGGCGACCTCCTTCAGCGCCAGCTGCGAGTGCGGCAGCTTCGCGTCCTCGAGGATGCCTGCGTAGACGACCGTCCCGCGCTGCCGGGCCAGCTCGATGGCCCGGTGCAGGGCGCTCTCGCTGCCACCGGTCTCGACGACCACGTCGTAGAGCCCGCGCGGGATGCCGGCGCCGAGGCGCTCGCGGGCCTCGTGCTGGTGGGGGTGGCGGGCCTCGATCGCGACCTCGTCGGCGCCCAGGGCCTGCGCCGCCGCCGCGGCGAGGATGCCGATCGCGCCGGCGCCGACCACGGCCACGCGGGTACCGGGCCCGACGCCGCCGAGACGGCAGGCGTGCCAGGCCACCGAGCCCGGCTCGACCAGGCAGGCGTCGCGGACCGCGAGCCCGGCGGGCAGCGGCAGGACCGCGCGGCGCGGGGCGCGGAAGTACTCGCTCATCCCGCCGGGCGCCGTCATTCCGAGCGCGCTGTGCAGCAGGGTGTCGCAGAACTGGTAGTTGCCGTCGTCGCAGTGCGGGCAGTTCCCGCAGCCGGTGATCGCCTCGACGGCGACGGGCGTGCCGTCGGCCAGCACGCCGGAGATCTCGTGGCCCGCGACCTGTCGGCTTCCGTAGCGCAGGTACAGGAAGTCCGACGCGCAGATGCTGACCGCCGCCACCTTGATCAGCTCACTGTCACCGTCGTCCGCTGGCTCGTCGACCTCGACCACCTCGACGCCCGGCGGCGCGTTGCGTACGGCCTTCACGCGCCCGCCTCCTGGCTGTCCGCCGACGACAACGGCGAGGCCGGCCGTTCTGGCGCTGCCGCCGGTGCCGGCGGTGCGGGTGAGGTCGGTGGTGCAGGTGGTGCCGGCGGTACGGGCGGTGCCGCCAGCAGCACCCGCATGTCCCGCAGCACCGAGCGGTTGACCACCTCGATGCGCAGCCCCGCGCTCGTCGTGTGGTACGCGAACCCGCTCGGGCGCGTCGGCCCCGCCCCGCAGGTCTCCAGCGGCAGGCCGGCCTCGGTCAGTGCCCGGGACGAGGCGACGAGATCGTCCACGAAGTAGCCGATGTGATGGATCGCGCCGCCACGCGAGGGCATCCAGGTCGTGCCCGGCACCTGTTCGATGAGCTCCAGGAGCGGCTCGTCGAGCGAGTAGACCATCCGCAGCAGCACCGTCGTCTCCCCCGCCGGCGTCCAGACCGCCGTGGGGTGCTCGACCGCCGGCATCCAGCGGTAGCCGGCCAGGCGCGTGAGCTGCTCCATCGACCCGGCGAGGTCCTGGACGACGACGCAGGTGTGGTACAGGTCCGCGGCCCTCAGGGGTGACAGGGGTAACGGGCAGGGCTCGTTCATCTAGGACCTCCGCAGCAGGATGGCGCCGGCCGGGGCGAGTCCCCCGGTGCTGACGGCGGCGACCGAGCATCCGTCGACCTGGCGGGCCCCACCCTCGCCGCGCAGCTGGACCACCGCCTCGTGGATCATTCCCATGCCGTGCGTCCGGCCGGCCGACAGCTGGCCGCCGTGGGTGTTCAGCGCCACGACCCCGTCCTTGAGGGCGATGTTGTGACCACCGGCGACGAAGTCGGCGGCCTCGCCGATCCCGCAGAATCCCAGGGCCTCCAGCCAGGACAGGCAGTTGAAGGTGAACCCGTCGTACAGCTCGGCCACCTGGACGTCGGCCGGCCGCAGCGACGTTCGGGACCACAGGTGCGCGGACGGCCCGAGGGTCTGCGGCTCGTGGCTGGTCGTGCTCTGGTGCCACAGGAAGCGCTCGGTGATCTGGGTGCCGACCGCCTCGACCAGGACGGGCGGCTTGGGGCGGTCCTGGGCCGTCTCCACCGCGGAGACGATGACGGCGAGGCTCGCGTCCATCGGCACGTCACAGTCGTAGAGCCCGAACGGAGTCGTGATCATCCGGGCGCTCAGGTAGTCGTCCATCGTCATGGGCTCGCGGTAGACGGCGTCGGGATTGAGCGCCGCGTTCGCCCGCTGGTTGATCGCGATCCAGCCCAGCGCCTCGCGCGTCGCGCCGTAGCGGTGGAAGTAGTTCGAGGCGATCATCGCGAGGTTGAGGGCGACCGAACCGACCCCGTAGGGGGCGACGTACCCCTGCGGTCCCGCGACCCGACCGGTCCTGCCGATGCCGTACGGGCTGCCGCCTCCGGGGTTGGCCGCCCGCTGCTGGGCGGCGTAGGTGGCCTGCCACACCGTCCGGAAGCACAGCACGTGGCGGGCCAGGCCACTCGCGACGGCGAGCATCGCGGCGACGACGGCGCCGCCGGGGCCGAAGGTCTCCGAGCCGCCGTTGTACCAGGTCGGCCGGATGCCGAGGGCGTCCGCGACCACCATCACGCCGCCCTCGGTGAAACCGCCAATCAGCTCGCCGCCCGGATAGGTCGACAGCCCGTCGATGTCGGACAGCTCGAGACCCGCGTCGGCGACGGCGGCCTTGGCCGCCGCGACCGCGAGCGTGAGCGGCGGCAGCATGAGCCGCCGGCCGACCGGGGACATGCCGATCCCCGTGATCGCCACCCGGTCCTCGAACTTGTCGGCCCGCGCCATCGGCCGCACGTACCGGGCGTGCTCACCCGGCGCGATCGGGTCGTCCGGGAGGTCTCCGAACGCCTCGCCATCACCATCGCCGGGCCGGACCGGCGCGAACACCGGTAGCCACACGTCCTCGGCGGGCTCGAACCGGACGCGCACGCGCTGCCCCACCGCCGCCCCGCCCGGCGGCACGTCCACCAGGTTCGTGACCAGCCGGGCCCTGGGGTCGTCGTCGAGGGCGACCGAGCCGACGACGAACGGCGGCGGGAAGGCCGGCTCCCACGGCTGGTGGTTGACGGTGACGCCGACCACGGTGCCGAGCCCGCTCACCTCGGCGGCGCCGAGGCGCTCGGAGTGGCAGTAGCAGCAGACCGGCTGGGGCGGGTGCACCAGCGACGCGCAGTCCTGGCACCGCTGGATCCGCAGGACGCCGTCACGGCCCGCGGTCCAGTAGAAGCCGTTGAGATCGTCGAGGGCCGGGAATGGCCGGGCGGGCGGAGGGCTCGCGTCGGACGTCATGGCCAGATAATATATTTGCTACTTGCTACTTGAGAAAGTGGCTGGGCCATCCTCGGGAGGTACGCAGTGTGGGATTTCGAGACCGAGCCCGAGTTCCAGGAGAAGCTGGACTGGGCGGAGCAGTTCGTGCGCGAGGAGGTCGAGCCCCTCGACGCGCTGTGGCGGCACAAGGTGTTCGAGCGTCCGGTCGACCCGACGCTGGCCCGCATCGTCGGACCGCTCAAGCAGCAGGTACGTGACCATGGGCTCTGGGCCTGCCACCTTGGCCCCGAGCTCGGTGGCCCGGGCTACGGACAGGTGAAGCTCGCTCTCCTGAACGAGCTCATCGGGCGCGCCGCCTGGGGCCCGGTCATCTTCGGCACCGCCGCGCCCGACACCGGCAACGCCGAGATCCTCGCCCACTACGGCACCGACGAGCAGAAGCGCCTCTACCTGCAGCCGCTGCTGGACGGCGACATCGTCTCGTGCTTCGCCATGACCGAGCCCCAGGGCGGCTCCGACCCGAGGGTCTTCACCACCACCGCCGTCCGCGAGGGCGACGAATGGGTGATCAACGGTCTGAAGTTCATGGCCTCGCACGCCAAGTGGGCCGCGTTCTACATCGTCATGACCGTGACGAACCACGACGTCGACATCCACCGCGGCGCGTCGATGTTCATCGTGCCGGCCGACACGCCTGGCATCGAGATCGAGCGCAACATGGCGCTGTTCGGCCACGAGCCGGTCGGTGAGGGCACGCACGGCCTGGTCCGCTTCACCGACGTCCGGGTGCCGGCCGAGAACATCCTCGGCGGCGAGGGGCAGGCCTTCGCCATCAGCCAGACCCGGCTCGGCGGCGGGCGCATCCACCACGCGATGCGCACCGTGAGCCAGGCCCGCCGGGCGCTGGACATGATGGTCGAGCGGGCGCTGAGCCGCGAGACCCGCGGCAGCGTGCTCGCCAAGAAGCAGTCGGTGCAGAACTACATCGCCGACTCCTACGCCGAGCTCATGCAGTTCCGCCTCTTCGTGCTGTACGTGGCCTGGCGGATCGACAAGCTCAAGGACTACCAGGCCGTGCGGCACGACATCGCCGCGGTGAAGGTGCTCACCCCGCAGGTGATGCACAACATCACCCAGCGGTCGCTGCAGGTGCACGGCGCCCTGGGGACGACGAGCGACCTGCCGCTGAACGAGTGGTTCTCCGGGTCGATGATCCTGGGCCTCGCCGACGGGCCCAGCGAGGTGCACCGGCTGACGGTCGCCCGCAAGGTGCTGAGCGAGGGCAAGGCCACCGACGGCCTGTGGCCGACGCAGTGGCTGCCGCTGCGGCAGGAGGCGGCCCGCAAGAAGTTCGCAGAGTTCCTCGAGCCAGCCGAGTTCCTCGAGCCAGCGGAGCTCCTCGAGCCGCAGGACGCGGGCGCGTGAGTGCGGTCGTGAGCAGCGCGTCGACCATCGACGTCGACGCGCTGGGAAGCTGGATGGACTCGCGCGACCTGCCGGGACGGGGCCTGCCGGTCGAGGCTCGGCTGCTGTCCGGCGGGCGGCAGAACGAGATCTTCGAGATCCGGCGGGGCGACTTCGCCGCGGCGCTGCGCAAGCCGCCCGCGGCGGCGCCGGCCGAACGTGACGCCGGGATCCTGCGGGAGTGGCGCCTCATCGAGGCGCTCACCGGGACCGACGTGCCGGTCGCCGACGCCATCGCCGCCTGCGACGACCCGAGCGTGATCGGCCGCCCCTTCTACCTGATGGACGTGGTCGACGGCTGGTCGGTGATGAACACGCCGGGCTGGTGGGCGCCGCCGTTCGACACCGACCTCGCCGCCCGCGGCGAGCTGGCGCACGAGCTGATCAACGGCATCGTGCTGATGGGCGCGGTCGACTGGAAGGCCCGCGGCCTCGGCGACCTCGGGCGGCCGGACGGCTACCACGACCGGCAGGTCGAGCGCTGGACCCGCTTCTACCAGCGGATCCGGGCCCGCGAGGTCCCGGGGCTCGACGAGGCGACGGCGTGGCTCGCCAACCACCGGCCGCTCGACTTCGTGCCGGGCATCATGCACGGCGACTACCAGTTCCCGAACGTCATGTTCCGCCACGGCGCACCCGGGCGGCTCGCGGCGATCCTCGACTGGGAGATGGGCACGGTCGGCGACCCGAAGCTGGACGTCGCCTGGGCGCTGCACAGCTGGCCCGAGGACCCCACCGGACCGTCGGACAACGAGTACCTCGTCGGCATGCCGTCCCGGTCCGCGCTCCTCGCCTTCTACGCCGAACGCTCGGGCCGGCAGGTCGATGACTTCGACTACTACCTGGTACTGGCAAAATGGAAACTCGCGATCGTGCTGGAGCAGGGCTACCAGCGCGCGAACGGCGATCCGAAGCTCGAGGACTTCGGTGGGTACGTGGTCAAGTACATGCGGGAGGCGGCGGAGATCGCCGAGTCCAGCGACTACCCAGCGGTGTCGTGACGGAGGTGGGGACGGTGCCCGTCACATCTGCCGCGTCGGCTGATCGCGGAAGCGGCCTGTGAGCACACGCGACGTCGACCCGAGTGCGATCCGCAGGTTCGCCTCGGGTCGGCGGGCCTACGGCAACCTCAAGGACGAGGCGGCCGACTTCATCCGGGACGCGATCGTCTCCGGCGCGTTGCCGCCGCGCAGCAAGGTCGATCAGGACGAGATCGCGGACACTCTCGGGATCAGCCGCGCCCCGGTCCGCGAGGCCCTCATCGAGCTGGCGCAGAAGGGCTTCGTCGACGCCGTGCCCCGCCGCGGCGCGTTCGTCGCCGACGTCACCGTCGAGGACATCGAGGACCACTACGAGGTGGTGGCGCTGGTCTCGGGGATGACGGCGAAGCGAGCGGTCAAGAGGTTGACGCCGGTGGAGCTCGCCGAGCTCCGCCGGCTGCACCAGCAGATCGCCACGACCGACGACGTGACCCAGGTGCAGGCACTCAACCGCCGGTTCTTCCACGTGATCGCGAATGCCGGGAGATCGCCGCGCCTCGACACGATCCTGCGGTTCCTCGGCGGCGCGCTGCAGGGCAGCTTCTACTTCGACGCGCCCGGGTGGGTGGGCAACGAGGCGACCTACCGGGAGCAGATGCTCGGCGCGATCGAGGCGGGCGACGTGGTGGCGACGGCGCGGATCAGCGAGGAACACGTGCGTTCCTGCGCCGCCGTCACCACCAGCCACCTGCGCACCCGCGGCTACTGGCCCGACACCACGTAGGTCTCCGGCGGCCGCCGGGCCAGCCGCGGGCGACGCGGGCGACGCTACTGCTCGCCGGGGCCGGGATTCTCTCTGAGCTCGGCGAGGGCGCTTCGGTTGATCTTGCCAGTGTCGGCGCGGCCCAGGTCGTCGGCGAGCTCGAAGGTCCTGGGGACCTTGTAGCCCGCGAGATGGCTCTTGCAGTGAGAGCGGAGCGCGTCCGCGAGGCCGTCCCGGCCGGCCTCTGGCCGTGGTTGGACGATGGCGTGCACCCGCCGGCCCCATTCGGCGTCGCGCAGGCCGATCACCACGGCGTCCTCGACGTCCGGGTGCCGCAGCAGGGCGGCCTCGACCTCGGAGACGTAGACGTTGGCCCCGCCGGTGACGACCATGTCGGTTCGGCGGTCGGCGATGTAGAGATAGCCGTCCTCGTCCACCCTGCCGAGGTCCCCGATCGAGACGTAGCCTCCCGGCCGGGTACGCGGCGCCGCGTGGCCGATGTACCGGACGTCCCGCGTTCCCTGGACCGGACGGAAGTAGAGCTCGCCCACCTCCCCCGCCGGCAGTTCCGCTCCGTCCTCGTCGACGACCAGGACCTCGGTTCCCGCCGGGCGCCCGACACTGCCCGGATGCCGCAGCCACTCGTCGCCGCGAATCTGCGCGCTGCAGACTCCCTCCGAGGATCCGTAGCCCATGATGAAGCGTTCCGGGCCGACGATGTCGATCCATTCCCGAACCACCCACTCCGGGCAGGCGCCCGCGCCCTGGATGACTCGGCCGAGACTGGAGAGATCCCTTTCGCGGATGCCCGGGCTACGCAACAACCGGGTCAACATGGTCGGCACGAATGCCGCCATGACGACTCTTTCCTTCTCGATGAGATCCAGTACCTGTTCCACGTCGAACCGGGATACCAGAACGTTCCGGTAACCGTCCACGAGGGTGTGGTGCAGCATGGCGAAGCCCTGCGTGTGGTAAAGCGGCGAGCAGACCAGGTTCACGGGATGACGAGTGCCGGCGGTGTCCCCGAAAAGGGCGGGGCCGACCGCTCGCGCGCCTGAGGGCACGATCGTCGACGTCGAGGAGGCGATCAGTTTCGGCGCCCCGGTCGACCCACCCGACGCTATGAGCCACGCCGGGCTCGACACGACCGACGGGAGTCGCGCCGGCGGGGCCGCGTCGGCGGCGCCCATCAGCTCGTCGGCGGCCACCTCCTGGTCAGCGGCGGGTCGACCGTCCACCACGACCACGGCCGGGCCGGCCAACTCGAGCAGCCGCCGGCGCTCGGGCCCCGGCAGGCCAGGGCGTAACGGCAGCACGGTCGCGCCCAGTCGCCAGGCGCCGAGAGTGCAGACGACGTGCGCGCAGCGATTGGGCAGCTCGACGCAGACGACGTCCCCGGGCTGTATCCCAAATCCGTTCAGCCGGGCGGCCACCAGATTGCCTCGCCGCGCGAGCTCACCCCATGTCAGGGTCTCGCCACCTAAAGCCGTGGTCGTCAGGGCAATGAGTTCTGGATGCGCGGCGGCCAGCTCGTCCATGCGCTCCGGCCAGGTCAGGTGACCCACCGGCGCGGTCATCGCGGTCATGAGCCGATTCTAGGACGCGGTACGCGGACGATCCACGAAACGACGGCCCGCGAGAATGACGGCGCGCGGGAATTCGCCAATTCGGTTTCACCACGACGGCGGACGAGCAGACGTGCCACTCGATGGCGATCATTGTCCCGGACGGAACCCGTCGGCGAGGGATCCGTGACCGGCCCGAAGCCAGGCGCACATGATGACGACCGCCGAGTTCCGCCGCGTCACGCCGGAGCGTGGATGCGCCAGCCGGTCTTCTCTGCCAGGCTCACCGTCTCCGCCAGATCTTCGGGAACCGGCATCGGGAATCCCGAGCCCGCGAACGATCCGATGGCCGGCCGGTGACAGGCTCCGGACCAGTGCGGTGTTCGAGAGGGTGGGCACCCAGGCCGATGTTGACCAGGTTCGAGCGGGTCACTACTGTCGCAGCCAGCAGGGACGCACCCGACAGTCCAGCCGGACATGCGACGACCTATACGCCGACTCGGGCCGCCGAAGGAGAAACGGCGCAGGTGCCGCCTGCCGTCGCCGCGCAGCGAAATGGACGGCCCTGCTATCGCCTTCCAAGTAGGATTGGAGCCGTGCCGGTGACCAAGGTGTCGCTCACGCTCGACTCAGACCTGGTGCAGGAGGCCCGCGAGCGGGTCGGGCCGAGGGAGCTTTCCGCCTACATCAACGCCGCTCTGCGGCAGCGGCTGCAGCACGATCGGCTGGCTGAGTTCCTCGCTGCCTCAGACGAGGAAGCTGGCCCTGTCCCAGAGGAGGACATCGAGGAGGCGCGTCGGTGGTTCCGGCCGTGACGAGGCGGCGTCCACCCAGCGGCCCACTCGGTATCCCGTTCGTGCTCGACACCGGTGCGGTGATCGCGTTGTCCCGGCTCGACAAGACGGCGCGAACGATGCTCGCCGCCGCTCTGCGTGAGCAGTCTCAGGTCTGGGTTCCCGCTCCCGTCATCACCGAGCTCGTCCGCGGCAATCAGCGGCGAGATACCGCCGTCAACCGCGTGTTGAAGTCCGTCAGCGATGTCCATCCGCTCGACGAACCGCTCGCGCGGGAGGCCGGCAGGTTGCTCGCCGGTGGCGGCACGGCAGTGGACGCCATGGTGGTGGCGACCGCGCAACGTGTCGCGGGCGCCGGCTCAGTGGTGATAATGACGAGCGATCCCCGTGACATCACAGCACTTGCCGCGGACGACTCACGGATACGAGTGGCGGCTGCATGACCCCGTCTTCCCGGGTCGTACGCGGCGTTCTCCCCGGCTCTGCCTGCGCCCGTCGTGGCGAGCGTAGGCAGAGCCGGTCGCGCGAGACGGGTGACCACGGCCGTACGGCGTCTACAGGGTGATGGGCAGGTGCTTGTGGCCGCGGACTGTGCTGGTGTGCAGCATCTCGACGCCACCCCGGTCGATCTCCCACTTCGGGAAGCGGCGCAGCGTCTCCTCCAGCGCGACGCGCGTCTCCATCCGGGCAAGCGCCGCGCCGAGGCAGAAGTGGATGCCATGGCCGAGGGAGACGTGGCCGTCGACCTTGCGGCGGATGTCGAACCGGTCTGGGTCGGGGAACCTGCGTTCGTCGCGGCCGGCGGACGCGGTCAGCAGCAGCACCTTGGACTTCGCCGGGATCGTCACGCCGTGCAGCTCGACGTCGCGCAGGGCGGTGCGGCCCTGCACCGCCGACGGCGCGGCGTAGCGCAGCAGCTCCTCGACGGCGTTCGGGATCAGTCCCGGGTCCTCGGCGAGGTCCGCGCGCGCCTCCGGGTTCTCGGCGAGGATGAGGCCGGCCCAGCCGACCAGCCGGGCGACGGTCTCGGTCCCGGTGCTGACGAGCAGGCAGGCGAAGTCCGTCGCCTCCTCGCTGGTCAGCCGGCGGGTGCCGCCGTCCTCGGTGCGCATCTCGGCCTCGACCAGGGCGGTCATCATGTCGTCGCGTGGGTTCGCACGGCGGGACTCGATCGCGTCGCCGAAGTAGTCGTACAGCTTGATCTGGGCGCCGAACGAGATGTCGTTGACGATGCCCTTGTTCTCGTCGATGTGAAACGCCTGGTCGATCGTCCGACGAATCTCCTCGCGGTCGGCCTCCTCGACGCCGAGCAGCTCGGACATGACCCTCGACGGCAGCTGGGCCGAGAACTCCTGGACGTAGTCGAAGCCGGCGGAGCCGAGGTGCGGGTCGAGCAGCTCTGCGGACACCGACCGGATGTAGGGCTCCAGCTCGGCGATGCGCCGCGGGGTGAAGGCCCGGGAGACCAACAGCCGGATCGCGGTGTGCGCCGGCGGGTCCTTGAAGATCATGAATCCGGTGTCCATCGGCTCCGAACTCATGATCTCCAGCACCGTGCCGTAGACGGAGCTGAAGGTCGCCGGGTCGCGGTGGGCGGCGTCGACATCCTCGTGCCGTGACAGCGCGTAGAAGTCGAGCCGGTCGTTGCGGTAAACGGGCGCCTCGTCGCGCAGTCGACGCCAGACCGGATACGGGTCGACGTCGATCGCCTTGTCAAATGGGTCCCAGTACAGATCGCGCACAGCCGAAACCCTCGCCACCGTGATTATAATTGGTATTTACCTCGACCAAATCGGAGCATAGTCGGCGACGGAGATCCCTCCAGGCGGCGGCGGCGAGGCCTGGTGGGTGGTGCGTCACACCGCATTTCTAATCCCGCCGGCCGAACTACGTCACGACAACATTTCAAAGAGGACGTCGCCCCACACGCCCGGCGTCTCACCTCGTGACACATCGCGCCTACCCTCCGCGTGCGGCGCGACGGATGACCTGGGCGATCGCGCGGGCGGCGCCCAAAACTGTCGTCCATCGGCAACGGCCCGGACAGTCCCATTCGCTACGCCCAAGACGCCGCGGGAGGTCTGAACCCCGCGACGCCGGCTCACCAGGACGGACACGGAGTTCGATCCCGCCGGTGGCCCCGCTTTCCGGCCGAGGAGCCCACCTCGGCGTGGATCTCCGCCGTTAGGCCGTACCAATCGCGACGCATCCATCAATGCGGCACCTTCAGGCGGGCCGGTTTTCGGTCAGGATCCGCAGGGCGCGGCGGGCGAGCATTCTGACGGTTTCGCCGCGGGACGCCATACGTTCATCCGTCGACTCGCCGCGGGCATAGCGGGCGTAGAGCTGCTGGCGGATGACGGCGACCCGCCAGCAGGCGAACGCCTCATACCAGGCGACGGCGGCCAGGTCGAGGTCGCTGCGCGCGGCGTAACGGTCGATGACCTCGGCGCGGGTAGGCAGGCCGAGCGTGTCCATGCCCGGGTCGTGGATGGCGTGGTCGTCGTCCGTGTCGGCCGGGTCGGGCCAGTAGTTCAGCAGGGTGCCCAGGTCGACCAGCGGGTCGGCGAGCGTCGCCATGTCCCAGTCGAAGACGGACGCGACCCGCTCGGGGTGCCCGGGCCGGAACTGGCAGTTGTTGACTTTGAAGTCGTTGTGCACGAGCGCCGCGGCCTGGCTGGCCGGCAGGTGGCGGGACAGCAGGTCGGCGGTCCGCGTCATCGCGGCGTCGTGCGCCGGATCGGCCCATGTCGCGACCCGCCCCCAGCGGTCGCGCCAGCCGGCCAGCTGCCGCTCGAGAAAACCGTCCGGACGTCCGAGCCGGTCCAGGTCGCAGCCGGCGGGGTCGACCGCGTGCAGGTCCGCGAGCGCGTCGACGGTCGCGAGCCCCAGTTGGTGCGCCCCGGCGCGCCCACCCAGCTCGGGCGGGATCACGCCCCACACCACGGTGCCGGGACGGTACTCGGAGACAAGAAAGTCGCTGCCGGCGACGTCCGGGTCGTCGCAGAACAGGAATGCGCGCGGCGCGCGGTCGTAGACCCGCCACAGCCGGGAGAGCACCCGGTGCTCCCGGCGCATGTCGTGCGCTCCCGGCGCCAGGACGCCGAACGGCGGGCGCCGCAGGACGAAACGCCGGTCGCCGAACCGGACGAGGTAGGTGAGGTTGGCCGAGCCGTTCGGGAACTGCGCCACCTCCATCGGCTCGTCGACGCCGAGCCGCGGAGCCAGGTAGTCCCGGATCCCGGCCCAGTCCAGCTCCTGGCCGGGGCGGACGGGGGCGACCTCGGGTGGGATCCCGGGCGCGGGCGGGATCCCCGGCGCGGGCGGTTCAGTCACCGTGGACGGCCCGCTCGATCTGCTCGGCGAACCGTTCGCGCGCGGCGGCCCGGCGCGCCGGCAGGTGCCCCGACGGGAAGGGGCCCGCGGCCGGCTCGAACTGCGCCAGCAACGTACGCGCGAGCGCGGTCCGGTGGACCTCCGTCGGGCCGTCGGCGAGCCCCATCTGGAAGCTTTCCAGCACCCAGGCGCCGAACGGCATCTCGTTGGAGATTCCCAGCGAGCCATGGATCTGCACCGCCCGCGCGGCGACGTCGTGCAGGACCTTCGGCATCGCAGCCTTCACCGCGTGAATGTCGGCGCGCACGCGGTCGTAGTCGTCGTAGCGGTCGATCCGCCAGGCGGTGCGCAGCACGAGCAACCGGAACTGCTCGATCTCGATCCACGAGTCGGCGATCATCGCCTGCACGAGCTGCTTGCGGGCGAGCGGCTCCCCCTTGGTGAACCGGCTCAGCGCCCGCTCGCACATCATCGCGAACGCCTCGCGCACCAGCCCGACGGTCCGCATCGCGTGGTGGACGCGGCCGCCGCCGAGCCGGGTCTGCGCGACGGCGAAGCCCTGCCCGCGCTCGCCGAGCAGATGGTCGGCCGGCACCCGCACGTCCTGGTAGCGGATGTACGCGTGCGCCCCTTCCATCTCCTCGTGGCCCGCGACGCCGACGTTGCGCAGGATCGTGACTCCCGCGGTCTCAGCCGGGACGACGAACATCGACTGGCGGCGGTGCGGTGCCGCGTCGGGATCGGTGACCGCGAGCACGATGAGGAACGACGCGTAGCGGGCGTGGCTGGAGAACCACTTCTCGCCGTTGATCACCCACTGGTCACCGTCGAGCTCGGCCCGGGTGACGAACTGGGTCGGGTCGCTGCCGCCGCCCGGCTCGGTCATCGAGAAGGAGGACATGATCTCGCCCGCGACGAGCGGCTCGAGGTAGCGCTTCCTGAGCTCGTCGGTGCCGTAGCGGGCGAGGACCTCCGCGTTGCCCGAGTCGGGCGCCTGGCAGCCGAACACCACCGGCGCGGCGTGCGACCGGCCCAGGATCTCGTGCATGAGCGCCAGCTTGAGCTGCCCGTATCCCGGGCCGCCCAGCGCCGGGCCGAGATGGCAGGCCCAAAGGCCACGTTCGCGTACCTTCTCCTGAAGCGGCGGGATCAGTTCCCGGCGTAGCGGATCACGTAGGTCCCGCGCGTTCGTGACCACCAGATCGACCGGCTGCACCTCCTGGCGCACGAACTCGTCGATCCAGTCGAGCTCCGCCTGGAAATCGGCGTCCGTCTCGAAGTCCCATCCCATGCGCACTCCCTCGCCGTGTCAGACCTCGAGCCCCTCCGAGGAAGCCGAAGCTTGTGCCGGACGCCGGCGGTGCCGCTCGTCGGTTGACGCACGACCAGCGCGCACGTTAGTCAGATTTCAACACAGTTTCAGTGGCACGGGCCGGCGCTCCAGTGCCAGATGCGGAGGAACTCATGTCCGATGTTTCAATGATCATCGGCGGGGAGCGCCGGGCCGCCCCGTCGACCTTCGGCGTCGTCAACCCCGCGACCGGCGCGGTCCACGCCGACGCGCCCGACTGCTCCCGCGAGCAGCTCGACGAGGCGTTCGACGCCGCCGCCAAGGCCTTCCCCGACTGGCGCAAGGACGAGACCGCCCGCCGCACCGCACTGCGGGAGGCCTCGGCACGGCTCGCCGCGGCCGCGGACCGGATCGGCCCGGTCCTCACCGCCGAGCAGGGCAAGCCGCTGAAGGCCGCGAAGATGGAGCCGTTCGCCGCCAGCATGTGGCTGAAGTACTTCGCCGACCTGGAGGTCGGCCGCGAGGTCATCCAGGACGACGCCCGCGCCTACGCCGAGGTCGTCCGCCGCCCCGTCGGCGTCGTCGCCGCGATCACCCCGTGGAACTTCCCGATCGTGCTGTCGGCGTGGAAGATCGGCCCCGCGCTGCTCGCCGGCAACACGATGGTCCTCAAGCCCTCACCGTTCACGCCCCGCAGCACCCTGCTGATGGGCGAGATCCTCGCCGAGGTCCTCCCCCCGGGCGTCCTGAACGTCGTCTCCGGCGGCGACGAACTCGGCAGGTGGATGACCGCCCACCCCACCCCCCGCAAGATCAGCTTCACCGGGTCCGTCGCCACCGGCAAGCACATCGCCACCGCCGCCGCCCCCGACCTCAAAAGGGTCACCCTCGAACTCGGCGGCAACGACGCCGCGATCGTGCTCGACGACGCCGACCCGGCCGTCATCACCGAGAAGCTCTTCCGTGGCGCCTTCGACAACAACGGCCAGGTCTGCTCGGCCATCAAGCGCCTCTACGTCCCCGAGTCCCTGTACGACGACGTCGTCGACGCGCTGGCGGCCCGCGTCGCGCGGGTCAAGGTCGGCGACGGCATGGACCCGGCCTCCGAACTCGGCCCGGTCCAGAACCGACCCCAGTTCGAGCGGGTGTCCGGCCTCGTCGCCGACGCGCTCGCCGGCGGCGCGAAGGCGGCCACCGGCGGCGCACCGATCGACGGCCCCGGCTACTTCTTCGCACCGACCGTCCTGACCGGCGCCGCCGAGGGCACCCGCATCGTCGACGAGGAGCAGTTCGGCCCGGCGCTCCCGGTGATCTCCTACCGCGACGTCGACGAGGTCGTCGCCCGCGCCAACGCCACCATGTACGGCCTCTCAGGCTCGGTCTGGTCGGCCGACCCCGACCGGGCCGCCGGGGTCGCCGAACAACTCGACTGCGGCACCGCCTGGGTCAACACCCACGTCGCCCTCGGCCCGCACCAGCCCTTCGGCGGGTTCAAGTGGAGCGGCCTCGGCGTCGAGAACGGCCCCTGGGGCCTCGCCGGCTTCACCGAGATCCAGGTCCAGTACCGCGCCAAGAAATGACGACAGCCGGACCTGGCTGACGGCCGGGCCAGCCCCACCAACGGGCAGGCTCGGTCGTCGGCCGGGGCGGCGAGCAGGCCGCGCGGACGCCGCCCCGGCCGGTGCGGCGGGCAGATCAGTCAGACGCCACCTCGGCCGGAGTGCCGCGCAGATCAGTCAGACGCCGCGCGGCACCGGCGGCGCGAAACGTCTGACTGATCTTGATTCCGTCGTCGCCGCCCGCCCAGCGGTCGGCTCGGAGGGTCGGCTGGACGGCGAAAAGGAAAAAGATGGTGCGCGGAGATGGCGGGAGCCGGGGCCGCGGGGCGTGGCTTGGTTTAAGGGGTCAGCCGAGGACTGGTTCCCAGATACTGCGGGAGGCCGCTTCTGGGTCGGTGATGAGGGAGGTCGGGACGTCGAAACGGCGGGCGAGGCCGGCCGGGCCGGCGGAGCCGAACTCGGGCCAGCCCGGGTCGCCGTCGGTGGCGAAGGCGACCCAGGCCCTGCGGATCTCCTTCGAGAGCACCACGGCCTCCGCCGGCGTGGGCACGCCGAGCAGCAGGTCGGCCATCCCACCGGCGAGGTTGCCGAAGGTCAGCGGGACGTCCACGGCGTGGCAGGAGCCGAGCACCCCGCCGAACGCCGGCGACGGCCAGGTGAACTCGTAGCCGAACGCGCGGCCGGGGTGGCGGCGGGCGCACCACAGCGACGGCATCCGGAACGTGCGGTCCGACATGATCAGCGTGTGCAGGTCGAGGTCCGAGATGCCGGGGTGGACGGCGCGGTAGTCGGCCACGGCGGTGGCGGGCAGACCGGCGCGTTCGGCGGTCGCGGCCGGATCGGCCTCCTTCAGGCCTTCCAGCAGGGTGAAGAACCGGAACTCGTCGCACGTGAAGCCGACCAGCAGGTCGACCTCGACGCGTAACCGTTCCCACGGCAGGCCCAGCACCAGCTCCCCGTCGAGGATCGGCGCGTACGGCGTGACCTCGCCGGGGACGGCCTGGGCGACGTGGATGGCCTCCGGCGCCACCCCGGCGAGTCCCTCCGCCGTCGCCGGCACGCCCAGCGTCGCGGCGATGCGTTCCGTGACCGCCGTCGCCTCATCCTGGGTCAGCACGACGCCGGCGACGCTCTGCGCGATCGCCCGGCGGAACAGGCCGCGCCCGGCGTCCGCCGCGGTCAGGCAGGCGACCGCCGTGGCGCCGGCCGACTGGCCGAAGATCGTGACGTTGCCCGGGTCGCCGCCGAACCGGGCGACGTTGTCCTGGACCCAGCGCAGCGCGGCCAGCTGGTCGAGAAGCCAGCGGTTGTCCGGCCGGCCGGGCAGCCGGCCGAAGCCCTCGAGGCCGACGCGGTAGTTGAGGCTCACGACGACGGTCCCGGCGCCGGCGAGCGTCGCCCCGTCGTAGCCGGGCTGGGCCGTCGAGCCGATGATGAACGCGCCGCCGTAGAGCCAGACCAGCACCGGCAGGCCGGCGCCGCCCGGGTCGGGCGTCCACACGTTGACGGTGAGGCAGTCGTCGCCGTCGCCGGGCCGCCACAACGGGTCCGGCGCGCCGACGAACGCCGGCTGGGGCACGCCGGGGCCGAAGTGGGTCGCCTCCCGGGTCCCTTCCCAGGGTTCCGGCTCCGCCGGCGCCGCGAACCGGGCCGGGCCGCCGATCGGGGCCGCGTACGGAATCCCCTTGAAGACGTGGATCCCGGTGTCGGTGATGGCGCCGCTGACGGTTCCGTGCGTGGTTAAGACGGTCGGCCCCTTGGTCGGCACAGGCCACCCCCAGTCCCGGGCCGACGGCCGTCCGCCTCTTGACCCGATTCTGCCGTGCTGCGCCGCCGTTTCCGGGCAATGCCGAAATACGCGACCGGTCGGGCATTCCTGGACCGGCCGACCGAGGCCGACGGAGGCTCGCGGCGGCCAGCGGCCGGCCGCCGGCCTAGGTGTTGCGGCCGCCGTTGACGCCGATGATCTGGCCGGTGATGTAGCTGGCCTCGTCGCGGCACAGGAACGAGGTGGCCGCCGCGATGTCCTCCGGCTTACCCGCCCGGCGGACCGGGACCCTGGTGGCGTGCTCCTCGACCGAGGTGCCGAGGTAGCCCTTCTCCTCGGACCTGCGCAGCATCGGGGTGTCGACGAAACCGGGCGGGATCGTGTTCACGGTGATGCCGCTGGGCCCCAGCTCCAGGGCCAGCGCCTTGGTGAAGCCGATCAGCCCGGCCTTGGACGACACGTAGTGCACCATGAACGCCTGGCCGCCCTGGGCGCTGGAAGACGAGATGTTCACGATCCGGCCCCAGCCCGCCGCGGTCATGTCGGGCACGACCGCCTGGCAGCAGTAGAACGGCCCGCTCAGGTTCACCTTGAGCATCTTGTCCCACAGGTCATCGCTGATCTTCAGGAACTTGTTGCTGGCGGTGAGGCCTGCGTTGTTGACGAGCACCAGCACCGGGCCGTATGCCTCGCGGGCGCGGTCCATCGCCGCGTTCACCTGCTCACGGCTCGACACGTCGACGCTGCCGAGGGCGATCGCCTCCCCGCCGTTCTTGCGCGCCTCCTCGGCCACCTGCTCGGCTGCCTCGGCGTTCAGGTCGAGGACGGCGACCGCGAGGCCGTCCTCGGCGAGCCGCAGCGAGATCGCCCGCCCGATGCCCGACCCGCCGCCGGTGACGACCGCTGTCCGTCGCTCGGTCACTACCGCGAACCTCCTTGGTAAAGGAACCTTCCCCATCCAGCCCTATCGGACCGGCGAGGCACGGCGCCCACAGTGGTGATGCAAGGCTCAACAGTCAACGTCGTCGTCAGCGCGCGACGTAGCCGCCGTCGACCGGCATGGCCACGCCGGTCATGAACGAGGACTCGTCACTGGCCAGGAAGAGCGCCGCCGCGGCGAGCTCCTCCGGACTGGCGAACCGGGCCATCGGGTTCGGCACCTTGATGTCCGCGGGCGGCGTGGGACCGGCCTGGGCGGCGGCCATGCCGGTCCAGGTCATGCCCGGGCAGACCGCGTTGACCCGGATGCCGGACTTCGCGTAGTCGAGGGCCGCCGACTTGGTGAGCAGCACGACGCCGCCCTTGGCCGCCGAGTAGCCGCCCTTGCCCTTCCAGCCGACCATCCCGGCGTTCGACGCCGTGTTGATGATCGAGCCACCGCCGGTCCGCAGCATCACGGGGACGGCGTACTTGATGCCGAGGAAGACGCCCTTGATGTTCACCGCGAGGAGGCGGTCGAGCGTCTCCTCGTCGAGCTCGTGGATCGGCCCGAACGGGCCGGAGATGCCGGCGTTGTTGAACAGCACGTCGAGCCGGCCGAACTCGCGCTCCGCCGTCTCGACCATGTTCTGGACCTCGGCGGCCACGGCCACGTCCACCGCCACCGCCACCGCGCCCGCGCCGATCTGCGCGGCCGTGTCCTTCTCGGAGCCGTTCAGGTCCGCGCACACGACCTTGGCGCCCTCGGCCGCGAACAGCAGCGCGGACGCCTTCCCGATCCCGGACCCGGCACCCGTGACGATCGCGACCTTGCCGTCCAGCCTTCCCACGACAACCTCCAGTGGACGCCGATGTCCTTACCGACTGCCCCAGCACCGACTGCCCCAGCGGCCGACGACCGCGACCCAGCCGAAGCCGGGGACGGCGTCCTAGGTGTTGCGGCCGCCGTTGACGCCGATGATCTGGCCGGTGATGTAGCTGGCCTCGTCGCGGCACAGGAACGAGGTGGCCGCCGCGATGTCCTCCGGCTTACCCGCCCGGCGGACCGGGGTCTTCTCGGCGTGGTCGTCGACGCCCCCGCCCAACATGCCGCGCCGCTCCGACTCGCGCAGCATGGGCGTGTCGACGAAGCCCGGCGGGATCGTGTTGACGGTGATCCCCTCGGGGCCGAACTCCAGCGCGAGCGCCTTCGTCATGCCGATGAGGCCGGCCTTCGAGGCGACGTAGTGCGTCATGTACTGCTGGCCGCCCTGGGCGCTCGACGACGAGATGTTCACGATCCGGCCCCAGTGCGCCGCGATCATGTCGGGCAGCACCGCCTGGGTGAGGTAGAAGGGCCCGGACAGGTTGACCGCGATGGTCTTGTCCCAGGACGCGTCACTGATCTTCAGGAACTCCCGGAAGCCGGTGATGCCCGCGTTGTTCACCAGCGCGAGGACCGGACCCATCGAGGCCCGGATGCTCTCGACGGCCGCGTTCACCTGCTCGCGGCTCGACACGTCGACCCCGCCGAAGGCGACGGCCTCGTTCCCCGCCTCACCGATCTCCTCGGCGACCTTCTTGGCCGCGTCGGCGTTGAGGTCCAGGATGGCGACCGCGAAGCCGTCCGCGGCGAGCCGATGGGCGATGGCCCGCCCGATGCCCGACCCACTGCCGGTCACAAGCGCCGTCCGCTGCTCGGTCACTGTGCCGAACCTCCTTTGGTCCTGAATGTGCCCTGGTCAGCCCGTGAACCGAGTGCCCGCGGGCGACCGGCCGCCGCGCGGCGGCCGGTCGCCCGCGGGCACCCGTCCGGATGTGCGGCGACGGCGACTAGGAGATGGCCTCGTCGCCGGCGATCGACGTGCGGTGCATCAGCCGGCTGGAGGTCTCGCCGTAGGGCAGCGCCCGGTGCAACATCCCCGTGTTGTCCCAGATGACGAGGTCGCCTCGCCGCCACTTGTGGCGTACCACAAACTGGGGCTGTGCCGCCCAGGTGAGCAGCCGGTCGAGCAGCGACTCCCCCTCGTCGGCCGGCCGGCCGACCACCTCGCCGGCGGTCGCGCCGAGCAGCAGCGACCGCCGGCCGCTGCGCCGGTGCCAGACGAGCGGGTGTTCCCGGGACGGGATCCGGTCCCAGGACGCCCGCTCCCGTTCCGAGGGGCTTGGGTAGACGCGCAGCTGCGACGCCGCGAAGCTGTGCACCACCCGCACCCCCGCGAGCCCCGCCTTCTCGTCGTCGGGGAGGGCGTCGTAGGCGGCGTAGACGTTGGCGAACTCGGTGTCGCCGTCGTCGTCATGGGAGATCTCCCGCGCGGTCAGCAGCGTGCACTTGTCCGGCACGGTGTCGGTCGCGCCGTCGAAGTGCCACCAGAACGTCGCCTCGCGGTACGCCGCCATCTTGCTCTTCGACGCGTCACGGGTGATCGCCTGAACCTCCGGGTGCCCCTCGACCGCGCCGCGCGCCGGCGGCACGACGTCGCCGAGCAGGCGGCTGAGCGCCACCAGCTCGTCGTCGGTGACGTTCGCCTCCCGGAAGATCACGACGCCCCGCTCGTCGAGGGCCGCGAGCGTGTCCGCGGCGACCGCCGGATCGAGCAGCGCGCCGCCGGTCAGCCCGACGATCTCGACGCCGGTGGTCGGCGTGATCTGCGTCCTGGTGACACTCATCGCGCGTTCGCCCCTGGCCCGCTCAGATGGCGGGTTCGACGGTGGCGTTGAAGAACGCCGCTCCGGAGTCCGGGATGCGAGGCTGCTTGAAGATGTTCACCGGATACGAGACCATGATCATCGAGTAGAGCAGGTGCAGCAGCCGGGTCTCCGCCTCGGGCAGGTCGTTCACGTCGAACGAGTCGAGGTAGGCGATCGCCTCCTCGGCGAGCGGCGCGATCGCGTCGTAGAACTCGCCCAGCTCGTCGATGGTCTTCGTCAGCCGCTTCGCATACCGCTCGGGCCGCGACGCCAGCGCCCAGTCCTCGACCCAGGGCTCGAGGACGCCGAACTTCTCGGGCAAGGTGCCCGTCGTGGTGCTCATCTCGTGGGCTCCTTCTACTTCTCTTTACCGGCCTGGTAAGCGGCGACGGCTTCCCGGACGACGTGGTGGAACTGGCGAATCATCAGCTCCATGTCGGACAGGTGGAACGTGCCCAGCGCGCGGTTGTTCAGCGCCGACCAGGTCGCCTCCACCGTGTTCGTGTCCTGCATCGCGAACTCGATCGTGCTGTCGACCACCAGTTCCTGGCCGAGCCGCTCGGTGACGTTCTTCGGCTCCGGGAAGTAGATGTCGACCTCGTACGAGTGCGTGCCGACCGACTCCGGGATGTACTGGTAGGTGATGTAGTACCCGCGGTGCCACAGCTGGATCGACAGGTTCGGGAACAGCCAGTACTGGTCGTTGCTCCAGTACTGGACGTTGCCCGGGTTGCGCTCCGGGGTCAGGTAGTCGATGTCCTCCGGCAGGTCGTCCGGGCCGAAGATGCCACCGCGGAACAGCCGGTAGACCCAGTCCTGGTCGCGCTGGGCCGGGCCGACGGACCGCGTCCGCTTCTTCAGCGGCGGCGGGCCGGGCACCGAGGTCAGCATGTGCGGGGCGAACAGGTCGTAGTGGTACGAGTCCATCGGCGGGACGAGCTTCTCCGCCTTCGACATGTCGGCGTTGAGGAACCGCCCGTGAACGTACGCCGGGTGGTACCACTCCAACAGGGCGTCGATCCCGATCTTCCAGTTGCCCTTGATGAGGGTCTTGAAGCCCCAGTGGTTGGTGAACTTCTCGAACGGCCACGCCTCGAGCTCGGTGACCAGCTTCTCGCCGAGGAAGTCCCGCAGCGTCGGGGCGTCCTGGCTGAAGTTCACGAAGATGAACCCGGCCAGCACCTCGCAGCGCAGCTGCGGCATTCCCAGCCCGTCCTCGGGCAGTGAGTCGAAGAACTGGTCGCGCTTCGTGACGTAGCTGCACTTGCCGTCGAGCCCGTAGCGCCAGCCGTGGTACTTGCACTGGAACTGGCGGGCGGAGCCCTTGGACTCCTCGCCCGGGTGCTCCTGCCACACGACCTTGTTGCCGCGGTGCGCGCAGACGTTGTGCAGCGCGTAGATCTCGCCGTCGGTGTGCCGGCTGATCACGATCGAGCCAAGGCCCTTGAACTCGCGGGTGAAGAAGGTGCCGTTGCGCGGCAGCTGCTCGACCCGGCCGACCTTCAGCCAGGTCCGCCTGAAGATCGCCTCATGCTCAGCCTGGTAGAACTCCTCTGAGATCGAGTCCTCGTAGCTGACTGGCCCGGTACCAAGCTCCGGGTAATCCAGCGTGTACTTGGCCCGGCCCGTCGCCAGTTTCTCGATGCTGGACATTTCTCCACCCCCTCCAGGGATGATCTCGGACCGGATGGACTCCGGCACCGATCAGCGGTGCTGCGAGCTGCGATGCTGTGATGATCAGAATGTGGATGTGGATCTGACGGGGACGGCGCGTGAACGACGCGACGCGACGGCGTCAGGTTGAAGCAGCCGAGACGTGGCGGGAGCCATCAGACGACGCCGTCCGCGCGCAGCTGGGCGATCTCGTCGGCCGAGCGGCCGAGGATCTGGCCGAGCACCGCGTCGGTGTGCTCGCCGAGCTCCGGGCCGAGCCAGCGGATCTCGCCCGGGGTCTCGGACAGCGCCGGAATCACTCCCGGCACCGCGAGCGGTCCGATCCGGGACTCCTCCACCGTGATCGTCCCGCGGTGCTGGTACTGCTCGTCGTCGAAGATGTCGGCGATCGAGTAAAGCTTGCCGGCCGGCACCTCGGCCGCCCGGCAGCGGGCCACGACCTCGTCGCACGACAGGGAGCCGACCCAGTCGGTAACCAGCTTGTTGACCACGTCGCGGGCCGCCAGCCGGTTCTGCTTCGGCCCGAAGACGTCGGGGGCGGACAGCTCCGGCCGGCCCATCGCCCGCGCCAGCCTCGCGAACATGTCGTCGTGCGAGCAGGCGATCGCCACGAAGTGGCCGTCGGCGGTCCGGTAGTGGCTGTGCGGCACGACGTTCACCGTGTCAGCGCCCATCCGCTCCCGGACATAGCCGTTCTTCTGGTAGGCCGGCGCCAATTCGTCCAGCGCCCGGAAGATCGTCTCGAACAGCGCGATGTCGACGACCTGGCCGCGCCCGGTGGTCTCCCTGGCTCGCAGCGCCATCAGCACCCCGATGACGCCGTACATGCCAGACATGTAGTCGGCGAGCGAGGTGGAGCCGGGCGTCACCGGGATGCCGTCCGGCTCGCCGGCGAGATAGGCCAGGCCCGAGAACGCGTGCGCGATGCGGGCGAAGCCCGGCAGGTCCCGCAGCGGGCCCGACTGCCCGTAGGCGGACACCCGCAGCAGGATCGCGGCGGGGTTGATCTCCTGGATCGCCGGGAAGTCCAGACCCAGCTTCTCCATGACGCCAGGCCGGAAGTTCTCGATGACGATGTCGGCCCAGGCGATCAGCTCGCGGAGCAGCTCCCGGCCGCGCGGGTCGGCGAAATTGATCGTCACCGACCGCTTGTTGCGTGCCTCCGACAGCCAGACGAGCGTGTCGCCACACTCCGTGTCACTGCCGAACCGGCGCAGGTGGTCGCCGACGCCGGGGCGCTCGACCTTGACGACCTCGGCGCCGAACTCACCCAGCACCGTGGCGCAGAACGGGCCGGCCAGGAAGGTGCCGAGATCGAGGACCTTGACTCCGTCGAGCGCATGCATGCCGTGGACCTTCTGACGAGACGGGCGGGCGAGATCGAAGATCGGGTTACCGGCCGGATCAGGGTGAGGCGCGGGGACGCCCTCCACTCTTCCGGCACCACCCGGGCCGGTCGCGGAGGCGGACCACGGCGCCCGGGCGGGCGCGCCACGAGGGCGGGGCTCCCGTCATCACGCCCTCCAGAAGAACGGTCGTCTCTCAGACGAGAATGATCTGCTCGTCTTGATGAGAACGATCAGCGTACGCTGGCGAGAGCGACGTTACCACAAATCGTAGGGCGTCCTATAGTCCTGCGAGCATCGTATAATCAGGGCATGCCAATGGTCCGTCCGTTCCGCTTCGCCGTCCAGGGCACCAAGGCAGCGTCTGGTACCGCGTGGCGCGACCTGGCCCGGAAGGCGGAGGACCTCGGGTACTCGACGCTCTTCGTGGCCGACCACTACCTGGGCCCCGGCCCCGTGGCGCGGGCGGCGAGCATGCCGCCGCAGCACCTGGCCCCGATCGCCGCGATGACCGCCGCCGCCGCGGTGACCACCTCCCTGCGGGTCGGCTGCCGGGTCTTCTGCGTCGACTACCACGTGCCGGCCGCGCTGGTGAAGGAGGCGGCGACGATCGACCTGCTGTCCGACGGCCGGCTCGAGTTCGGCATCGGGGCGGGTTGGAACGGGGCCGAGTACGAGGCCATGGGCCTCACCTTCGCCCCGGCGCCGCGGCGCATCGACAAGCTCGTCGAGGTCGTCGCCCTGGCCAAGGCCCACTGGTCCGGCGAGCCGATCGAGATCAAGGGCGACCACGTCAACGTCTCCGGCTACCGCGGCCTGCCGGCGCCCGTGCAGCAGCCGCGCCCGCCGATCATGATCGGCGGCGCCAAGAAGCGTGTGCTCTCGTTCGCCGCCCGCGAGGCGGACATCGTCAGCATCTCCAACGTGCACTTCACCGCCGTCAACGACGCGGGGCTGACCCCGGCCGAGGAGCTCGCCCGCCGGGTCGACTACGTCCGGTCGGCCGCGCCCGAGCGCGTGGGCGAGCTCGACATCGAGGGCTCACCGTATTTCTCCGAGATCACCACGGACAAGGCGGCGGTGTTCGAGAAGCTGGCCGGGTGGATGAAGACCACGCCGGACGTGACCGCCGCGCATCCGAACGTGCTCGTCGGCACCCCCGACGAGGTGGCCGACCAGCTGCTCGCGCGCCGCGAGGCCTTCGGCATCAACTACGTGACCATCCAGTCCGACCAGCTCGAGAGCTTCGCGCCGATCGCCGCCCAGCTCGCCGGTAAGTAGCCTTCAGCGCCGACCGGCGGGCAGCCCGACCCGGCCGGCCAGGATCACAGGAGGACCCGTGCGCGAACCGCGCGCCCGCCGCTCGGAGCTGGCGACGCCGGCCAGCAGCGAGAAGATGTGCATGAAGGCCGGCTCGTCCGGGGCCGACCTGGTCTTCCTCGACCTGGAGGACGCCTGCGCGCCGGCCGCGAAGGCGTCCGCCCGAGGCATCGCCGTCAAGGCGCTCATTGGCCAGGACTGGGGCCACACGGTCCGCGCCGTCCGCGTCAACGGACTGGACACCGAGTGGTGTCACGACGACATCATCGAGATCGTCACCGGTGCCCGCGAGGCCGTCGACGTCCTGATCGTGCCCAAGGCGCGCTCGGCCCGCGACGTCTGGTGGGTCGACGTCCTGCTCACCCAGCTGGAGACCAAGCTCGGCCTGCGCCGGCGGATCGGCCTCGAGGTGCTCATCGAGGAGGCCGAGGGCCTGTCGAACGCGGCCGAGATCGCCAAGGCCAGCCCCCGGCTGGAGGCCATCATCTTCGGCGCCGGTGACCTGTCGGCGTCGCTGCACGCCCGGGTGAACGGCAACTTCGACCCGCTCGGCGACTACCCCGGCGACTTCTGGCACTTCGCCCGCGTGCAGGTGCTCGCGGCGGCCCGTGGCGCCGGCATCGACGCGATCGACGCGCCCTACCCCGCGTACAAGGACCCCGACGGCTACCGCCGGGCCGCGACGCACGCGAGCCTGCTCGGCTACGACGGCAAGTGGGCGATCCACCCGTCCCAGGTGCCCATCGCGAACGAGGTCTTCGCCCCCACGGCGGCGCAGATCGCCGAGGCCCGCGACTCGATCGAGGTCTACCGCGCCTCCGAGCGCGACGGGGTCGGCGCGATCGGGCGCGACGGCCGGCTCGTCGACGCCGCCCACATGCGCCTGGCCGCCAACGTGCTGCACCGGGCGTCGCTCGCCGGACTCGTCGACGAGGTCTAGACCACCGGAACCAACCCGCCCCTCAGCCCAGGGCCGCCAGGCAACCCGACCCGAGCGCAACCGCCGCTTCAGGCCAACCCGACGCACAGTGCAAGAAGGCAGTAGTAAGGCGCCCTACCGCGCGACCGGCAGCAGGAAGCGAAGGGTAACCGGAGGAACCATGCAGGTTCAGGATCGTCTGTTCATCGGCGGCGAGTGGGTCGCGCCGAGTGGCCCGGACACGTTCGACGTCATCTCCCCGGCCACCGAGGAGGTCATCGCCACGATCGCCGAGCCGACCCCGGCCGACGTCGACAAGGCGGTGGCCGCCGCGCGGACGGCGTTCGACGAGGGCCCCTGGCCCCGCCTGGACCCGGCGGAGCGGGTCGCGGCCATCCGCCGGCTCGCGGCGCTCTACAAGCCGGGCCGCGCCGAGCTCGCCAGCCTGATCACCGCCGAGATGGGCGCGCCGATCAGCTTCGCCAAGGTCGGGCACGTCGCCATCCCGATGTTCATGATGAACGCCTTCGCGGGCATCGCCGAGAACCTCGTCTGGGAGGAGACGCGTCCCGGCTTCTACGGCCAGGACATCCTGGTGCGCAAGGAGCCGGTCGGCGTCGTCGGCGCGATCGTCCCGTGGAACATGCCTATGCACCTGACGATCGGCAAGCTGATCCCCGCGCTGCTCGCCGGCTGCTCGGTCGTGCTGAAGCCGTCGCCGGAGACGCCGCTGGACGCGTACTGGCTCGCCGGCCTGCTGGAGCGGGCCGACATCCCGCCGGGTGTCGTGAGCATCCTGCCCGCCGGGCGGGAGATCGGCGAGTACCTGGTCTCGCACCCGGGGATCGACAAGGTCTCGTTCACCGGCTCCACCGCCGCCGGCCGCAAGGTCGCCGCCGCCTGCGGGGCGAACCTCAAGCGGGTCGGCCTGGAGCTGGGCGGCAAGTCCGCCGCCGTCGTGCTCGACGACGCCGACCCGGCGGCGATGGCCAAGGGCGTCGAGGTCGCCGGCCTGATGAACAGCGGCCAGGCCTGCGTCGCCCAGACCCGGGTGCTGGTCCCCCGGTCGCGCTACGCCGAGTACGTCGACGCGCTCGCCACCATGGTCTCCTCGCTGCCCACCGGCGACCCGACCGACCCCGCCACCGCGGTCGGCCCGCTGGTCGCCCAGCGCCAGCAGGAGCGGGTCCGCGGCTACATCGAGCTCGGCCAGAAGGAGGGCGCCCGGCTCGTCGCCGGCGGCGCCGACCTGCCCGCCGGCGTCGACCGTGGCTGGTACATCCGGCCGACCCTGTTCGCCGACGTCGACAACTCCATGCGCATCGCGCAGGAGGAGATCTTCGGCCCGGTCCTGTCCGTCATCCCCTACACCGACGAGGCCGAGGCGGTCCGGATCGCCGACGCGACCGAGTACGGCCTGTCCGGCTCGGTGTGGACGGCGGACGTCGAGCGCGGCCTCGGGGTCGCCCGGCGGGTGCGCAGCGGCACCTTCGGCGTCAACGAGGCCTACAGCATGGACCCGGCGGCGCCGTTCGGCGGCGTGAAGGCCTCCGGCATCGGCCGCGAGCTGGGCAAGGAGGGCATCGAGGGCTTCCTCGACTCCAAGTCGATCTCGGTCGCCGCCAGCCGGTAACCAGCGCGGCGCCAGACCACGGCCGGACGGTGCCAGGCCGGCCGGCCGTGGTCATCTCGGTCCCGGACGCGTCCCCGGACACGCCTGCCGCGCGGGCGTCGTACGGTAGGTTGGGATAGCAGCTTCCGTTAGCCGAGAATGCTGCTCTCAGCACTTTTCAACGCCGTTGCCCCCTCCGACGGCGGAGAAACAGGTCCCGCGCCCGGCCGGCGTCGCGGTGTTGAAGGGAGCCTTCAGGTGGCGAACGACCTCGAGTCGTTGGACTTCTTCCTCGGCAAGGAGCTTGTCGAGGACCCGTACCCGTACTTCGACGAGCTTCGGTCCAAGTGCCCCGTGCACCGGGAGCCGCACCACAACGTCGTGATGGTCACCGGCTACGACGAAGGCATCGAGGTCCTGCAGGACAGCGAGAACTTCTCATCGTGCACCTCGGTGACCGGCCCGTTCCCGGGATTCCCGGTACCAATCGAGGGTCGCGACGACGTCGCCGAGCTGATCGCGCAGCATCGCGACTCGCTCCCGTTCTTCGACCAGCTGCCGACGATGGACCCGCCGCTGCACACCGACCATCGCGCGCTACTGATGAAGATGATCACTCCTAAGCGCCTCCGCGAGAACGAGGAGTGGATGGGTGTCATCACCGACCGGCTCCTCGACAGCCTTCTGGAGGGCGGCAAGGGCGAGTTCATCGGCGACTTCGCCGGGCCACTGGCCCTCCTGGTCATCGCCGACCTGCTCGGTGTCCCGGAGGAGGACCACGCCGAGTTCGTCGACCACCTGAACCGGGCCGCCAGCGGCACCATCGGCGGCACCAGCGGCGAGTCGCTCTCGCACTCCCCGCTGGAGTTCCTCTACGAGAAGTTCAAGGTCTACATCGAGGACCGCCGCAAGGAACCCCGCGGCGACGTGCTCACCGGGCTCGCGCAGGCGACGTTCCCCGACGGGTCGACGCCCGAGGTGATGGACGCCGTGCGGGTCGCGGCGAACCTGTTCTCGGCCGGCCAGGAGACCACCGTCCGCCTCGTCAGCACCGCGGGCAAGCTGATCGCCGAGGACCCCGAGCTGCAGGCCAGGCTGCGCGCCGAGCCCGGCCTGATCTCGAACTTCCTCGAGGAGACGCTGCGGACGGAGAGCCCGATCAAGGGCGACTTCCGGCTCGCCAAGGTGCCGACGACGGTGGGCGGCGTCGACATCCCCGCCGGCGCCACGCTGATGGTGGTCAACGGCGCGGCCAACCGCGACCCGCGGCACTTCGAGGACGCGGACAAGTTCGACATCAACCGGCCGAACTCCCGCCACCACATCGCGTTCGGCCGCGGCATCCACACCTGCCCCGGCGCCCCGCTCGCCCGCGCCGAGGCCCGGGTCGCGATCGAGCGGCTGCTGGCCCGCACCAGCGACATCCGCGTCGACGAGGCCGTCCACGGCCCCGCGGACGCCCGCAAGTACCGGTACCTCCCGACCTTTATCCTGCGCGGCCTCGGGTATCTGAGCCTGGAGTTCACCCCGGCGGAGAACCCGAGCGAGGCATGATGAAGGTCTTCATCGACGAGGACATCTGCCGTGGGCACGGCGTCTGCGCGGCGGAGTGCCCGGCGGTGTTCGGCATCAGCGACGACGGCTACGGCGAGGTCCTGGTGGAAGAGGTGCCGGCGGATCTCGAGGCGGAGGTCCGCAACGTCGCGGGCCACTGCCCCGAGCGCGCCATCACCGTCGAGTAGGACGCCGACGCGTCGACGGGCGGTGGTGGGCTCAGGCCCACCACCGCCCGTTCGTCGTCATCGGCCAGACCACCGAACCACCAGACCGCCGGACCACCAGGGTCGCCCAGCCCGACGCCCAGGGCCGGGCCGCCCGTCGGCGCTCTTCGTCGTCTCAGCGGCGGCTCTACGTCTCAGAACCCGGTGATGATCGCCGCGTTGCAGTCCGCGGCGGCCTGGCGCAGCGGGATCGCCTTGGCATAGGCCTCGGACGTGTACCAGGCCTTGGCCTCCTCGACCGAGTCGAACTCGAGGATGACCGTCTGGTCGCCGTGCCACTCGCCCTCGAGAACCTCGGTGGCCGGTCCGACGGCGAGCGGCCGCGCGGCGACACCCGCGAACGAGGCCCCCGCGAGCTTCCCGTACTCGGCCATCCCATCCGGGTCATTGATCGCCTCGGTGAACACGACATACGCCTTCGGCATGGCTTTCTCCCTGGATGTCAGCGCAAGATGTCCCGCGGCGATGCAACCACAGCGCTCCGCCAGACGCAGCCGCCGTCCGGACGACGCGATGGGGCCGGTCACGGTCAGGACAGGTACGTCCCACCGAAGGATTCGATGAAGTCGAAGGTCTGCTCGCGCGAGGTGGAGTGGCAGGAGATCACCAACCAGGTCACCCCGATCTTCTCCAGCTCCGCCCACTGCTCGCGGTGCCGGTCGGCGTCCGCCGTCGGCGCCTCGGTGAACGTGGCGTCGTTGTAGGAGGACGTGAAGTCGAGCGGGCCGGGGCGCCCCGCCGCGACGGCCGCGTCCTTGACCCCCTGGATCAGGGTGGCGAGCTGCTCCCGCGAGGTGATCGCCATCGTCTGGGCGGTCTGGGCCACCTGGGGGCTGGCCATCATCGGCAGCCAGCCCTGCGCCTTCTCGGCGGCACGGCGCCGGGCACGGCCCGAGTTGCCGCCGACCCAGATCGGGATCGGGTCCTGGACCGGCTTCGGCCGGGCGATGACGTCGCGGGCGTCGAAGTGCAGGCCCTTGTAGCTGAACGGCTCGCCGCGCCAGTGCAGTGGCAGAACGTCGAGCGCCTCGTCGAACAGGGCGGCCCTTTCCGCCAGGTCGACGCCGAGGGCGAAGAACTCGGACTTCTGGTAGCCGGTCCCCATGCCGAGGATCAACCTGCCGCCGGAGAGCTTGTCGACGGTCGCGGCAGCCTTCGCCAGCGTGAAGGGGTTGTGGTAGGGCGCGACGACCAGGTTCGTCATCAGTCGCAGCCGGGTGGTCGCCGCCGCCGCGAAGCCGAGCGCGACGAACGGGTCGAGGCTCTGGTGCCCGCCCGTCTCCAGCCACCTGGCGCCGGGCACCGGATGTTCGGTGAGCGAGATCGCGTCGAAGCCGGCCTTCTCGGCGGCGGCGGCGACCTCGTCCAGCGGCCCGGCGTGGAGCATGTCGCGGCTGGTCCCGTTGGTCTCCGGGTAATGCAGGATGAAGCGCATATAACCCTCCTACACCGTGCGGATCGGCAGACGCATCCAACCGCGCGTCGTGGACGTGTGATCGAGGACCGCGTTGTCGTAGTCGACGTCCCAGTCGGTCCAGCGCCTGAGCACTTCCTCGAGCACGACGCGGCCCTCGGTGCGGGCCAGCGACGAGCCCATGCAGAAGTGGATCCCGCGGCCGAAGGCGAGGTGCCGCTCCGCCTCCCGGCCGATGTCGAACGTATCCGGGTCGGGGAAGCGCCGCTCGTCCCGGTTGGCCGAGGCGTTGAGCAGCAGCATGATGCTGCCTTCCGGCACGGTCTGGCCATGCAGGTCGACGTCACGGGACAGCACCCGCGCCTGTACCGGCGACGGCGACTCGTAGCGCAGGATCTCCTCGATCGCCTGGTCGACGGTGGACGCGCCGGCGACGATCGCCCGGCGCTGGTCCGGGTGGTCGGCCAGCAGCTGCCCCGTCCAGCCGATCAGCCGGCGGGTGGTCTCGTTGCCGGCGCCGGCCAGCAGCGCGATGTAGAGGAGGATCTCGGTGCGGGTCAGCCGGCGGGTCGTCCCCGTCTCGTCGCGGAACTCGACGGTGAGCAGCGTGGTCATCAGGTCGTCCGAGGGGTGGTCGACCCGCCAGTCGACGTACTCCGCGAAGTCCGCCATCGACGCGCCCAGGTCGGACAGCTTCGGGACCTCGCCCTGAGTGATGTGGTGGCGGGCGTTGCTCCGGTCGCGCAGCGCCTCCTGGTCGCTCTCCGGGATGCCTAGCAGCATGCCGATCACCCGCATCGGGACGAGCGCGCCCAGGTCGGCGACGAAGTCGAACCCGCCGGCGCCGACGAACTGGTCCAGCGTGCGCACGGTCAGCTCGCGCACCCGGGGCTCCAGCGCGGCCATCCGCTTCGGCGTGAACACCCGCGACAGCAACGCGCGGTGCAGGTCGTGGAGCGGCGGGTCCTCGGCCAGGACCATGCCCGGCGGTATCGGCGACCCCGATTTGATCATTTCGAGGACCGAGCCCTTGCCGGAGATGTAGGTCCGGTGGTCGACGAGCGCCTCGTCGACGTCATCCCACCGGCTCAGCGCGTAGAAGCCGTGCCTGTCGTTGCGGTAGAGCGGGGCCTCGTCCCGCATCCGCCTCCACACGGGGTACGGGTCGCTGTCGATCTCCACGTCGTAGGGGTCGTAGTAGATCCCGCGGTCCGCCGTAGCGCCCGCTAAGCCGAGTTCCGCCACGTCTGAACGCCTCCATCCGCCCCGGGGCACCGACCACCGGCCACAGCGGCAGCCAAGCCATATTCGCGGCAGCAGCATGTCACCGATACGAGGGCCGAGGCAACCGCGGTGGACACCTCCGCCGCGCACCGAGCCATCGCCCACGGCCGCCCACGGCCGCTTCCGGTTGCGGGCGCGCAGGCGAAGGGCAGGTCGCCTGTTGCGCGCATGCGTACCGGCCGATGAGTATCTACTCATTAATGATAAATCCGCGGCCTGCCCGGTGCCGGCCGCCGCGAGGCGGAAGGAACGCGGATGACCACCGAGACGACGGGGCAGGGCCCGCTTGCCGGCATACGGGTTGTCGAGGTCGCCTTCGGTACCAGCGTGGTCGGGGCCGGCCTGGCCGGCAGCCTGCCGGGTGCGATGCTGCGCGATTTCGGTGCCCAGGTGACCCGGGTCCGCTCGGCCCGCCGGCCGGCGCTCGACACCGGGGTGGAGTTCGCCCGCGTCTGGGACCGCGGAAAGGAGATCGTCGAGGTCGACGACGACGCGGACCCCGCGGGCGCGGCGGCGACGGCCGCGGCTCTCGCCAGGTCCGCCGACGTCCTGTTCCTCACCGGCGCGGAGGAGGCGATCGAGCGCCGCGGGCTGGGCTATCCGGACCTCGCGCGCGCCAACCCGGCCCTGGTGGTGGTCCGCACCCGCCCCAGCTACTCCGCACGCGGCGCGCTCGCCGACCTGGAGCTGCTGCTCGCCGCCCGCACCGGGCTGCTCACCCAGATCCGGTGCCACCAGCCGGGCCGCCCCGCCTTCGCGGACCTCGCGATCGCGAGCGCGGGCGCGGGGCTCACGGCGACGGTCGGGGCGCTCGCCGGGCTCTACGAGCGGGCCGCGACCGGGCGCGGCGGCTGGGCGGAGACCTCGCTCGCCGACGGCCTGCGCGCCCTGCTCCCCATGATCATCGGCCGGGTCGAGCATCCCTCCCCCACGACGACGCTGCTCTGGAAGGACCAGGGCCCCAAGGAGAGTCTCGCCTACCGGTGCGCCGACGGCGAGTACATCCAGCTCTGGTTCGGCGCCAAGGGCGCGTACGAGGAGTTCCTCGCGTACCTCGGCGAGCCCCCAAGCGAACGCGGCTACAACGCCGACCTGATGAGCGGCGCGATGGTCGAGCGCGGCGCCCGCTGGGCCGCGGCGTTCGCCACCCGTCCCCGCGCCGCCTGGCTCGCCGACCTCGCCGGCCACAACTTCCGCTGCGAGCCGGTGCTGCGCCCCGGTGAGGCGCTCCTGGACGACCACGTGCGCAGCACCGGGCTGGCCGTCGGCCACGACGACCCCGACCGCGGCCGGATCACCGTCCTCGGCCCGATCGCGCGCGTCATCCCAACGGGCCAAGCCGGCCCGCCCAGCACAGCCGGCCCGGCCGGCCCGGCCCGGGCCGCTGGCGCGCCCGCGCCCGGCGGCGCTGGCGAGGCGGGTGCCGGGCGGCTGCTGTCCGGTGTGCGGGTGCTCGACCTGTCCGCCTACCTCGCCGGGCCGGTCGCGACGGCGGTGCTGGCGGAGCTCGGCGCGGACGTCGTCAAGGTCGAGCCGGTGACCGGTGACATTCACCGGAACATGGAGCCCATGTTCGCCGCCGGCCAGCGCGGCAAGCGGGCCGTCGCGCTCGACCTGAAGGCGCCCGGCGCGGCGGGCGTCCTCGCGGCGCTCTTCCGCGACAGCGACGTCGTCCACCACAACGCGCGGGTGGGGCTCGCCGAGCGGCTCGGCTACGACGAGGCCACCGTGCGAGCGGCGAACCCCGACGTCGTCTACTGCCACGCGAGCGGCTTCGGCGCGACCGGCCCGCGCGCGAAGCTGCCGGCCAACGACCACCTCATGCAGGCGCTCTCGGGTGTCGAGGGCTCCCAGGGGGGCGCCGGCCAGCCGCCGACGTTCCTCGTCTGGGGCGCGATCGACTCGGCGAGCGGCTGGGTCGCGGCCTGCGGACTGCTCGCGGGCCTCTACGCGCGCCGCCGTGACGGCGGCGGGCAGTCCGTCAGCACGTCGCTGCTCGGGGCCGGCCTGATGCTGAAGTCCGGCGCGTTCGTCGTCGGCGCCGGCGACCCGGCCGACCCCGGCGCGGGCGGCACAGCCGCCACGGACAGCACAGCCGCCACGGACGGCACAGGCGCCACGGTGATCGCCGGGCCGGCGCTCGACGCCGGCCAGACCGGCTACGGCGCGGCCTACCGGATCTACCAGGCCGGCGACGGCGGCTGGTTCGCCCTCGCGGTCCCGGACGCGAAGACATGGGGACGCCTGCGCGACGCGGTCGCGGCCGGCCTGCCCGCGGGGCGGGGGTCGCTGCTCGCGAACCTGCCCGCGACGCCGCCGCCGCTGCGAGCCTGGCCCGGCGAGCGCCAGCCCGCCGAGGAGATCCTCGAAGCCGCTTTCCATGAGGGCGGCGCGGCGGGCTGGGCGGCCCGGCTGCGCGCCGCCGGCGTGCCGGCCGAGCTGGTCGCCGGGGTGGACCGTTCGGGTTTCGTCGCGAACATCGTCGACGACCCCGTGGACCGCGAGCTGGGCCGCACGGTCGCCTTCGACTGGGGAGCGCGCGGCCTGACCGAGCAGCCCGGGTTCGCCCTGCGCCTGGGGCCCGAGCCCCGCCCCGCCGTCCGGGTCGCGATCCCCGGCCTCGGCGAGCACACCGCCGAGGTCCTCGAGGCCGCCGGCTTCGACGCGGCCGCCCGCGCCACCCTCGCCGCCGCCGGCGCGATCCCCGTCGAGGCGCCGAGCCCCGTCGGCACGTCCGGCTGAGCCTCCCGGCCGTTCCTGGGCGGGTTCGTGGCCGATGGTCGACTTCGGGGACGCCACCATCGCCCACGCTCCAGATTCGCCGGACGAATCGTGGCCGACCATGGTGTCCCTGAACACCACCGTCGACCACGCTCCAGATCTGCCACCTGGGTCGGCGGCGGTCATCGACCATGATCCAGACTTCGGCGTGCTCTGGGTGACCAGTACGGTCCGTGCGTTCCGCGGTCCGTGCGTTCGCTCGGTTTGAGATACTGACAGGATCATGACGAGCGATCCGACCCGCTCGGTGGGCTGGCCAGCGGAGCGGCCAGCGGAGCGGGCGCCCACGGTCGGTGCGGACGTGCCCGCGCCGGAGTCGATCGCCCGGCGCGTCCCGTTCGCCAGCAATCCCGCCGTCGGTCAGCGTGGACGGCTCACCCAGCAGCGCATCGTGGCGGCGGCGCTGCAGGTGTTCGGTGAGGGCGGCTACCACACCGCCAGCGTCGCCGACCTCGCCAAGCGCGCCGGCTGCTCGCGGGTGGCGTTCTACCAGTACTTCTCCAGCAAGGAGGACGTGCTTCGCCAGCTGGCCGGGCAGGTCGCCCGCCAGGTCGGCGCCTCCGTCGAGGCGATGGGGCCACTGACCCCCGACGCGGCGGGCTGGACGACGATCCGCGAGTGGGTGGAACGGTACGCGGACATCTACGAGCACTTCGGCGCGGTGTTCCAGGTCTTCGAGAGCGCGGCGAGGGAGACGTTGAGCCTCAAGGCGCTCAACGTCCACGCGGCGGCGGCGAACATCGCGCTGATCCGGTCCAGGCTCGTCTCGACCACGCTGGCCCCGCACGACGCCGACGCGGTGATCGGACTGCTCCTGGGCGCCACGGCCCGCACCTTCTACTCGGCCGAGATCCTGCGCAATGCCGCCCCGCTGGCGTACCCGCGCACACGGGTCGACGACGCGCTCGCCGACGTCATCCACCGCGCTCTCTTCGGGCTGATTCCCGGCGTGAACGCGCACGGCCGCGGCGCCGACGAGGCGCCGTTCATCGACTTCGACCGCCGGGCGGGCGCGGCGCCGACCCGGCGCTCCGCCCTCACCGACACCGCGCGGGCCACCTACGACGCACTGCTCTCGGCCGGGTACGAGGTCTTCGTCAAGCGCGGGTACCACGGCACCCGCGTCGACGACGTGGCCGCGGCCGCCGGCCTGTCGCACGGCATCTTCTACCGCTACTTCGCCAACAAGGCCGACCTCGCGCGCACGCTCGTGCTGGCCGCGATGACGCCGCTGTCCAGCACGCTCGCCGCGATTCCCACGCCACCCGTGCCCGGGTCGGGAGAGGCCTGGTCGACGGCGGCGCTGCGGGCCTGGCTGCGCACGTACAACGAGACGCAGGTCTCCGAGGCCGGGATCATCAGGATCTGGGTCGACGCGACGCTGCACGAGGCGGCGCTCGGTACCGACGCGGCCGCGGCCCTCGACTGGGGCCGGCGCCAGCTCGCCCACTTCCTGGCGCCGCGCGGCTTCGGCGACGTCGACGCCGAGGCGATCGTGGCGATGGCCCTGCTGGACGTGTTCGGCGGTGGCCACCGCTCGGCGGAGACGCTGGAGGCCGCCGTCCACGTGATCGAGGGCGGCCTGCTCGGCCAGCAGCGCACGTCCTGACCGGCGGGCACGTCCCTGGCCTCATCGCCGAACCAGACTCATCGCCCCCAGCCGGCCGAGCCACTCGCCGCCGGGACCGACCTGCGCCCCATACGGAGACCGCCGGGCCGGCGCCGCGTCATCGACGCGGCGCCAGCCCGGCGCGGTGGTCCCTGTCTTCCGGAGCCAGCTTCCAGCCTCCGGCAGTCGACGTCCGGCTTCCGGAAGCCGGCTTCGGCTTCCGGAAGGCGCGCGGTCCCGCCGCGGTCAGACGCCGGCGGGGCTTTCGAGCCTGGCCGGGTAGCCCAGGAGCTTGGCCATGTTGCCGCCCATGAACTTGGCGACCCGCTCCTCGTCGGGGATGTAGGCCAGCAGGTCCTCGGCGTACTTGGCCGGCTCGGCCAGGCCCTCCGGGTGCGGGTAGTCGGACCCGAACAGGACATGCTCCTCGCCGAGCAGCTCGGCGAGCTCGGCGTAGTTCTCCTCCCAGAAGGGGGAGATGTAGATGCAGCGGCGGATGGCCTCGATCGGGTTCTCCGGGAAGTCCTGCGGCATCTTCTTGTAGAGGTCCTTCATGGCCTTCAGCAACGGCGCCACCCAGGCCGCGCCGTTCTCGATGACCGCGACCTTCAGGTCCGGGAACCGGGTAAGCGCGCCGTGGCAGGCAAGGGCCGCCACGGAGTCCTCGATCGGGCGCCACGCGGACAGCATGCGGAACGCCTGCGGCTGGAACGGCAGGAACTCGCTGTTGTTGCCGTACCAGTCGTTGGTGTACCGCTCATAGCCCGAGTCGGACGAGTGCATGCCGACGACCAGGTTGTTGTCGACGATCTTCTGCCACACCGGGTCGAACTCGGGGAAGCCGAAGGACCGCGAGCCGCGGAAGCCCGGCACGGGCGCGGGCCGGATCAGCACGACCTTGGCGCCGCGCTCGATCACCCAGTCCAGCTCCTCGAGGGCCTTGTCCACGATCGGCAGGGTGATGACCGGCGTGGTGAAGATGCGGTCCTCGTAGTTGAACTGCCACGTCTCGTAGATCCACTCGTTGAGCGAGTGGATCACGGCGTGAATCAGATCCGGGTCGTCGCGCATGCGCTCCTCGACCAGGCTGGCGAGGGTCGGGAACAGCAGCGTGCGGTTGACGCCCTGCTCGTTCATGAGCTCCAGGCGCGCGGCCGGGTCACGGAAGGCGGGAAGTGCCCTGATCGGCGCGCCGAAGATCTCCCGGCGGCTCTTACCGTCCGGATTTCCCTTGCGGTAGTACTCCTCCTGGGCACCGGGGCGCGCGACCACATCGAACGTCGGGTTCGGAATGTAGTTCGAGATCTGCCCCCGCACGACGATCTTCGTGCGGCCGTTCACGTCGACGTAGTCGATGGCGCCCTTGTACCTGTCGGGCAGGTACTTGGTGAGTGCATCGCGCGTCTCGTACAGGTGGTTGTCCGCGTCGAACACAGGGAACCTGGCACTGGTCATGTTCCGACCATAGGCCGTTTCTAACACTCGCGTCAACAGGCCGCTGGCAGCACGGCCGGCGCGGGAATCACGACGCGGTCGGCCGAGCCATGGGCGCGGGCATACCCCTTCGGCGGCAGCCAACACCGCCCGCGCCGGAGCCTCCGACGCGCTCGAACGGGGCTCGGCTCAGGAGTCGGCGCGCAGGCCGCGGAACAGCTCGTAGGAGGGGTCGGCGGTGTCGCGGCTGCCGCCGCCGGGCAGCCGGGCCGACGCCGGGCGGTCCTGCTCGTCGAAGTCCAGGACCCAGACGCGGTGGTCGATCGCCCACCGGCCGCCCCGGCGCGACCAACGGTCCAGGTACCGGCCGACGTAGAGCTCCTCGGTGAAGCCACCGGCCACGGCGGTCCGAAGGCGCACCGTGACGTATGACTCGCTGACCGCGCGGTCGCCCTGGACCTCGATCCCGACGGTCGCGATCTGGTGGGAGTGCGCCGAGCGCCGGAGATGGTTACGCGAGACCTGGTCCACGAAGTCACGGCCCGCGCCCTGGAACACCGACGCGCCGTAGTCCGCTGTGCCGTCCTCGTGCCAGACGGCGTATCCCAGCTCGTCGTCGCGACGGTCCATCGCGCGGCAGTAGTTGTGCAGCTGCTGGCGAATCGCCTCGCGCGCCGCGAGGTCCGCCAGCGCCGCCAGCGTCTGGTCCTCCGTGCCGCTCACCGTCGTGTGACCGCTCTCCGCTCGACGTGGACCATATAGTGCACGGCCAGGTGCATCATATGAACCGTCGACCAGGGTCGCCGGAGCTCGGACACGCCGCCCCGGCGACCGCGACGGGCCCGAGTGAGGACTACGGAGGCTATCCGGATGAGGCTCGGCGTCACCTTCCCGCAGAACGAGCTGGCCGGCGATCCGGACGCGCTCCGGCAGTTCGCGATGGCCGCCGAGCAGCTCGGGTACGACCATCTGCTGCTGTACGACCACGTCGTCGGCGCCGTCCACGGCGTGGACCGGCAGCCACCGTTGCCGGAGCGCTCCTATGACGAGAAGGACCCGTTCCACGACCCGCTGGTCGCCTTCGGCTACCTCGCCGCGGTCACCCGGCGGATCGAGCTCGTCACCGGGATCCTGATCCTCCCGCAGCGCCAGACGGCCCTGGTCGCCCGGCAGGCGGCCGACGTCGATCTGTTCTCCGGCGGGCGGCTGCGACTCGGCGTCGGCATCGGCTACAACCCGGTCGAGTACCACGCGCTCGGAGCGGATTGGTCCACCCGCGGCCGCCGGCTCGACGAGCAGATCCCCTACCTTCGCCGGCTGTGGTCCGGCGAGCCCCATCAGTTCAGCGGCCAGTTCGACCAGATCGACCGCGCCGCCCTGTGTCCACCACCGAACGGGCCGATCCCCATCTGGCTCGGCGGCTCGTCCGAGGCCGCGTTCCGCCGCGCGGCCCGCCTCGCCGACGGGTTCATCTTCGGCTACGGACTACGCGAGGATGCCACCCTCGCCTGGCAGCGGGTCCAGGAGCTGCTGCGCGCGCAGGGCCGCGCTCCGGAGGACTTCCGGGCGTTGTTCAACCTGCTGCCGAGCGAGCCGGGCAGCTGGCTCGGGCAGACGGTGGCGGCCCTCCCGCGGCTGCGCGACGCCGGCGCGACCGACGTCGCCGTGACCAGCGCCCGCAACGGGCTGACCACCCTCGACCAGCACCTCGACTTCATCGCCGAGATGAAGCAGCGAGCCGACGCCGCCCTCGGCTAGTCGACGGCCGCCAGGGTCGCCCCCCACCCATGATCGCTGTGAGCGCGCCCCGGTGGTCGCGGACAGGCCCACATCGTGACCACGGCGGGGCACAAACGGCGATCACGCGCGGGATCGAGCGGGCGAACCCCGGCGGGTCCGGAAGTGCGGGACGTAGTCGACGGCGCTACTCGTAGAAGTGGGCCAGGAAGTGCGTCGACCAGTCCAGGGGATCGCGGGGCACGTAGTAGCCGGTCTCGTCCTGGATGGCCGCCCAGTTGGCGGCGACGTCGTCGACGTCGACCTTGGCCGGGTCGGGGTTGAGGTAGCCCTCCGTGACACCGACGAAGAGCCGCGAGAATCGGCCCCCGCCCGCCAGGTACACCTCACCGCTGACGCCGCACTCCTCGTGCGCCAGGTAGGCGACCATGGGGGCGACGGCGGCCGCGCTCAGGTCCGGGACGGCGCGGAATCCCTCGGTCAGCGGGGCGCTGCCGGGCGGGGCGGCGTCCGCCGGCGCATCGCCCGTCGACGCGGCGCTGGTCGCGGGGGTGTCCGCCGGGGCGCTGTCGGCCGGGGTGCCGTCGGCGGGGGCGCTGGACGCGGGCTTGTTGGCAAGCCGGGTCATCGCGTTCGGGCCGATGACGTTGATCCGGATGTTCTGCTTGCCGGCCGCCGCGGTCATGCTTCGCGCCATGCCGATCATGGATGCCTTCGACGTCGCGTAGCCGAGGTTGTCCGCGAGCCCGAACATGCCGATCGACGTCGTCAGCACGATGCGCCCGTAGCCCTGCTCCACCATGTGCGGCCACGCCGCGCGCACGGTGTTGAACGAGCCCTTCACGTGCACGTCCAGGTGCGCCTCGAGATTGGCGAGGTCGATGTCCGGAAGGCCCGCCCACACCATGTTCCCGGCATTGTTGATCAGGACGTCGATGCGTCCGAACTCGCCGATGGCGGCGTCCACGACCGACTGGCCGCCCTCGACGGTCGACACGTCGCTGAAGTTCGCGATCGCGGTGCCACCGGCGGCACGGATCCCGTCGACGACCCTGTTCGCCGGCGCGGCATTGGCCCCGACGCCCGTCGACGAGCCGCCTAGGTCGTTCACGACCACCTTGGCCCCGAGCTGGGCCAGCAGGACCGCGTAGGCCCGTCCGATGCCACGGCCGGCACCCGTCACCGCCGCGACCCGTCCGTCGAAGGAGATCCTGCTCATCAGGGTGGCACCCTTCCTCTCCACGGCGGGCGCCCGCACCAGGGCGGACGCGACGCTAGGCTTCCTTGTACCGATCGGTCAACTTACTCCGGAGGAGCCGCATGAGCGCCGACTATGCCGATGCCGTCGCACGGATCAGCGACACCATCGCGGCGTACGCGCAGGCCGTGGACGACGCCCGCACCGAGGACGTCGTCGCCACCTTCCTGCCCGACGGGTCGGCGTCCTTCCCCGGCTCGGAGGTGCTGCACGGCCACGACGCGATCCGCGCGACGTACTCCAAGCTGACGCCGGGGGTGCCCCAGCGGCACGTCGTGCTGAACATCCACGTGACCGACTTCGACGGCGAGTCGGCCAGCGCGACGAGCGACCTGCTCTTCCTGGTCAAGGCCGAGAAGGGCTGGAGGGTCCAGCTCGTCGGCCGCTACACCGACCGCCTGCGGGCGAGCGGCGAGGCGTGGCTGTTCGCGAGCCGTGAGCTGGTCTTCGTCTGAGCGGAGAAGCCCGCGCCCGGAGGCACCGTGCGAGGAACAGGCACGGTGCCTCCGGGCGCAGGGCAAGGAAGCCGGCTCGGTCAGCCAAGGAAGCCCGAGTAGCCGCTCTCGACCGTCTTCTCCATCACCCGCAGCAATGCCGGCCGGCCAGCCGGGTTCAGCAGGAAACGCCGTGGCTTGCCCTCCACGTTCGTCCCGTAGTACTGGCCGTGCTCGACGAAGGTGGAGAACGGCAGGGCCTTCGCCATCGTGGCGGCCCATCTCTCCTCGGTCTCGAGCGGGACCTCGATGCGGTCCTGGCCGCGCTCGCGCGCGCGGCAGATCAGGTCGGCGACGAAGTCGACCTGATCACCGCCATAGCGCGGGTTGTTGCCCGCGGCGCCGTGCGGGCCACCCGGGAAGAAGAAGTTCGGGAAGCGGTGGCACATCAGGCCCAGGAAGGTGCGCGGGCCGTCCGCCCAGTACTCGTTCAGGGTCAGTCCGTCCACACCGCGGATGCCCATGCCCAGCATCGCGCCGGTGGCGAAGTCGAACCCGGTCGCCCAGACGATGATGTCGAACTCGCGCAGCCCGTCCGCCGTCTCGATGCCGGCCTCGGTGAGCCGGACGAACGGGTGGCGGCGCGTCGAGACCAGTTCGACGTTCGGCCGGTTGAACATCTCGTAGTAGTCGGTGACGAACGGCGGCCGCAGCGAGCCGTACCCGAGGTCCGGGATGAGCAGATCCGCGACCGCCTGGTCGGCGACGATCCCGCGGATCTTCTCCTCGATGAAGTCGCAGAACTCCTTGTTCGCCTTGGGGTCCAGCATCATGTCTTCGTAGTTGCTGTTCATCTTGGCGAACCCGGGGCTGTTCCAGATCCGCTCGTAGAACTCCCAGCGCTGGTCCTTCGCGTCATCGAAGGTCTTGCGGCCCGACGGCTCGTGCAGGAAGCCCGCGACCGAGACGGCGAGCGTGCTCCTGATCTTCTCGAAGCTCGCCTTGAGCTCGGCCTGCTGCTCGGCGGAGATCGGGTGGTTGTTGAGCGGCGTACACCACGTCGGCGTGCGCTGGTACAGCGTCAGCGACGCCGCCTGCTCGGCGATGACCGGCGCGACCTGCACCCCGGAGGAGCCGGTGCCGACCACGGCCACGCGTTTGCCGGTGAAGTCGACGGCCGTCGCCGGCCACCGGCCGGTGTGGTACTGCTCGCCGGCGAACGTCGCGCGCCCGGGCACGTCCGGGTACTGCGGCACCGAGAGCACACCCGTCGTACTGACCAGGTAGGTGGAGCGGACTACATGCCCGTCCGCGGTCCGCGTCGTCCAGGTCCGCGAGCCCTCGTCCCACTCCGCGGCGTCGACCTTGCTGCCGAATCGGATGAGGCGGCGAAGGTCGAACCGGTCGACCACGTGGTTGATGTAGCGCTCGGTCTCCGGCTGGCCGGCGAACTCCTCGCTCCACTCCCACTCATGCCAGAGCTCCTCCGAGAAGAGGTAGCCGTAGGTGTAGCTCTCGGAGTCGAAGCGGCACCCGGGGTAGCGGTTCCAGTACCAGGTACCGCCCACGCCGTCGCCCTGCTCGAGCAGTTGCACGGAGTACCCGTCACGCTGCGCGCGGTAGAGCTGGTTGATTCCGAGGATGCCCGCGCCCACGATGACGATGTCGACGTCTGCTTTTCCCATGTCTCCCACATCGGTCGCGATCACATCGGTCGCGGCGGTACACCCATAGATCTTTTTGCGCCGAGATTCCCTGCGTCTAGATCTTTTGTACCGACCGGTCCAGAGATTCATGAAGCTATCCCGACGCCCTCTGGAGCGTCAAGGCGACGAAGTTCCCGGCCGAACGGGCCAGGTGGGCCCCGCCTGGCCCGGGACACCGCGGGCACCCGTTGAACCGGCCGGGAGATCCGGCTACCGTCACGCTGTTTGTACCGGCCGGTCCAGAGGCCAGAGGACGCGCGAAAATGATCTACTTCCGCGTACCCGGAGGCCGCTGTCCCCGAGATCGCTAGGTGGAGGCAGGCTCGATGAGCGCTCCGGACATGAACTGGGTCGGCGTCCTCGCCCACCACGCGGACCGCGCTCCGGAGAAGCCCTTCGCCGTCTATGAGGGCGACACCGTCACCTACCGGCACGCCCTCGAGCGCACGACCGCCGTGGCCGCCGGCCTGCGGGCCCGCGGGATCGGCGCGGGCGACGTCGTCGCCCTGCTCGCCTACAACAGCGTCGACTTCCTGACGACGATCTTCGCGGCGAACTATCTCGGCGCGGCCGTCATGCCGCTCAACTGGCGGCTCGCGGCGGCGGAGCTGGAGTACATCCTCGACCACGCCCAGGCGCGCGCGCTCGTGGTGGACCAGGAGCTGGTCGCGCTCGCGACCGACGCGACCAAGCGGCTGCCCGCCCTGGCGCGCGTCGCCATCGCGGCGGCGGCCCCCGACGGATGGGAACGCTTCGCCGACCTCGCCGACGGCTCGGCGCCGCCGGCCGAGCGCGCCCCGGCAGCCGGCGACGACATCCAGCGGCTCATGTACACCTCGGGCACGACCGGACGCCCCAAGGGCGTGATGATCACCCACGCCAACCTCGCGTGGAAGAACTACGCCCACATCACCGAGTTCGGCTTCACCGCCGCGGACATCGGCCTCGCCTGCGGCCCGCTGTACCACGTCGGCGCCCTCGACCTGGTGACCACGTCGATCATCGCGGCGGGCGGGACGACCCATGTTCACCAGACCTTCGACGCCGCCCGCGTGGTCGACGACATCGAACGGTCACGGATCACCGTCGTGTGGATGGCCCCGGCGATGGTCCGCGCGGTCCTCGACCTGCCGGGCGTCGACGGACGCGACCTGTCGTCGGTCCGCGTGCTGATCGGCGGCGGCGAGAAGATGCCGCTCCCGCTCATCGACCGCATCCAGAAGGTCTTCCCGTCGGCGTGGTTCGCCGACGCCTACGGCCTCACCGAGACGGTCTCCGGCGACACCTTCCTCGACGCCGGCAGCATCCGCGCCAAGCGCGGCAGCGTCGGCCGGGAATGCCTGTACCTGGAGCTCGACATCTGGGACGAGGACGGGCGGAGGCTGCCCGCCGGCGAGGCCGGCGAGATCGTGCTGCGCGGGCCGAAGGTCTTCAAGGGCTACTGGCGGGACCCCGAGGCGACCGACCGCGCCTTCGCCGGCGGCTGGTTCCACACCGGCGACATCGGCGTGCGCGACGAGGACGGCTACGTCTTCATCGTCGACCGCCTCAAGGACATGATCCTCTCCGGCGGGGAGAACATCGCCGGCTCCGAGGTCGAGCGCGTCCTCTACGAGCACCCGGCGGTGCTCGAGGCCGCCGTCGTCGGCCGCCCCGACGAGAAGTGGGGCGAGGTCCCGGTCGCCTTCGTCGCTCCCAGGCCGGGTGTTTCGGTGACCGCGGACGAGCTCGTCGAGCACTGCCGCGGCAGCCTCGCGAAGTTCAAGGTGCCGAAGGCGGTCACCTTCATCGACGCCCTCCCCCGCAACCCCTCGGGCAAAATCCTCAAGCGCGAGCTGCGCGGACAGCTGTAACGGCGGTCGCGGGGAGCCGTCGCATGGCGCGCCGTCGCAGGACGAGCCCGTCGCGCGCTGGTCCTCGGTGTTCCGGCCCGGCGCGATGGCCAGCGGGGCCGCGGGACGACGTGCCGGACCGAGAAACCAGCGGGGTACGGTCCTTGGCATGGAGTCGCTTCCGCGCCCACCGGCCCTGCGGGTGATGCACGCGAACACCGCCGGGGAACGCGAGATCCTGGAGGCGTTCCTGGACTTCTACCGGGACGTCGTCGCGCACAAGGCGCTGGGCGTCGGCGACCAGGAGGCCAGCCGGCGGCTCGTACCGTCGGCCACCACGCTCGCGGGCCTGGTGCGGCACCTGACCACGGTGGAGCGCAACTGGTTCCACCGGCTGACGGGCGAGGACCCGGACCTGCCCGAGAACTCGTGGGAACTTACCGACACCGACCTGCTGGACACGCTGCTGAAGGACTACGACCGGGCCTGCGCCGCGTCCCGCGCGGCGGCGGCCGGGTTCGCGCTGGACGACGTCGTGCCGCACCCGGACGCGGGCGAGGTGTCGGTGCGCTGGATCTACGTCCACATGATCGAGGAGACCGCCCGCCACGCGGGCCACGCCGACATCCTGCGCGAGCTCACCGACGGCACCACCGGCGTCCTCGGCTGACCCGTCGCCCGTCAGCCGACGACGAACGCGACAGGCCGCGTCGGACGCTCACACGCTGATCGCCTGGCCGGCCGGACACCCGCCTTTCTGGGTCGACGACGAGATCACCGAGGTCGACTGCGCCCGGGCGAAACGCACCATCGAGAACACGCCCACCTTCATCTGGTCGTGTCGCCGACCTTGTGGCCGGTCAGGTGGCGGCCCAGCGAAGCCAGCGGTGTGAGGTATCGCCGGGAGCCACCGGGATGAGCAACGGCAGTGAGATCGGCTCCGTCCACAGGACCCTTGCGAGTGTCGGAAGATGTCAAGGTGACCTCAGTGGACGCGCTTGACGAGGTGCTACGAGGCATCGTCCGGGTGCGGGTAACCGAGGGTGGTGTTTCCGGGATCGGGTGCTGGGTGACCGTGTCGTGCTGGACATGGCCGATCCGGCGGCACTGCGCTTGCTCCGTGGTGCCCTGGCTGTAGATCAGACCACCGACGGGTACTGCATGTGTGCCGGGGAGCTTGCTTTCGAGTTCTTCGACGGGAGCGGTTGGCGTATCGCCGTCGTGGGTTTTCATCACGGCGCCTCGCTGCGCTGGCAGGGATGGGATGGCGACGTCCGGCTGCGTGACGGTGGCCGGGTGTTGCACTGGCTCGCCGACCACGGCGTTGTCGATCCGCTGGCGCGGGCGGCGAAGCGGCAACGCGCACGTCAGGAGGCACAACTCGCTCAGGAACGCTGGAAGACCGCGGCGCCCGCCGCCGTACGTGACCTTGTGGATCTGGCGGTGGCCGCCAGTGGCTCCAGTGGAGTCCTTCCACGGAGCGTGTGCAGCCTGGTCGGCCGGCGTCTCGCGGAGGCCATCCCAGACCGGGTCGAACGAGCTGCCGCCCTGCTGATCTGGTACGGCTCAGGGACGGGACGCTGTTCCGGCTACCCGGTACACGAAGCGCTGCCGGCATCCGCTCTCAGCGATACGCCGATCGGTGATCTCGTTGAGGCCCTGCAGCTTTTTCCCACCGACGCTCGAATTGTGGCCGGTGCCGTGCGGCATCTCTGCAGCTGGAAGAGCCGCACCCATCAGGCGCGGGACATCACTCGACTGTCGCCTGAGCTGCGGGCACGACTGCTTGCTGTGGCGTGCGAATCGGGCGACGACGACAAGCATCGCCGCGCAGAGCGGTGGCTGGGTGTTTACGCGGGGTGACAGCCGCGCGGCACAAAGTTAGCCCGCATTTGTTGGCACGACAGAAAATACGCCTGCCACGCGAGTCGGCGCGGCACCACAGGTGACCGAGCATTCTTGTCAGCGGGTAAGACCATAGTTTGGGTGCGACCGACTGTGACCGCGACATGGATCTCCGATGATTTTAGAATGGACACGAATCTCCATCGGTCGACCGCCGTTCACCGTTGACCCTGCGCACGGTCGAGGGCATGTCTGCATAGATGATGGCACCACTATTTCTGTCTTCGGTGGAAAGTAGGCCCTCTTCCTCGTTTGTATTGGTGTCGACCCGATACGTCCGGCCGGCGGGACTCGTCCAGATGAAGACGCCTGATTCTGGCTGGTCCAGCGTCCAGCCACCTCGATGGTCAAGGCCTTCATTTGTGGCGTGGCGCAGAGGACCGGGACGCGCGAGCTCCCGCCTGCGGCCCCCGACGGTGGGGCCCGCGGCTTGATCGCTGTTTGTGCACTCGGGTGGTCGCGATCTGGCCCCGCAGGCAACCACGGCAGGGCACAAACCGAGATCACCGAGCGGCTGGCGCGTCGGGCCGGAGCGTTCGCCGTCACAGAACTGCGGAGTGACTTCTCCGTGTGATCGGCTGGTGGGGAAATCGGAGCAGCGCGCCAACGGCACCCAGGATCCGCCCGATCGCCGGGCCGTTCATGATCTGGTGGGATTTTCGGAGTCCCAGCTCCGAAAATCCCACCAGATCATCGACTGCCATCGGTGGCCACGGCTGGCGGCAGGCTCATCACCGTTCACCGTCAACACCAGCCAACCCGGCGGGGCACATGGATATTCTGCCTAGTTGCTGAGGCCTGGGTCGATCTCCCGACCGCTGGCGGATCAAGCGTCTCTGCTCGGACGCCCTTCCTTACAAAATCGTTCCTGCCCGTCCACCGCCACCCGCGCTCGTCTACCGGTTGAGATTTCAAAGCCCAAGCGAGTGCCTGGATAGCCAGGCTCGGTATTGCACCTTCAGGGCGTCTCGTCGCTCTCGTGTTGGGAGGATGACGTCGGCGCCGCCGTCGTAGGGGTGATACAGCCACCCGAGGTCGATCGGCGCGAGGATCACATTTGCGAGTTCGTCGTTTGCGACAGCCCTCAGCACGGCGTCGATCGCGCCCTGCCGCCAGGGCATCACCTCGGCATAGAGCTGGGTGTAGCTACGCCACTCGGGGGCTTCGTCCGGCTCCTCCAGCACGGTTCGCCAGTGCCACGCCCTCGGGGCGATCTGCGAGCGTGTCGGCCAGACCGGAGAACCGGGTTCCACGTTCTCTGTCCACTCGCTGGTCACGACCAGGAGGTCGGGCCCTGGAGCGAGCGCCGACAGCACGGTGTAGTGCCGGCGAAGCACGATGGCGTACTCGGTCTCGTCGGTGGGGTACCGCTTCGACTCGGGAAGGCTGTGGAACCTCACCCATCGGTCCGGGTATCGGTCGCGCAGCCAGTGCGCGACCGGAGGACACTCGGGCCACCGCCGCTCCCACGACTGCGTCAAGGTCGACGCGGTCAGCACCTGGTTCGCCCCCATCAAGCCGTCATGCCGCGCCTGGAGGGCGCCGTGTTGGCGCCGAATGCCGCATGGAATTGCTCGCGGCACGCCTGCTGAACGACCGCCCGAATTTGATCATCGGCTGGGAGTCGCGGGAACTTCCATTCGTCGGCGAGGAGGTAAAGCCGACCCAGTGGCAGGCTGGTGACTGCCTCATCAGGGTAGGGGTCGACCATCCTGTCGTTATCGGCCATCTCGTGGATCTTGTCGAGGACCCATTGCTCGGTCGCGCGTCCCTGGACGTGTAGTTCGGCGATGGTGGTAAAGGTGGTCATGGCGGTCGCGCATTTCCGGCCGCGCTCCGCGGTGTCGAGATCGGACCGGTCCAAGCCGCAGTCGCCCAGGGCTGCTTCGAGCAGGTCGTGAACGGCGCCAAGGTCGCGTCCGCTGAGCCCCGCGAGCTCGGCAAGGGCTTCGCCGTCGTAGCCAGCGACCAGCCAGTGCGCCGCCCACAGCGGGATCGGCTCCACCGGCACTGTGCCCAGGACCCACCAGGCGGCGACAAGCCGCGGCGACGGAGGTTGGTCCGGCCAGTCATCCACGCCCGCATCATCCCGACGCTCGCCGTGCCCGTCGCGCCCATTACCCACGACGGCGGACCCGCGACCACGGCCCACCTCTGCACGACTGCAGGAAATGACACCCTCGACCCTGGTCAAGGGTCACATTTGTGAAGATCGACATATGACGCTGACCTGCACGTTCTTGCCGGCCTGAGGTCGGGGAGTCCTACTTCTGATCGTTTGCCAGCGCAGCACCGGACGTTGACCTGGGGGTTCGGGTGGTTGTCGCCGAGGATCCGGCGGCGGCGGGTGAGGGTGTCCTCGGCCAGTGCTCGGGCGGCGGCGTGGTTGCCAGCCTCGGCCAACCGGATGGCGAGGGTGTGGGCGCCGGACAGCCGCCCGGCAAACCGCACCCACACTCGCCGGTGCTCATAGTGGGACGGCCTGGGCGCGTTTCGGACGGCGGAATGGGACCCGCGAGCGACGCGAGCCAGGAAACACAGAGACCGGAGGCGAGGGTGCGTGCGGATGACAAACGATCATTCGAGGCGTTCATGGGAGAGGCGGCCGGCCGGCTTCTCCTGACCGCTGTGCTGCTGTCAGGTGGCGACCGGGCCGCTGGTGAGGACCTGCTGCAGTCCGCGTTTGAGAAGGTGCTGCGGCACTGGCCCAGGATCGCCGACGACCAGCCCGAGGCCTACGTCCGCCGAGCCCTGGTCAACGGGGCCACGTCCCGATGGCGACGGCTGCGCGCCCGGGTCACCGAGGTGCCGCTGCTCGTCGACGGCGCGTGGACCGTCGATCCGGCCGAGGCGGGCACGGATCACGCCGACCGGCTAACCGTCCGCGACGGCCTGATCCGCGCCCTGCGCGCCCTCCCGCCGAAGCAACGAGCCGTCATCGTGCTCCGCTACGTCGACGACCTGCCCGAAGGCGACGTCGCCGCCGTGCTCGGCTGCTCGATCGGCACCGTCCGCGCCCAGGCTCACCGCGGCCTGTTGCGGCTCCGCAGCAGCGAGCACCTCGCCGGCCTAGGCCCCTATGCCCCGCGCCCGCAGGCCGTGGCGACGCCGACCGCCGACATCCTGACCAACGGGCGCTCTAAGTCTGTCGCCGTCACTGCCGAGGGGGAGAACTGGTGAACCGGATCGACGACACCGACCTGCTCGCCCACCTGCGTGCCCTGCGCACCGACCCGCCGCCGGGCGGCATCCCGCCGACGTTCGGCCCGGCCGTCCACGCGCGCGCCCGCCGGCACCGCTCCCGTGGCCGGCTCGCCGCGGTCGCCGCCGTCGTTGCTGTGATCGTCGCCGGTTTCGCGATCCCCGTCGGCCTGCGCACCGGCTTCACGATCACCCCCGCCCGGACCGTCGACCCCGCGCGGCCCCCCCTCCCGTGGGCCTACGGCGGCCTGACGACCAACTGGCTACCCGCGGGCAGCGTCCACGTCGGCGATGACCACGGCTTCGCCACCCCGGCGTTCGCCGCTCGGGGGCCGGTCCCGCAGGGCCCGGACGGCTGGATCAGCAACCAGTCCTGGACCTACAACAGCGCGTTCGTGCGCCCCGACGGCGGGCAGACCGCCATGATCACCGTCACCGTCGACTGGCTGCCCGACGCCGACGGCTACACCGTCGACAACCTACGAGCCTACTTCCCCGCTGCGACCGGCACCACGGTCGCCGGCCAGCCCGCCCTCCAGGTCGGCGACGGCGTCACCCCCAGCGATCCGAGAGCCCTGGCCAGCGAGCCCCCGCTGCCCGGCGGCGACGGTACCAACGCCCGCTATCAGGGCGCCCTCTACTGGCAGGCCGGCCCGCACGGCCCGACGCTCGGCGTCATCGTCAGCGACGTCGTCCCCGTCGACTGGGCCGAGGTGCGCGCGATCGCCGCCGGGCTGCGCCCCGGCACCCGGCCCGGCGCGGTCGGCGAGGCCGACACGGCAGCGATCCGCGCCGTCGTCGCGGCCGCGTTCACCCCGACCACCCCGGACGACCAGTGGGTCGCCGCCGTCCAGGACGGGCAGGCACTGCTCGCCACCCGCCGGAAGATCCTCACCGACTATCCCGGCTTCGCCGCGACGCTGAAGATTACCGTCAGCCAGCCGGCAAGCGTCGACGCGACCCACGCCACGATCGAGACCGAACTGACCTTCACCGAGCCGAAGCACCCGATCAGCCCGGGCCGCATATCGGACTACGTGACCGACACCATGGTCCGCACCGGTTCCGGCTGGCAGGTCAGCGGCGCCAGCTTTTGTGCCGCGTTCCGAACCATCAGCCTGCTCGAACAGTGTCCCTGAAGCCGTGACCACACGGCGGCCCACCGGTCTCCCGACCGGTGGGCCGCCTGTCTTTTCCGCGAAGCTGCGCCGGCCCCATGCTGCGCGAGATTCTCCCGCGGCGGCGTCCATCGGGAGTGTCTCGTGATCGGTTCCGCCGTCGTCCTCCGGCGCCCGGTCTAATCTGCCGGCTGGGTTTAGAGAGTCGGGATGCGCTTCGTGACTGGTCGCAGGCCGTGACTGCTCTGGAATCACGCCAGTCGGCCGCAACGGCCGAGACGACCTGCGACCCCCGCCTGCACGAACGCGAGAAATGACACCCCCGACCCTGTTTGGCCGAATGGTGATGGCGACACAACAGGCCAAGGTTGTCGAGTGCGGTTCGACCGCCCGTGGCGTGAGCGACCGTATGATCGATATCGCAGCAGGTAGCGGGCATTCCGCAGCCGGGAAAGACACATCGGGTGTCCCGATGTCGGATGAGCCGGGCAAGCGCCGGGGTCGGAATCCGCCGGTGTCCGAGGTCCAGGACAGTGCCGGTGTCCGGGTCGGTCAGGACACGGCGCCAGTTCGCGTCAGCGGCCAGCATCCGGCCGACCGTGGCCGGGATCGGGCCATGGCCGACGAGTTCGGCGGGGTTGTCGTCCAGCCCAGCGAGGGTGCCGACGGCAGCGATGACCTGAATCTCGACCTTCACCAACTCGCGGCGGTTACCCAACAGCAACGCAGCGAGAACGTCCGCGCGCCGGGCGTCGATCGGCCGCCTGTCGCCGTCGGCACGGGCATCGGCTTTCGCGATCCGGTCGATCCGCTCGAAGATCGCGTGTGCGTCGTGGGCCGCCAACGTCGCCGACAGCAGACCCATGCCGTCTTCAAGAGCCTGTACGGCGACGCCACGCTGAGCGTGCGCTTCCTTGCGCCGCCGCGCGGCGGCGTCCGGATCGATCCGAGCGACCATCCGGTGCAGCTTGCGGCGCCACTGCGACGGCGACTTCAACCGGCCGCCGGCCAGCATCTGCGCCTCGACGGTGGCTCGTTGCCCGTCGGACAGCGCCTGGGTGACGTCGTGCAGCGCGAGCAGCCGAGGGTAGTCCAGCTGGCCCGACGTCAACGCGTCGAGCGCGTCGGGCACCTGATGGGCGATATCCCAGGCCCGCGCGAGCCGGCCGGAAGCGGTGCGGGGCGACTGACCCAGCTCGGCGGCGAGGAACTCCGAATAGGGCCCACCGCTCTCGTCGCCGTCGTCGGAAGGCGCCGGCCGAAGCCTGGCCAGGTGGACCTGCGCCCGGATCGTCAAGCCCTGCAGACGGGAGGCCAGCCGGACAAGCTCCACCACCAGGTCAAACGCCGCTTCCTCGGCGCAGCCCGCCAGCCCGGCCGGCATGGCCTCCAGGGCGGTATCCGCCTGGGCGAGCCACCTCAACGGTCCACCTTCAGGCCCCGCGGCAGAAGACACCGCGTCCAGAGACACCGCGCCCGGCTCTTCCGTCGCGGTGACGGGCATCTGAGCGGCGGCGATCGGGCGGGAGGGGCGCGCCGCTGATCGGGACAACGGCCGCCGTGGCGCCGGCGAACTGAACCCAGACGGTCTGGAACCGGTGGGTCGGAGGGAAGGTCCGGACCAGCTGCCCCTGCGCGGCCCAGCGGTATCCGCGGGACCCGCCTGTGGGTCGGGCGACGACGGAGCATGGCCGCCATGCATATCGAACATGGGTTCATGGTAGCTCGGAGGAGGGGGAAATCAACCGCGCCGGAATTCGGGCCAGGCACGGTCGGCGGCGTCGGACCAGCCATTCCGGCCGCCCTCCCCAGTTTAGATGGAGGGGGCAACCGGACCGCACTAACTGGATTTACCCGGAAGACGCGGTTACCGCTTCCCGCACGTTCGACGACACGGAAAAGGAAACGCAACCGCGACTTTCGTGAATCACAGCTGCAAGCGATCCAACCGGGCCGTCAGTATCACCGTCCGGGCCAGACGACGGAAACCCCTGCCAGACCAGGCGGCGATGCGGACGCCCAGCATCCGCACGCATGGGATCACGAACATGATGGGCATGCCGGATGAAGGATGTTCCCGGCCGCCACCGCCGCCTTACCGAAGAGATGACCGACCACGACGACGGCACGGGCGACCCACCGGTGAGCGTGCGCGCTCACGCGGACCACAGGACAACCGGGCGCCTGGCCTGGTTGCCAGCGCGGGTTAGTCACCTGTGACCGTCGCCGCCGCCGGTCCCCGCGTGAGGAAGGCCCACGCGGGTTCCATCACCGGTTTTGCCTACACCGTCGCTATGGGGGTCAGCGGGCCGCCGGCGGCGCCGGGGAGGCGTAGGGGCGGGGCGGTGAGCAGGAAGCTGGTGCGGTTGTTCTCGCGGAGCCAGGCGGCCAGGTCGTGGAGGTACCAGAGCTCACCGAGCGGGATGCCGAGCTTGAACAGGCACAGCTCGTGGATCGGCAGCAGGGTGTGCGGCTCGCGGCTCGCGGGCGCGAAACCCTCGACGGCGTAGTTGTCGGCGATGAGCGCCGACAGCCCGGAGTCGAGGATCCACTGCAGGATCCCGTCGTCCTGCGCGTCGAGGTAGGGGTACATCGCCTGGATACGAGACTCGTCGGGCTTGCCGTTCCACTCCAGGATCTTGGTGGCATACCCGGTGTGGAGGATCACCATGTCGCCGGGGCGGATCTCCACCTTGTCGGCGTCGATGATCTCGCGCAGCGTCTTCCAGCTGACCCCGGTCCACTCCTCGGTGTTCCCGAGATGGTGAGCGATGTCGATCAGCACGGCGCGACCCTGCACGCCGTGCGCGGCCATGTGCTCCAGGCCGAGGTGCCGGGCGAAGCTGAGGCTGCCGCTGCCGTCGCCCTTGGCGTCCTCCTGCGGCCCGATCACGTCCTCGTCAGGCCGGAAACCGTTGTAGTAGACCGGCTCCTCGACCCCGTCGCCGTCCGCGTCGAAGAGCGCGCCCTGGTGAACCAGCGCGTCCCACTGCGTGGAGTACTGCAACCAGAGCGTCACCAGGTCGTCGGACCAGACGTCGGTGAACGAGTAGTGCAGCCGATCCCGCCCGACCACGTTGTAGAAGACGTCGGGCTTGTGCTTCAGGTCCTCCGTGGGCCGCAGGATCGGCGGGTAGCGGCGCTGGTTGAGCGAGCTGCCACCAGGGAGGTCCAGCGGGAGGCTCAGCGAGAACGAACGGCCGGCGGAGATCTCGCGGACGCCCTCGAGCACCTTCTCCGGCGTGATCATGTTGACGCGGCCGAGCTCGTCGTCGTCGCCCCAGTCGCCCCAGTTCGAGTCCTGCGGACGCTGCTTCCAGCGCTTTGCCACTGTTCCTCCTCAGGACCGGGACGGCCACCCGCCCAGCGAACCTAGCCAGTCTTGTACCGAGCGGTCAACGATTTGACGGCCGCGTATCCTGACCGGCGGGGAGACGTACGCAGCGGCACGGGACACGGCCTCCGGCGGCACAGGCCAGCGCCTGACCAGAACTCCTGACCTCAAACGGCACCGGCCCGCACCTGACCGCCAACGACACAGCCAACGACACAGCTGAGCCGAACGGAGCGACCGCGAAGGCCATGACGGAGGTCATTGTTCGGCGCAGCGCCAAGTGGGAGCTGCGCCGCCAGGCGATCATCGACACGTCCGCGCACGTCTTCGCCCAGCGGGGGTTCCACGGCACCAGCACGGCCGAACTCTGCGAAGCCAACCAGGTCGGCAAGGGCGCGCTTTACTACTACATCGGCTCCAAGGAGCAGCTGCTCGTCGCGATCCACGACCGGGTGATGGACGAGGTGATGGTCGGCGCCGACAGGGCGGCGAGCTCGGAGGGCACTCCGCCCGAGCAGCTCGCCCAGCTCGGCGCCGAACTCCTCGACGTCATCCACCGCTATCCCGACCACGTCTGGGTCTTCCTGCACGAGTTCCCCGCGCTCACCGGTGAGAACGCCGAGACGTTCCGGCAGCGGCGCCGGGAATACGAGATGCGCGTCGAGGACATCTTCGAGGCGGGCCAGCGCACCGGCCACTTTCGCGACATCGACCCGCCGATGGCGGCGAAGGCGTGGCTGGGCATGCACAACTACACCTACCTGTGGCTGCGCCCGGGCGGGCGCGTCGGCGTGCTCGACCTCGCCGCACAGTACGCCGACATCTTCGTCCGCGGCATCTCCGCCGCACCGCCGTCCGCCGGCACCGTCACCAGGCCGCCGACGGACGTGGCCGGTACGCCGGCGCCGGCGGTCCCCTCGGCGCGGACGGGCGCGAAGAAGCGGCGTCAGGGCACCGCGTAGCCCAGTAGGCGGCTACGGCTCGGGGAGCCGGCTACGGGCGGGAGCCGGCTACGGCGCGGCGTAACCGCCGTCGACGACGATCGCCGACCCTGTGGTCCACCGTGACGCGTCGCTCGCCAGGTAGGAGTAGGCACCGACCAGGTCGTCGGCCGCGCCGAGGCCGAGCGGGTGCTTCGCCGCGATCGCGTCGATCGCGTTCTGGGGCAGCTCCGTGTGCATTCCGGAGAGGAACGTGCCGGGGCAGACCGCGTTCACCCGGATGCCGTCGCGGGCGTACTCGACGGCGGCGACCTTGGCGAGGTGGATCACGCCGGCCTTGGTGACGCAGTACGGCGCCGAGTGCGACCACGCGGTGATGCCCGCCACCGACGCCGTCAGGATGATCGACCCGCTGCCCTGCTTACGCATGGGTCCCACGGCGGCATGGATGGCGTTGACGGCGCCCAGCACGTTGACCCGGAACGACCGGTCCCAGTCCGCGGTCGTCAGGTTGTGGATGCGCCCGTTCTGCGCGAGCACGCCGGCGTTGCTGATGAGGACGTCGAGCCGGCCGAAACGTTCCACCGCCAGGCGCACGACGGCCTCGACCTGTGCCAGGTCGCTGACGTCGGCGACGGCGGTCTCCGGCTTCGCGTCGCCACCCTCGATGCCCTCCGCCGTCGCTGCCAGCGCCGCCTCGCTGACATCGGCCAGGACGAGGTCGGTGCCGGGCTCGGCCGCGAACGTGCGCGCCAGGGCTGAACCGAGGGTGCCGCCCGCGCCGAGCAGCACCACCACGCGTCGCCCGGAAGGGCTTGGTCGACCGGACTGCTGATCGGACATCTGACCTGACCTTTTACTTGAGTAGGTAGCCGCCATCGACAGTGAGGACGGCTCCGGTGAGGAAATCGGCGGCGGCGGAGGCCAGGAACAGGTAGGCCCCGGCCAGCTCGCCGGGCCGGCCCCAGCGTTGCAACGCCGTGTGGTCCAGGATGGACCGCTCGAGGCGGTCGTTGCTCTTCCAACCGGCGGCGAGCGGTGAGTCGAACCAGCCGGGGGCGACCACGTTCGCGGTAATTCCCCTCGATGCGAGGTCCAGCGCCAGCGCCTTCGCCATGCCCACCAGCCCGGCCTTGGACGCGCTGTAGGCCGCCAGGCCGCGCGCCGGCCGCTCCCCCAGCACGGACCCGGTGAAGATCAGGCGTCCACCCGTGGTCATCACCCGCGCGGCGGCGCGGGCGCCCAGGAAGGCCCCCGTGAGATTGACGTCGAGGACGTCGCGCCACACGTCCGGGTCGGTCTTCAACGGACCGGCGACGACCGGGGAGATGCCGGCGTTGCAGATCCAGGCGTCGACGCCGCCCCAGGCCGCCACCGTGCCGTCGGCCACCGCCTCGTTGAACGCGGCGTCGCGCACGTCACCGTCGAACAGCAGGACCGGGCCGGGCAGGGTGTCGGCGACCGTCTTCAGGTCGCGTTCGGTGCGCGCGACCAGGGCGACGCTCGCGCCGGCCCGGGAGAACGCGTGCGCGAGCAGCTCCCCAAGCCCCCGGCCGGCGCCGGTCAGCACCACGCGTTTACCGCGGACGTCGCCGACGGTCGGAAACGTCGGCGGGATCTCGATCCGGTCACTCATCGCCCACTCCACCGCGGCGAGCGCTTCTCGATGAACGCCGCCAATCCTTCCTTCGTGTCCTCGGAATCGAGCAGCCGCCTGAACTCCTGGTCGGACATCGCTCGCAGCGTGTCATCGTCAGTGGTCGCGGCGGCGCGCACGATGCGGCGGCTGGCCCGCACCGCCAGCGGCGCGGCCGCGGCGATCTGTTCGGCCAGCCGCAGCGCCTCCGTGAGCGCCTCGCCGGGCTCGACGAGCCGGCTGACCAGGCCCAGCGCGAACGCACGCGTCGCCTCGATCGGCTCGCCGGTGAGGATCGCGTCCAGGGCGGCTGCCTGGCCGATCGCCCGCGGCAGCCGGAACAGGCCTCCGGAGGAGGCGACGAGGTTGCGCTTCACCTCGGCGAGCCCGAAGGCCGAGCGGGTGCTGGCCACGACCAGGTCGGCGGCCAGGACGATTTCCAGCCCCCCGGCGGTGGCCAGGCCGTCGACCGCGACGACCACCGGTTTGGCGCGCTCGCGGAACACGAAACCCGCGAACCCGCCGCGGGCGGTCATGAGCGTGTCGAGCTGCCCGGCCTCGATCGCCTTGAGGTCCGCGCCGGCGCAGAACACCGGGCGCGCCTGCCCAGCGGAGTTGGCGCACAGCACGCCCACCCAGACGTCCGGGTCGTTCTCCAGGGCGTCGATCGCCGATTCCAGCCCGACCGCGACGTCGTGGTTGACGGCGTTGCGCGCCGCGGGCCGGTTCAGGGTGATCACCGCGACGTGGTCGGAGACCTCGTAGCGGACAGCCTCGGAAACGGCGCCAGACTCGGACCCGGCGCCAGAGACAGCGCCAGAGGCGGCGCCAGGCGAGGCGTCAGCGTCAGACATCGACGACCGAGATCGCCTGCGTCGGGCAGCCGGTGACAGCGCTGACGAGCTCAGCCGCCGTGTTGCCGTCGGGGTCGACGACGATCGCGATCGCGTCGTCGTCCTGGGCGAAGGTACTCGGCGCGTAGATCAGGCACTGACCGGACCCCATGCACAGGTCACGATCAATCCGTATCTCATGAGCCACGTTGGCTCCTCCACTCGCAGCATCTCGGGCTCACTGGTCTCACGCGACGGGAGTCAGCTCCACGTGCAGGCTCATCAGGCCGTGGAACAGGTAGGTGGGCATGTACTCGTAACGCCGCGCGTCAGCCGGGCCGTGGAACTCCTCGGAAATCTTGATCGCGGACGTGCGGTCGAAGAGCCGCTCCAGGACGACGCGCACCTCGGACCGGGCCAGCGGAGCGCCGGGGCAGGTGTGCACGCCGTGCCCGAACGCCAGGTGCCGGCGCGCGTTCGGGCGCTCCAGCCACAGCGCGTCCGGGTTCTCGAACTGGCGCGGGTCCCGGCCGGTCGCGCCGCCGACCAGCGACACGACGGTCCCCGCGGGCAGGTCCACGCCGCCGAGGGTGGTCGACTTGCGCACCAGCCGGAACATGCTCTTGATCGGCCCCTGGAGGCGCAGCGCCTCCTCGACGAAGCGCGGGATGAGGGAACGGTCCTCCCGAAGCTGCCGCTGCAGGTCCGGGCTGTCCCCGAGCAGCTGCAGGCACGCGCCGAGCAGCCGGACCGTGGTCTCCTGGCCAGCGGCGAACAGGTTGGCCCCGATCCGGGCGACGTCGATCAGGTCCGGGGTGGTCCCGTCCGGGAAGGTCGCCTGCGCCATGCCGGTGAGGACGTCGCCCTGGGGGCTGCTCCGGCGGGCCCCGATGCGGTCGATGAAGTAGTCGTAGAGCGGGTCCAGGGTGTGGTGCCCCATCGACTGCTTCTCATCGGTGCCACCGGGCAGGACGCCGATCCCGGTCTTCTCCAGCAGCATCTGGTGGTCCTCTTCGGGGACCCCCAGCAGGTCGGCGATGACCAGCAGCGTGTAGGGCTGGGCGAAGTCCTCGATGAACTCGCAGGTGCCCATCGCGAGGATCGTGTCCAGCTGGCGGTCGGCCAGCCGCCACATGAACTCCTCGTTCTCCTTGAGGCGCTTGGGCGTGATCAGCCCCATCAGGATGGAACGGTGAGCGGTGTGCTTCGGCGGGTCGAAGGTGACGAGCTGGTCGCTCTGCGGCAGCACGTCCCGGTGCGCCTCGATCAGCTCGGAGATGTCGTCGCCCTGCCCCTTGATCTCGACGGGGAAGGCCGGCCGCGGCCCGGCGATGAGGTTGCACGAGGAGAACGTGTCGGGGTCGCGGAAGACCGCCAGCGCCTCCTCCCAGCCGGCGACCATGGCGACGCCGTACTTCGGCTCGATCCAGACCGGACGGTCGGCCAGCAGGAAGTTGAAGTACGCCCACGGGTCGACCGCGATCTCCTGGTCGCGGAAGAAGTTCGCCGTGCTGAGGTCGGTCAGTTCCGTCATCTGGCTGCTCCGGTTCGGTCGCGCCTGGCGCCGGGTCGCGCTCGGCGTTCGGCAGTGCTCGGCGTTGGGTCCTGCTCGACGTTCGGGTGCGCGCGGGCCGCGCGGCGCGCACGCGTCACGCTGCGCGTCGGTTCGGCGGGCGGCTCGCTCATACGGTCTACGCGCTGGCCGACTCGCGCACCGCGGCGGCGATCCGCTCGACGTCCGGCAGCCAGGCGCGTTCGAGCGACGGCGCGTACGGCGCCGGGGTCGGCTCCGCGCCCACCCGGATCACCGGGGCGTCCAGCGTCCAGAAGCCCTCGCGCACCGCCGCCGCGGCCAGCTCCGCGCCCACGCCGAACGGCGTCACCGCCTCGTGCGCGATGACGAGCCGGTTGGTCTTCGCCAGCGACCCGAGGACCGTCTCGTAGTCCAGCGGCGCGATCGTGCGCAGGTCGATGACCTCGACGCTGATCCCCTCGCCGGCCAGCTGCTCGGCGGCGGTGAGGCAGTTGTGCACCATCTTCGAGTAGGACACCAGCGTGACGTCCGTGCCCTCGCGGCGGATGGCGGCCTTGCCAAGCGGTATCAGCGCGTCGGACGCGGGGCGCGGCCCCTTGCGCCCATAGAGCAGCCGGTGCTCGATGAAGACCACGGGGTTGGGGTCACGGATCGCGCTGCGCAGCAGGCCGTAGGTGTCCGCCGGCGTGGACGGCATGACGACCGTGAGCCCCGGGATGTGCGCGAGCAGGGCCTCGAGGCTCTGCGAGTGCTGTGCGCCGGACGAGCGCCCCGCCCCGAACTGGGTGCGGACGACCAGCGGCAGACTCGCCGCGCCGCCCGTCATGAAGCGCATCTTCGCGGCCTGGTTCATGATCTGGTCGAGGCAGACGCCGATGAAGTCGAGGTACATGACCTCGACCACCGGCCGCAGGCCGGCCATGGCCGCGCCGACGGCGACGCCGATGACCGCGCTCTCGGAGATCGGCGTGTCGCGCACCCGGCCGGGGTACTTCGCCGCCAGCCCCCGGGTCAGGCCGAAGACGTTGCCGCCGGCGCCGACGTCGATGCCGGCGACGAACACGTCGGGGTCGCTGCCCAGCTCGAGGTCCAGCGCGTCGTGCACCGCGTCCATCGTCCGGAAGATCTCGCCGGTCGGCTCGGGCGGCTCCGCGACGGCCTCGCGCGGGCTGGTGACGTAGTGGTACAGCGTCGCCGGGTCGGGCTCGGGCGCGGCGGACGCCGTCGCCACCGCCTTCTCGATCAGCTCGTCGACGTCCCGGTCGATCGTCGCGACCTGCTCCGGCTCCATCCGCCGCGCGAGCACGAGCAGCGGATCGCCGATCTTGGCGGTGTCGACCTCGGTGGCGTCCCGGTATCGCTCCGGGTCGCCCTCGTAGTGACCGTGCCAGCGGTAGGTCTCGGCCTCCAGCAGAACCGGCCCTGCGCCGGCCCGAAGGTCACGGACCAGCCGCGACGTCGTCTGCGCCACCGCGAGGACGTCGTTGCCGTCGACGTGCGCGTAGCCGATGCCATAGCCGCGGGCCCGGTCGGCCAGCGACGCGCGGTGCTGGTCGGCCTCGGGCGAGAACTCGGCGTAGTGGTTGTTCTCGCACAGGAAGATCACCGGCAGGTCCCAGACGGCGGCCAGGTTCACGGCCTCGTGGAACATGCCCTGCCCCACCGCGCCGTCCCCGAAGAAGGCGACGACGACGCCGCCGGCCGAACCGCCAGCGCCAGCGCCAGCCGAACCGTCACCCGCGCCGCCGGCCGCGCGCAGCCGCGCGGCGATGGCGGCGCCGGCGGCGATCGGCAGCCCCGCCGCGACGATGCCGTTCGCGCCGAAGATGCCCTTGCGCGGGTCGGCGATGTGCATCGAGCCGCCGCGGCCGCGGTTCGTCCCCGTCTCGCGCCCCATCAGCTCGGCGAACATCTCGGTGACGTCGAGGCCTTTGGCGATGCAGTGGCCGTGGCCGCGGTGCGTGGACGTGATCACGTCCCGGTCGTCGAGCGGCCAGCAGGCCCCGACCGCGGTCGCCTCCTGGCCGATGGACAGGTGCAGGAAGCCGGGGATCTGGCTGTCGCGATAGAGCACCGACGCCCGTTCCTCGAAGCGCCGGATCAGGCGCATCCGCCGGTAAAGCTCACCCAGCGTCGCCGCATCGGTGCCGATCTCTTCCACGTCGGTGGACGTCAACGCCTGCAGCCTTCCTTCCAGCCTGTGCCCCGCTGGCCCGCACCCGGCCTCGGTGGCCTGGCCGTACCCGGCCAACGGTGACCTGGCCCGCACCTGGCCCGCGGCAGCGCGGCAGGCCGCTTGACATCGGGCGACAACGCGACATTCTTGTACCGCTCGTTCCAAAAATGCAACCCTTCGTCGACGGGAAGCGGCCATGGACTTCGATCTCCCCGAGGAGACGCTCGCCCTCCAGCGCGTGTGCCGCGAGTTCGCGGCCAAGGAGATCGAGCCGCACGCCGCCGACTGGAGCGAGCGTGAGTACTTCCCCGCCGAGATCTTCCCCAGGTTCGCCGAGCTGGGGATCATGGGCATGCTCATCGACGAGGAGTACGGCGGCGCGGACGCCGGCTATGTCACCTACGTCGCCGTGATGGAGGCCATCGGCGGCGCCGACCAGTCGATCGCCGCCGCGTGGAACGCCCACTCGACGATCGCGTCGCTGCCGCTCGCCGCCTTCGGCACCCACGAGCAGAAGAAGCGCTGGCTCGTCCCGCTGGCCACCGGCACGCACCTCGGCGCGTTCGGACTCACCGAGCCGACCGCCGGCTCCGACGCCGCGTCCATCCGCACGAGCGCGGTGCGGGACGGGAACGGGTGGCGGATCAACGGCACCAAGATGTTCATCACCAACGCCGGCACACCGATCAGCCTCGGCGTCACCATCCTCGCGACGACCGGCACCTCGCCCGACGGCAAGAAGCGCTTCGGCACGTTCTTCATCCCGGACGGCACGCCGGGGTACTCCAAGGGAAACGCGCTGCGCAAGCTGGGCTGGCACGCGATGGACACCCGCGAGCTCATCTTCACCGACTGCTGGATCCCCGACGACCACCTGATCGGCGAGGAGGGGAACGGCCTGCGTCAGTTCCTGGAGGTCCTCGACGCCGGGCGCATCAGCGTGGCGGCGCTCGGGCTCTCCCTCGCGCAGGCCGCCCTCGACCTGGCGCTGCGGCACGCGAACGAGCGTGAGCAGTTCGGCAGCAAGCTCTCCCGGTTCCAGGCCATCGGCCACAAGCTCGCCGACATGGCCACCGAGGTCGAGGCCGCCCGCGCGCTGGTGTACCGCGCCGCGTGGCTCGGCGACCGGGGCCGGCCGTTCGCCAAGGAGGCGGCGATGGCCAAGCTCTACACCTCCGAGGTCGCCAACCGCGCGGCCAGCGCGAGCGTGCAGATCCACGGCGGCTACGGCTACGTGCGCGAGTCCGCGATCTCCCGGTTCTACGCGGACGCGAAGGTCCTGGAGATCGGCGAGGGCACCAGCGAGATCCAGCGCAACGTCATCGCACGGCACCTCACGAAACGCACGCCGTGACGGCCGAGACGGACGCCGCGACGGCCCGGCCCGCACGATGATCAAGATCGTCGCGCTCATCAAGCGCCGGCCGGACCTGACACTCGGCGAGTTCCGGGAGTACTACGAGCACCGGCACGCGCCGCTCTTCCACCGCGTGATCCCGGCCGAGGTGGCGGACGCGATCATCCACTACGTGCAGAACCACACGGTCGTGCTCGGCCGCGGCACCACCGAGACGGCGTACGACTGCGTGACCGAGATCGGGTTCCGCGACCGCGCCGGGCTCACGACCTGGAACCGCTGGTACCTCGGCGACGAGGGCCGGGTGCTGCGCGACGACGAGGAGAACTTCATGGACAAGAGCAGGCGGTACGTGCTCGTCACCGAGGAGTCCAACCTCGGGGTCGGCCGCTGATGCTGGCCGCGACGATCACCGCGGCCGACCAGGCCGACCCGCTGTCGGGACTGCGCGTCGGCGACCACCCGGAGCCGGCCGTTCCCGAGGGCTGGAGCCTCGTCGAGGTCAGGGCCGCGTCGCTGAACTACCACGACATCCTGTCGCTGCGCGGGCACGGGCCCAGGAACGCGCCGTTCCCGCGCGTGCTCGGCTCGGACGTGGCCGGCGTCGACGAGGCCGGCAACGAGGTCCTGGTGCACGCGCTGGTGGGCGACCCCGCCTGGACGGGCGACGAGGTGCTCGACCCGAGGATCTCGATGCTGTCGGACTTCCACGACGGCGGGCTGGCCGAGTTCGTCGCCGTGCCGTCCCGCAACCTGGTGGCCAAGCCGGCCGAGCTGTCGTTCGAGGAGGCGGCCTGCCTGCCCACGGCCTGGCTGACGGCCTACCGGATGCTGTTCGTCCTGGCCGGCGCCACCGAGGGCACGACGGTGCTCATGCAGGGCGCCGGCGGCGGCGTGGCGACCGCAGTGATCATGTTGGGCCGCGCGGCCGGCGTGCGCGTCTGGGTCACCGGGCGGTCCGAGGCGAAGCGCTCCCGCGCCGTCGCGCTCGGCGCGGCCGCGGCGTTCGAGCCGGGCGCGCGGCTCCCGGAACGGGTCGACGTGGTCATCGAGACCGTGGGGGCGGCCACCTGGGCGCACTCGATGAAGGCCGTTCGTCCCGGCGGCACGATCGTCGTCGCCGGCATGACGTCCGGGACGAACCCGCCCCTGGACATCGAGCGGCTGTACCTGGCCAACCTGCGGATCGTCGGCACCACCATGGGATCCCGCCACGATCTCGAAGGGCTCGTGAAGATGATCGTGGACCACGGCCTGCGGCCCCCGATCCACGAGGTCATCCCGCTCGCCGACACCCGGGCCGGCTTCCAGGCCATGGTGGACGGCGACGTCTTCGGCAAGGTGGTCGCCCGACCCAAGTAGGTCACCGGAGTAGGCCGCCGACAGATACTTTGAAATCAAACGGTATTGACTCAATACATCCGGGCGAGATAGACACTGATGGACCGGTCGGTACAAGCCGATCATGAACGGATGGTGTGGCATGTCCAAGGATTTCGTTGTCTCCGCCGATGGGCACATCCTCGAGCCGATCGACCTCTTCAAGACCCGCATGCCGGTCCACCTGCGTGACCGCGCGGTCTGGGAGGAGGACATCGAGCTCGAGGAGCCGCTGGTCGAGGGTGGGGCGAAGGTCTTCCGTCGCCTGCACACGCCCGGCTTCGAGGGCTGGACGGTCTCCCGCTACCGGCAGACCTCGGGGCGCACGCCCGACGGCGACCCGGAGACGATCATCGAGGACCTGACGGCCGACGGCGTCGACGCCTGCGTGATGCACCCGAACCTGTCGATCTTCGGGCTGTACTCCGACGACCACGAGCTGTCGATCGAGCACGCCCGGGTCTACAACGGCTACCTCATCGAGCGCTTCCTGCCATACCGGGACCGCATCGCCCCGACCTGCCCGATCCCGCTCACCGACATCGACGACGCCGTCGCCGAGATCGAGCGGGTGACCAGCGCCGGCTTCAAGGCCCTGTTGCTGCCCGGCATCCCGCCGACGACGTACTGGGACCCGGCGCTCGACCGGGTCTGGGACGCGGCCCGCGCCGCCGGCGCGCAGATCTTCTTCCACACCCAGACCGGTGGCGTGAAGATGAAGAACCCGTCGTCCTCGACGATGCGGGTCGTCAAGGAGAACGCCCGGCAGGTGAACCAGCCGGTGACCGCGAAGTCCGCCGCCGAGCGGCTCTACACCCAGTCGGTCCTGTCGACGCTCACGCCGCAGAAGGTGATCTGCGACCTGATCGGCGCCGGCGTGGCCGAGCGGTACCCCGAGCTGCACTTCAACCTGATCGAGTTCAACGCGCACTGGCTGTCCTCGCTCGTCGGCGCCATGGACAAGGCGTGGACCACCGGCATCGGCCAGGACACCGACTGGTGGATCGGCTCCTGGAACGACGAGGCCCCGCCGACCCTCGAGGGCCAGGACACGATGGCGCGGATCTTCCTGCTCAACGAGAAGTGGCCCTACCCGCTCATGCCGAGCGAGTACGTGCAGCGCCAGTTCCACGTCTCGTTCTCCGACGACCTGGCCGCGGTCGCCGCCCGGCACATCACCGGCGTGAGCTCGATCATCTGGGGCAACGACTACCCGCACGCCGAGGGCACGTTCCGGGGCAGCCAGGAGCTGCTCGCCCAGCAGTTCGCCGGCGTCCCGGACGCGGAGCGCAAGGCGATCGTCGGCGGCACGCTCGCCGACGTGATGGGCTTCAAGCAGCCCGCGACAGTCTGAGCCGAGACGAGCCGAACTGACGTGCCCAAGCAATGGAACCGCGATCCGATCCAGGCCGCGTACGACCTGTGGGTCGACAAGGGCTGGGACGACACCGCCGACGGCATGATCGCGGTTACCTCACTGCTGCGGGTACACCAGCTCCTCATGGCGCGCGCCGACGAGATCCTCGCTCCCGTCGAGCTGTCGTTCGCGCGCTATGAGGTGCTCGTCGTCCTGTACTTCAACGAGGACGCGGTGCCGCTGTCGTACCTCGCGAAGGCACTGCAGCTGCACCAGGCGAGCATCACGAACCTCGTCAACAAGCTGGAGAAGCAGGGCTACCTGGAGCGGCGGCCGCATCCGTCGGACCGTCGGGTCACTCTCGCCCAGGCCACCCGCACCGGCCGGGCCCGCACCCGCACCGCCATCCGGCGGCTGAACTCCGAGCTGTTCTCCCAGCTCGGGCTTACCACCGAGGAGACGCGAGCGCTGGTCTCGGTCTTCGCGAAGATGCGCCACGCCTGGGGAGACGCCCAGGAGGACGGAGGAACCGATGCCGCTGGCGCTCTGCTGCATGTCGCACAGTCCCCTGCTTGACATCACCACGCAGCGCCCGGAGCTGGAGGCGGACGTGGCGGGGGCACTCGGCGCGGCCCGCGACTTCGCCGCCGCCGTCGACCCCGACGTCGTCGTCATCTTCGTGCCGGACCACTTCAACGGGTTCTTCTACCGGCAGCTGCCGCCGTTCTGCCTGGGCGTCGCCGCCAGGGCGATCGGCGACTACTCCAGCCTCGCCGGGGACCTGGCGGTGCCGACCGGGCTCGCGCGCGAGCTCGCCGGCGCCGTCCTCGACGCGGGCGTAGACCTGTCGATCTCGCACCGGATGGAGGTCGACCACTCCACCGCGCAGCCGCTGCGTGAGCTCTTCGGCGCCCTGGACGCGCGACCGGTCATCCCGGTCTTCATCAACGCGGCCGCGCCGCCGCTCGGGCCGTTGTCGCGGTCGCGGGCGCTGGGCACGGCGATCGGGCGGTTCTTCGCGGCCCGCGACGAGCGGGTGCTGTTCGTCGGCTCGGGCGGTATCTCGCATGACCCGCCGGTGCCCGCGCTCGACACCGCTCCCGCACCCGTGGCCGAGCGGCTCGTCTCCGGTCGCCCGCTCACCGCCGAGGAGGCGGAGCGCAAGCACATCGGCGCCGCCGCCGAGGGCGAGCGGCTGGCCGCCGGGACGAGCGACCGGCTGCCGCTGACCCCGGACTGGGACGAGGCGTTCCTCGACCTGCTCGGGGCGGGCAAGCTCACCGAGCTCGACGGCTGGAGCAACAACGAGGTCGGTGCCCACGGCGGGGGCGCGCACGAGATCCGCACCTGGATCGCCGCCTACGCGGCGCTGGCCGTCGCCGGACCGTACGAGGTCGGCTACCGCTACTACCGCGCGATCCCCGAGTACATCGCCGGCTTCGCCGTGACCACCGCGCTGCCCACCGGCTGAGCTGACGGCCAGGCTGACGAGCCCTTGCCTCGGTCCGACCACCAAAGGTAATCTCCGTCTGCTGCACTATTAGAACGGGACCGTGCATTATCTGCACAAGCAGATGCCGCGCAGGATCTCCCACGAGATCTCGTGTGCAGGGTCCGCGGCAGTAGGGGCGTGCGATGCACAACAGATACGACGTCGTGGTTCTCGGCTCGGGCGCGGCGGGGCTGACCGCCGCGCTCGCCGCGGCGGTCGAGGGTGCTGCGCGCGTCGCCGTCTTCGAGAAGGCCGAGCTGGTCGGCGGCACGACCGCCCTGTCCGGCGGGACCGTCTGGATCCCCGGCAACCAGCCCGCCCGCGAGCTGGGCGTCGAGGACTCGCTGGCGCGGGGCCGCGAATACCTGGCCAGCCTGTCCAACGGGATGATCCTGCCGGAGCTCGCCGAGGCGCTGGTCGACGGCGGTCCCGAGTACGTCGACTTCATCCACCAGCACACCGAGTTACGGTTCCAGCTCGTCGAGGGCTATCCCGACTACCACCCCGAGCGGCCGGGCGGCCTGCCCGGCGGCGGGCGGTCGATCGAGGTCGGCCTCGTCAGCCTGGCCGACCTCGGCGAGTGGGCGGACCGCATCGCCGGCACCCCGAGCCGGCTGCTCATCCGGGAGACGCCGCTCGGCGGCGGCACCGGAGTGCTCCCGGCCGGCGAGCTCGCGAGGCGCGACCAGGCGGGCGCCGAAGGGCTCGGCCGCGGCCTCGTCGCGGGCCTGCTGGGGGCCTGCCTGCGCCACGGGGTCGAGGTCTTCACCGGCTCCCGCGGGCTGCGGCTGCTGACCACCGACGGCGCCGTCACCGGCGTCGAGATCCAGACTCCCGCGGGTGTCCAAGCGGTCTCGGCCGGCGCGGTCGTGCTCGCCACCGGCGGCTTCGAGTACGACCCGGCGCTGGTCCGCGACTTCCTGCGGGGGCCGCTCACCCGGCCGCTCGGGGCGCCGACGAACACCGGTGACGGGCTGCGGATGGCGATGCGCGTCGGCGCCCAGCTCGGCAACATGCGCGAGGCCTGGTGGGCGCCGGCGGTGAGCTTCCCCGGCCTGCGCCGCGACGGCGGCGCGAACGGGCTGCTCGCCTCGCGCGAGCGGGCGCTGCCCGGGTCGGTCATGGTGAACGGGTACGGCCGCCGGTTCGCGAACGAGGCCGCCAACTACAACGCCTTCGGCGGCGCCTTCCACGAGCTGGACGCGTCCCGTTTCGAGTACCCGAACCTGCCCAGCTACCTGATCTTCGATCAGTCGACGGTCGACCGCTTCGGCGTCCTGGGCGGCGCACCCGGCGCCGCGGTGCCGGCGTGGGTGACCCGCGCGGACACCCTCGGCGAACTGGCGGGAAGCCTCGGCCTGCCGGCCGAGCAGGTCGAGACGACCGTCGCGGCGTTCAACGAGCAGGCCCGCGCCGGTGTCGACCCCGACTTCGGCCGCGGCGAGAGCGCGTTCGACCGGTTTCCCGGCGGCCGCACGACGCTGGACCCCGACTCGACCCACTCGACGCTGGGACCGGTCGAGACCGCGCCCTTCTACGGCGTCCGGGTCGAGTCGTCCCTGCTCGGCACGAAGGGCGGCCCACGCACGGACGGCGCGGGCCGCGTCCTGGACGTCGATGGCGACGTGATCGGCGGGCTCTACGCCGCCGGCAACGTCATGGCGAACCCCACCGGCATGGTCTACGGCGGCGCCGGCGCGACGCTGGCGGTCGCCGGGGTGTGGGGCCGAAATGCCGGCCGCGCCGCCGTGCGCGACCGCGCCGTAGTTCCCATGCGCAACCGCGCCGTTGTTCCCAGCGGCGCGACCGACTCTGTCGGCACTGGCTGAGATCGGCACTGGCTGAGTAGGAGAGACGATGACGCAGACGGTTGACCGCGCCTTCGGGGAGGTCACGGCGCAGGAAGCCGCGCAGATCTTCGCCGGCTGGGTGTCCGACCTGGCGACGGCGGTGCGGGACGGTTCCGAGCCCGCGCTGTCGGACCTGTTCGCCGAGGACGCGACCTGGCGCGACTTCATGGCCTTCCCCTGGGACTTCCATCACACCGTCGGGCGGGACGAGACGGTGCCGCGGTTCCTGGAGCTCGCCAAGGAATGGCGCGCCGCCGACTTCGCGCCCAGCGGGGAGCAGGCGCCCGTCGTCTCCGACGCCGGCATCAACGCCTTCTTCGACTTCACCACCTCCGACCGCGTCGACCGCGCATACGTCCTGCTCGTCGCGAACGGGGAGAAGTTCCGCGCGATGACCCTGCAGACGCAGGTCATCGGCCTGGCCGACCACCCGGAGCGGATCCGGCACCACCGCAAGGAGGGGAAGGTCTACGGCATCGTCGAGGGCCGCACCCGGTGGACGAAGGACCGCGCCCGGGAGGCCGCCTTCGAGGGCGAGGACCCGGCGGTGCTGGTGCTCGGCGCGGGCCACAACGGCCTGGCGATCGCGGCACGCCTCGGTGCCCTCGACGTCCCGACGCTCGTCATCGACAAGGACGCCCGCGTCGGTGACCAGTGGCGGCGGCGCTACGCGTCGCTCGCGCTGCACAGCACCGTCTACGGCGACCACCTGCCGTACATGTCGCTGCCGCCGAACTGGCCCGCGCACACCCCGAAGGACAAGTTCGCGGACTTCATCGAGTCCTACGCGACGCTGATGGACATCAACGTCTGGACGTCCACCACCTTCCTGCGGGGCCGGTACGACGAACAGACGCAGCGCTGGTCCATCCACGTCCGGCGCGGCGACGGGTCGATCCAGGAGCTGCGGCCGCGGCACTTCGTCGTCGCGGGCGGCATGTTCGGCGCTCCGAGGGTTCCCCAGATCAAGGGACTGGAGACCTACCAGGGCATCTGGACGCACTCGGACGAGTTCCAGAACGGCGCCGACTTCCCCGGCAAGAAGGTCCTCGTCGTCGGCGCCGCCGTGTCCGGCCACGAGCTCGCCCACGACCTCTACGAGCACGGCGCCGACGTCACCATGGTCCAGCGCGGCGCGACCTACGTCGTCACCTACGAGTCGTACCACCGCTACTGGTCGACGCTGTTCACCGAGGACATGCCGTACACCCCGGACTTCGCCGACCAGATGACCTACTCGCTGCCCAACGTGCGGGTGGACGAGCTGAACAAACGGCTGGTGAAGGAGGCCGCCGCCGCCGACCGCCCGCTGCTCGACCGGCTCGAGGCCCAGGGCTTCAAGCTCGAGTGGGGACCCGACGGCACCGGCATCATCGGCGCGCACATGTCCGGCCGGGACGCCTACCAGATCGACATCGGCGCCTCCGAACTGATCGCCGACGGCCGGGTGAAGCTCAAACAGGGCGTCGAACTGGCCGAGATCAACGGCAAGACGGTCACCTTCACCGACGGCTCGACCATGGACGACGTCGAGCTCATCGTCTTCGCGACCGGCTACCACCAGTTCTGGGGCCACCTGCAGCCCGTCCTCGGCGCGGCCGCCGAGAAGATCGACAAGGCCTACGGCCGCGCCGCCGACGGCGAGTACGCCAACACCTGGCGCCGCTCCGCCCAGCCCGGCCTCTGGTTCGGCACCGGCTTCATCCGGATGGCCCGCTTCTACACCCGCTTCATGGCCCTGCTCATCAAGGCCATCGAGGAGGGCATCGAACCAGTCGACCCGGAGACGGAGAGCCGACCGGCTCCGGACGGGTCAACCGCGACCTGACGGCGAAACCATTCCGGCAGCCAAGGCCATCCTGACGGGTAGGCCCGTCCTGACGGCCGAAACGTCGGCCTCGCACCGCGGCAGCCGTAGTGATCATCAGGACCGTGTCGCCGTGGTCGTGTTCCAGCCCCGAACCCGACCACGGCGACACGTAAGTCACGATCACCCACCGACGGGAGGACACCCGTGTCTGAGGACTCCGTGCCCGCAGATGCCGCCCCGGTGGGGCCGCCGGAGCCTGCCATCGACGTGAACGCGCGCGTGGAGCCCGGGACCGTGGTGGTCCTCGACCGGCTGGCCCGCTGGGACCTGACCTCGGTCGACACGATCCGCACCTCCTACGGGGCGGTCGCCGCTCCCCCGGCGCCGCCGAAACCACAGGTCACCCGGCTCGACGAGAAGATCCCCGGCGTCGACGGCCGTCCCGACGTGACGGTGCGCTGGTACCGCCCGGCCGGCTCCGACCCCGGTCCCGGGAGCGCCCCGCTTCCCTGCCTGCTCTGGCTGCATGGCGGCGCCTACATCATGGGCAACCTGGACGAGAACGACGACCGCCTCGACCGGATGGTGATCGAGCTCGGCTGCGCGGTCGTCTCGGTCGACTGGCGGCTGGCCCCGGAGCACCCGTACCCGGAGGGTCTGGACGACGCCGAGACGGTCTGGCGCCGGCTCGTCGAGGACCCGGCGGCGTACGGCGTCGACCCGGAACGCCTGGTGATCGGCGGCGCGAGCGCCGGCGCCGGCGTGGCCGCCGGGCTCTGCCTGCGGCTGCGCGAGACCGGCCAGGCACAGCCTGCGCTGCAGCTGCTCATCTACCCGATGCTCGACGACCGCGAGCTCACCCCGTCGATCCGCGCGATCGAGGATCCGGGCCACTGGGGCCTCTGGCACCTGCGCGCCAATCGGCTGTCCTGGGAGGCGTACCTGGGCGGCCTCGCGGGCGACGACGTCCCGCCGACCGCGGCGCCGTCCCGCGCGACCGACCTCTCGGGCCTCGCTCCCGCCTTCCTGAGCATCGGCGACGTCGACGCCTTCCTCGACGAGAACCTCGACTACGCGGCCCGGCTGTCCCGTGCCGGCGTCCCGACCGAGCTGCACGTCTACCCCGGCGTCATCCACGGCGGCTTCGGCGCCATCCCCCGCACCCCCCGCACCGCCCAGCTCCTGCGCGACGTCTACGCCGCCCTGGCAGCCGCCTTCACCGCTGCGGAGTAGTGCCGACCCACGGAGAAGGTCAGGTCGCCGATGACAGCCAGGTACAGGCGTGTCCCGTGATCGGCGTTTCCGGCAGTTTTGACAGATCAGTAGGTCTCGGCGGACGGCCAGCGGTCACGGAAGGTGATCGCCACGGCGTCGATCACGGGCTTCCAGCGGACGGCCCACCGGGCGCGGCCGGTCCCGGTCGGGCTTATCACCAGCATGCGCGGCAATCGGGCCGCCTCTGATCCGATTCTGGGCATCGAAGGTCTCGGCGTCCAGATTGGAGAAAATTATCCTTTGCCGGATCGTCGGCGGGCCATCCGGATGCGCTCGAGTTCCTTGGCGTTCCGCATCTCGACCACCTGACCAACCAAAAAGACAACTACCCCGACCATCACTATTGGCAGACCAACAACGAAAGCGTCGGAGCTGGCGCTTTCCTTGCGATGCGCCATCTCATCGTAATCGGCCCTGCTGGTCGATCCGTTGTAGGTAACGATACACGTATCACCGCGATTCATGAGTTTGCCGTCGCAGGTGACCGGGGAGTTCTGATCAGCCTGACTCTTGAGGCCGATCGCGATGAAAAAGAGCCCAAGAAGTACGATACCCACGGCGAGCATCTTGATGGGAGAACGTTCCTTGGTTCTAATTTCCGCCCCCTCGATGCTGACCGACCGGTAGCCCATGATCATACCGGGCCGGCAGAGTGGGCGGGTGGGGAACGGGCTCGACGAATGCCCGAGCCTCGGGCGTCCTGACCCGGCCCGACGCCCAGGGCGGCGAGTCGACCGAGGCTCAGGTAAGCGTCTACGGGCCCTTGGCCGCAAATCCTGACCCCGCGGCCGGCGGACCGCTGACGCATGTCTGGACGGCGGCTCCAGCTCGAAGGACGCTGGCAATGACACGTGGTGCCGTGCCCGTTCCGGCAGGTGATTCATGCGAACAGCGATGGTTGGCGTCGCCCTGGCCGAGGCCGCGGGGCACTCTTCGCACGGAGGCGCGGCCCGGTTCGTGGATTCCTCGTGCTGTTGGCGGCGGCCTCGGTGGCTTTCTTGGGCGGCCTGGGCCGGGACGTGACCTCCACGTGGGGGTGGTGGTGGGCCACCGCATGGCTGCTGTCCGGAGGCGCCATCGCGCTGCTGTCGGTCGACGTCGCCTTCTGGTATCTGGTCGTCTCCGTCGAGATCGCGCCGGATGCCCGGGTGCTGTACGCGGACAACGACCCAATCGTGTTGGCGTAGGTTGCGCGTCTCACCAGGAGCTTTTCTCAGTCAGGCCAGGTTCTGGTCCAACCCCGCGTCGCACATGGCGCACCGCTTGGCCGCAGTACACCGGAGGTCACGCCGCCTAGATGAGTAAGTCCGAAGTCTGGTCAGTGGTCGTAGGCGATCAGGGAGCGGGTGATGGGTGCGGCGGTCTTGTTGTTGTGCCAGATCGCCGCGGCCATCGCCAACAGTCGCTGGGCGACCCGGACCCCGACGCCCTCGGGCGTGCGTCCGCCAGTTGTTCCAGGTCGAGCTGCCCTTTGAGGGTGTCGTTGATCGACTCCATAAGCTGGCGGACTTTCTTGAGCATCGGTTCGCCGGGACGGATGTCCTCGTCCTTGCGGTGGGGGCGAAGCAGAGGTCGATGTCTCGCTCGCGAGGGCCTTCTCGAGATCCTTCGAGGCGAGTCCCTTATCGGCGATCAGCAGGATCCGGCCCCGCCCGGTGATCAGGGCGGCGTCGCGGTCGAGCATCGCGGCGAGGACCTCACGTTCCCCGATCTTCGGGGTGGCCAGTGCCCACAGGATCGGCATGCCGGTCGGGGTGCAGACCAGGTAGAGCTTGAGTCCCCAGTAGAACCGCGAGTGCGACGCGCAGTAGCCGTAGCCGGCCAAGCCAGCCAGTTGCGACCGCTGCACGGTCGGGCGGGACATCCCGCAGGGAACCGGAGTCGCGTCCGTGATCCAGTGGTTGTCGAACCAGAAGTCGCTGTCCGCGGCAACCGTCCGGATCACATCCTTGACCAGGGGCAACGCCGCCCTCAGTCGCCGGTTGTAGCCGGACTGGACCGGCAGGTAGGGAAGCCTCCCCGCCAGATGCTTACGGGCGTGGCGCAACCAGCGCGCCTCCGAGCGGTGACCGAGCAACGCCTGAGCGACCGCGAGACAGACGAGTTCGGAGTCGCTCAGCCTCGGTGGCCGCCCGGCCCGCCGCCTCGCTCCAATCCGGTCATCGATCTTCACGTACAGTGCGGTCAAGAGGGTCTCCATGCCTTGCGTCACAACTCGACCTTGGAGGCCCTCTCTCCATGCCCGGCCACAGCCCGCCCAGAGTTAGGACTTACTCGTCTAGGCGTGGCCCGCCGGGCGTCAAGCGCGAAAGCACGCGAGGTCCTGGGCTGGCCGCCCCAGCCGATCGAGGAGACGATCCTGGACACCGCGGCCAGCCTGGCCGACCTGGGCCTGCTCCGAGACGCGTAGCCGGCCCTTCATCCGGTTGCCACGCCGGTCTGCGTCTCGAGATCGGCCAGGAACCTCTCGGCGCGGCGGGCGAAGAGGTGGGCCCCCCGTTCGCCGGATCGCACCCGGGCTTCGGCGGCGGCGGCTCGTACGACGTCGACGGGTTCGCCGCGGGCGTGCAGCAGGCGCGCGCGCAGCAACAGGAGAAGTCCTTCGGCATAGCGCTGGCCGTGGGCCCTGATGGCCTGGTCGGCCCGGTCGAGGGCGGTCGCGGCCTTGTCGGGCATCTCGGCTGCCAGCCACATCTCGGCGATCAGTCCGTACCAGTAGGCGAGGCCCCATCGTGGCGGGTCGTCCAGGGTCGCGGCCAGGAGATGTTCGGCCTTGGCCGCGTTGCCGGCCGGGTCGTCGCCGGTGAGGGCACGGGCCCAGTACCAGTCCAGCCGTATGTAGGCTTCCTGCGCGACGCCGGGAAGGTCGGCGTCGGCCGCGACCCACCGCTCGGTCGCGTGCATCGCCCAGGCCGCGTCACCGGCCATCGAGGCGGCCATGGTTTGGTAGCGGGTCCAGCCCGACATCTCAAAGGTGTCTCCCTCGGCCTGGTACACCGTGCCGAGCAGGGACCGCGCCGTCTCGACATCGCCCTGCAGCGCGGTGATCACGGCCAGATAACCGAACCACTCGTCCGGGATCCGCCAACGCCCGAGGTCGTGGCGGCGTCGAATCGGGGCACCCCCGACCTGGCCGGCGAGGTGATACAGGCTTTCCTGAGCCGGCCCTGGGTGCGGGTCGGCCGAGTTCGCGAGCAGCGAGGCAACGCCGTCCACAGTCGTATGACCTAGCCAGCTGAAACACTGATACGCCGAGCCGATGTCGCCGATGTCCCAATTGTGCAGGCCCCAGGCCTGCCGGCCGTACGCCTGGATGATCGGGTCCGCGGACGCCTGGCCTTGCTCATGCAGCCGGCGAGCCCACATCCCACGGTCTTTCTCGGTGTTGACGTAGGCCCCGGTCATTCGAAAAAAGAGAAACTCGGCGGCGGCCGTCTCGCGGCCGAGTTTGCCGGCAAGATATGCGCCCCGTTCCAACAGATCGTACGTCGAGCCACCCATTCCCGGGGGCTCGACGGCGAGGAGGTTGTGCAGCGACAGGACGGACAGTTCCAGCTCCAGCAGCCCTGCCGTCCGGGCGATCTGGACGGCCGATTCCAGGTTCCGATAGGCGGCTGCGAACGCGAGCTTGGTCGCCGCGCGGCGACCGGCGCGCGCCAGTGCCTTCGCGGTGCGCCCCGGGTCGGCCAGGGGACCGGCGCCCCGCAGGTGGTAGGCGAGGCGTTCGGCGACGGACTCGTCGTCCGCATGGATGTCTTCGAGGGCGTCGGCGACGCGCAGATGCAGCTGGACGGCCTGCTGCCGCGCAGTGGTCTCGGTGACCGACTCGCGGACCAGGTCGTGCGCGAAGCGCCACGAGAAAGGGTCTTCCGGCTTGGTCTCCAGGAGACCGAGTGCTTGCAGCGGTTCGAGGCGTTCGAGGCAGTCCGCGATGTCGACGCCGATCGCGCGGGCGAGCAGGTCGAGGCCCACGTCGCGGCCGATGACCGCGGCGATGCGCAGCAGGCCGTGAGCGCTGTCGTCGAGACCGGTCATCCGATCACGGACGACGTCTCGCACGGTGCCCGGCACTCCGGTCCGTGGCGATGCGCCGCCGTCGCCGAGCGAGCCGCCGTCGCCGAGCAGCCGGGACAGCTCCTGGACGAAGAACGGATTGCCAGCGGTGCGGACATGGATGTCGCGGGCGACCTCGGCACCGGGATCGTGGCCGGTTTCGCGGCGGATGAGCTCGGTCACGTCGGTCAAGCCGAGCGGGCCGAGCCGGATCCTGCGGTGGCCGGGCTGCCGGCTGGCCTCAGCCAGCACCCGCGACAGGCTGGAGCCGGGTGTGGGTGCGCGATCGCGCAGCGCACCGATGATCACCGTGCCGGCCGGCAGGCGGCCCGCCAGGTGGCCGAACAGCTGGAGCGAGGCGGCATCGGCCCACTGCAGGTCATCGACGATCAGCAGCATGGGCCGTGGCGCCGAGGCCTGCCCGACGACGGTGACGACCTGCTCGAACAGACGGAACTGCGCACCGCTGTCGAGAATCGCCGGCGCGGCCGCATAATCGTCGTCTCGCGATTCGAGGAGGTCGCCGACCTCACTGGCGAGCCACTTCTCCCGCAACGGCGCGGGCAGGCTGTCGAGAATCGGGCGGAGCGTCTGTTCCCAGGGCCACATCGACGGTGTTCCGTCGCCTTCCAGACACGAACCCCACACGACCAGCGCGCCCCGCCGGCTCGCTTCGGTGGCGATCTCTCGCACCAGGCGGGTCTTGCCCACGCCCGGCTCGCCTTCGACGATGCGGAGCGCTGGGCTGCCGGTGAATGCCATCTCGACGGATTGGCGCAGTAGGGCGAGTTCCTCGGCTCGGCCGACCAGCCCAGCTGCCGTTCGCACCGACGCGCCGTCACCCCCACCGTCCGTACGCGCCACGAGCGGCGACGCCGAGGGCTGCGACAGCACTCGCAGGTGTGCGGCTTGCAGTTCCGGGCCAGGATCGATACCGAGCTCGTCGGCAAGGCGGGCGCGGACCTCGCGGAACAACGACGTTGCCTCCGCCTGACGTCCCGCCGCCCCGAGGGTGGAGATGAGGCTGGTCTGGACGGGTTCGTGGAACGGCGCCATCGATGCGGCCAGCTGCAACGCCGTCAGCACCCGTGCCGGTCGGCGCAGCGACACGGCCAGTTCGGCCGCTTCAGTGCACGCGGCGTAGAACTCGTCGTCGATGGCGGCGAAGATCGGCAGCGCGGTTGACCTGTGCGTGAAACCGTCGCCCGCACGGCCCCGCCAGAGGCCGAGCGATTCAACATAGCGATCGAGCGCCAATTCAAGGCGTTGCTGTGCGAGGGCCTCCTTGGCCGTCTCGACGAGTTCCCGGAAGGTGACGAGATCAAGGGTGCCGGGGGCTGCGGTGAACAGGTAGGCGTTTCCGCGGCGGTGCAGGTAGGAACCGTTTGTACGGGCGGGGACCGCGGGTTCGAGCAGTCGCCGCAACGCGCCGACGTATTTATGGATGACGTTGAGCGCACTGCCGGGGACCTCGTCGTCCCAGATCAGGTCCATCAGCTCGCTCGTGCTGACCGGCCTGCCCACCCGGGCCAGCAGCAAGGCCAGCAGATAAGCCTGTTGCCGGGGACCGGCATTCACTTCGACACCGTCGCACCACACCCGCAACGGACCAAGGACCTGAAGGCGTACGAGAGTCCCACCGGCCAGCCGATCTTCGTTGCCCGGCCGGACAGGATGAACGGGCAGGGCCACGCCGACTCCCGGGTGAAACGACAGATTGTGAAACGACAGATTGCCAGCTAACAAGCCGCCAATATCATCATCTTAGCAGTACGAAATCTGCCAGGTCCACAGTCGATGTCGCTTGCGTCGTTTGATCGGCGGCGCGATGATCCCGGCGCCCTAGCCAGCCGCGCTCGTCGAGGCCGAGATCCCTGCACGGAGGACCGTCCAACCTGACCTTCCTCGACGAGGACCTTTGTCTACCCGGTAGCGTTCGCGCCGAACCCGCCTGTCTCATCTAATCTTGGCAGGTAGGGACGGCCCCGTCGTCCGCCGATCCGCCCGGGCGCGCCGCTGAGAGGTGACGGCGGCTCGGACTCGGTGGCGGTCGTTCGGAGTCGGCAGCAGGCCCACGGTGGTCAGAACGCTGTCACAGGGCCATCCGGCAGTACAGATGGTCACCCGCTGAGTGCGCCCGGCTGGCCAGGGCGGCCAGCTGGAGTAGCACCGCCAGTGCGCCTTCAGGGGTGAGACCCGGGTGCCCGTAGTCGTCCGACCAGGCGAACGCGAGCTCGGGCAGATCTTCGGGAACCACCGCGGCCAAGGCGTCACGCAGGCTGTCCGTCACGGTCACGACCCACTGTCCCTCGTCATCCGGCGACGAAATCAACTGGCAGAAACGGGGTCGGTGTCTTACCTCTTCATGGGTGCAGCCGGTCAGGACGGCTTCCAAGCTGCCCACCGCGAGATGCGGGTCGAGGTTCTTGAGATCGAGCGCGTCAAACAACACCGGGTCCGGTCCGCCCAGCTGATCCAGCACCCGAAGAGCTGTCGCGTCATCGGGAGCCGAGAAGTAGTCGTCCAGAGGCACCGACCAATCCTGGCACCAGACCGATCCCCGGAGTGGATCTCTGCCAGCCCGAGACCGCGTCTCCTTCAACGGTCGGCTGTGGAGCCGTTCTCGCGTGTGCAACCCAGGGGTGGTACCGATCGTGCTGGCGAAGGCCCGGCGCGCCAGCCCGCCAACGCCGTTCCTGCCGCCAATCGGAGGACGCCGCACGAGTTGAATGCTCGTGGGTGCCACCGAACCGAACTGCCTGGCTAGAGTCCGATCCGTGCGCACTGTGTTCGCCTTCCCGGCGGGTAAGCGAGCAGAGACCATCGCCTTACTCGATCGACTCCTGAACCAGCAACGCCATCCGTGGACGCTGGACGGCAACCTCTACATCAACATCGATGACGAGCAGACTGGACACCTCTTCATCGACTGGTAGCCCGACGACGTCGCCGTCGTCGAAGGGGCTGTCGGATACCACCCCACCTGGGCCGTGACGATCGACATCTCCAGCCGAATCGACGGCACCGCCGAGGTCCACAAGATGATCTCACTACTACTACTTGACCACGGCGGCGTGGCGGTGGACGACTACTCCGCCCACCCCTGGACCCAGCAGGAGATCCAGTCTGGCGCCGTGATCGACGGCCTGCGTTTCTTCGACTTCCGAACCTGCCACGAGCTCAACCGCGAACCCGGCCGCTCCTGAGGAAAACCCGCAGGTCGTAGTCGCCGCCAACGCGCAGGTGGAGGCCTTGCCCAAAATCGAGGGTGGCGTTTGGTGTGGTTGCGCAGACCAAGTGTTGATCTCTACCACACCAGGCCGCTTCTTCCCGATTGAAGAGCGCTGCGTTGACCATGACAAGCCTGCCGGCAGCGGTGGCCACCCTGAACAGTCGATGATCTGGTGGGATTTTCGGAGCCGGGACTCCGAAAATCCCACCAGATCATGAACGGCCCAACGATCTGGTGAGATCTTGAGTGGGGCTGGCGCGCTGCTACCGGTTCATGTTCCGGCCTGACCAGCAATCGCGCGCGTGTCGCGATCTTCGCGACGAGGGAGTCGCCGGTACGGCGCTGCCCGTGCGGGAGCTTGGCCAGTTCTGACGAGCCGAACCGGGTGACCAGACCATCTTTGGGAGGTGCAGGTCCGCCGTCACGACGGGCCAGCTGCTGGACGTGTCACGCGGGGCAAGGGCCGCGCTTCCGCCGACCGCGCGAATCCGGCACCCAGTCGATCTGGTCGTCGCTGAAGCCAAGACTCGCTGTCGCGTCGCCTCGTCAGCGCTGTCCCGTGTCTTTCCGTTGGTGTTCAGTGGTCTGACGACCGCTCGCGGCACTTCACGCTCCGACGGCGGATCGTTCGGCGGCCAGGTGTCTCGCGGGCAAATACCGGGGTCAGGTGGTACGCCGGAAAGCCAAGCGCTGACGGTCTTCCCGACGCCGGCTAGGGCGAGGTCGGGCTGCTCGGCCTGCCGCGCCAAGTGCCACAGCCGAGTGCTATAAGTGTCATCTCTGCGGCGTACCGTAAATATCGGGCGCCCATTTTTAGGTGGGGCGGTCAACGGCCAATGGTCGAGTTCGAGAGGGCGTCAGAACCAGACGAGGGCGACGCGACGCGCCTTGCCTCGCCGCCTGGTCGGCCCGGGCCCCGGCAGGATCCTCCCGCTGAGCCCACCGGCCCTCGGCGGCACGATCTCGGCTCGGGCGTCCGCCTCGGCGACGGCTCGCGACCGTCCAGGCGCAGGCGACTCGCCCTGTCGACCGCCGGGACCGTGACGTCGCTGGTCCTGCTGGCCGGCGTCGGCATGACGCTGACCTCCTGTAGCCAGGACGCCGAACTGACCTCGTCAGAGGTCCCGGCGACCACGCCCGCCGAGTCCCTTGCTTCCACCACGGCCACGGACCCCGGTACTGCCCCGGCCCCAAGCACGGCCCCCTCATCGAGCGCGGCCTCGGCCCCAAGCGCTGTCCCGACGACAAGGGCTGTCCCGACCCGACGCGTTACCCCCACCCCCCGCGCGACCCGGCCAGCCGTCGCCGCCGCGGCCACCCCGAGCAGGGCCAGGCCGACCACGGCCGCCGCGGCCGCTCCCAACCAGCCACAACCGCGGCCGACCACCGCCGCCGCGGCAGCCGCGGCCGCCCCAGCCGCGCCCAACCAGCCACAGCCACAGCCGACCACGGCCGCTCCAGCGGCCGCCGCCAACCAGCCACAACCGCAGCCGACCACCGCCGCCGCGGCAGCCGCCCCCAGCCAGCCACCGCCACCGCCGACCACCGCCGCCCCTGCCGGCGGATCGCAGCCGTCACTCGGAGGCTTCGTGTCAAGTTGCATCAACGTCGGCGGCAACAGCCCGGACTGGTGCAACTGCGTCCTGGCGGGTCTTCAGCAGCGGTACTCCGCGGCGGCGTGGGCGGCGTTGTCGACCAGGGAGGCGCAGGACGCCACCGTGGCCGCCGCGGGGAGCTGCTCGCAGTACTACTAGTAGCCGGCGGTCGTCCCACCTGGGACGACCGCCGACCGCCGACCGCCGAGGCGGGGGCGGTTCCGCGATCTCGACAGGGGCGTTCCTTGGGCGGGCGGTGGTCGCGGGCCGCCCCGGCTCACGCCTGGCGGCGTAGCGAGTGGGCGACCTTGTCGGCGGCGCGGCGCATCTCCGGGCCGGCGGCCTCCGCGACGTCCTCGCGGTAGGTGATGAGGTTCAGGCAGGCGCGGGTCGTGGTCCCGGTCATCGGGATCCAGGCCGCGACGGCGTACTGGCCGGCCTCGACCTCCGCGTGACTGCGGGCGAAGCCGCGATCGCGCGCCACCGCGACCTCCTCGGGCTCGCCCACGGCGGGCGGGTCGGACGCCAGGATGGCGTAGCCGGCCGCGCCCAGGGTGAGCGGTGTGCGCATGCCCGGCCGGAAGGCCAGGTGGTGCGACGCCGTCGTCGGCTCCGTCATCGCGATCGCGACCGCGTCCTCGCCCTGCGCGACGAAGAGCATGACCGTCGACTGCAGCCGGTCGGCGAGCGACCGCATGACCGGGCCGGTCGCGTCGCGCAGGGTGGGCAGGAACGCCTCGGCCAGGGTCGCGAGGCGGGCGCCCGGGATGTAGGTGCCCTCGCTGCTGCGGGCGGCGAGGTCGAAGTCGACCAGGGTCTGCAGCACCCGGTAGGCGATCGACCGGTGCACGCCGAGCATGTCGCCGACCTGCTGCACGGTCATCCCCTGCTTTGAGTCGGCGATCGCGAGCAGCACCCGCAGCCCCCTGGCCAGGGTCTGGTTCCCGTCGCGCACCTTGCTCGGCGTGCTCGCCGTCAACTCCGGCACGCTGTTCAGCATAGTTTCGGCCGCGGCGCCGCCCTGCCGGCGCGCGCTGTGACGATGCCGATGCTCAGGATGCCCGGGCCTGCAGGGTGAGCGCGATGTCGGTGAGCATGTCCTCCTGGCCGCCGACGAGCTTGCGCCGGCCGGCCTCCAGGAGGATCTCGCGGGCGTCCACCCCGTACGTCGCCGCGGCGATCTCGGCGTGGCGCAGGAAGCTGCCGTACACCCCGGCGTAGCCGATGGTCAGCGTCTCACGGTCGACGCGCACCGGCCGGTCCTGCAGCGGGCGGACGATGTCCTCCGCGGCGTCCTGCAGCGCGAACAGGTCGCAGCCGGTCTCCCAGCCCAGGATGTTCGCCACCGCGATCAACGCCTCGATCGGGGCGTTGCCGGCCCCGGCGCCGAGGCCGGTCAGCGAGGCGTCGACCCGGAAGGCGCCCTCCTCCACGGCGGCCACCGAGTTCGCGACCGCGAGCGAGAGGTTCTCGTGCGCGTGGATGCCGATCTGCGTGTCGGGCCGCAGCGCCTCGCGGTAGGCACGGACCCGCTCACGGATGTCGTTGACCGTGAGCCGCCCGCTGGAGTCGGTGATGTAGACGCAGTGCGCGCCGTAGGACTCCATCAGCAGCGCCTGCTCGGCCAGCTCCTTCGAGCCGATCATGTGCGCCATCATGAGGAAGCCCGAGACGTCCATGCCGAGGTTGCGGGCCTCGGCGATGTGCTGCGCGGCCACGTCGGCCTCGGTGCAGTGCGTGGCGATCCGGACCGAGCGGACGCCCATGTCGTGGGCGCGGCGCAGGTCGTGGATCGTGCCGACGCCGGGGAGCAGCAGCGTGGTGAGGACGGCGTCCTTCACGTGCGCGGCGGCCGCCTCGATCCACTCCCAGTCGGTGTTGCTGCCCGGGCCGTAGTTCAGGCTCGCGCCGCCGAGGCCGTCGCCGTGCGCGATCTCGATCGCGCCGACGCCAGCGGCCTCGAGGTTGTCGACGATGCGGCCGACCAGCTCCGGCGTGATCCGGTGCCGGAGCGCGTGCATGCCGTCCCGCAGCGTCACGTCCTGGATGTAGGGCTTCGCGGTGGGGGCCGGCGTCGTGGTGCCGGTAGTCGCGGAGTCAGTCATCACGCCGCCGCCTTCGCGCGCTGGGCAATCCGTTCCGCCACGCGCATCGCGGCGGAGGTCATGATGTCGAGGTTGCCCGCGTAGGCGGGCAGGTAGTGGGCCGCGCCCTCGACCTCCAGGAACACGGAGACCTTGGTGTCGACCGGCCCGGCGCCCGCGGGCAGCAGGGTCGCCACCTCGGCCGGGTCGACGGGCGTGAACTGGACCTTCTGCACGAGCCGGTAGCCCGGGACGTAGGTCGCCACCGAGGCGACCATCTCCTCGATCGAGGCCCGCACCCGCTCGTGGTCGGCGCCGCCGATGAGGCACAGGACGGTGTCGCGCATGATGAGCGGCGGCTCGGCCGGGTTGAGGATGATGATCGCCTTGCCGCGCCGGGCCTTGCCGACCTGCTCGATGCCGTGCGCGGTGGTCTCGGTGAACTCGTCGATGTTGGCCCGGGTCCCCGGCCCGGCCGACTTCGACGAGACCGAGGCGACGATCTCGGCGTAGGGCACCTCGGTCACCCGGGACACCGCCGCCACGATCGGGATCGTGGCCTGGCCACCGCAGGTGACCATGTTGATGTTCGGGGCGTCGAGGTGGTCCTCGAAGTTCACCGCGGGGATCACGAAGGGGCCGATCGCGGCCGGGGTGAGGTCGACGAGGCGCAGGTTGTAGGGCTCCAGCAGCTTGGCGTTCGCGATGTGCGCGCCGGCGCTGGTGGCGTCGAGGACGATCTCCACCTCGCCGAACTCGGGCATCTTGATCAGCCCGGCCACGCCCTCGGCCGTCGTGGCGACGCCGAGGCGGCCCGCGCGGGCGAGGCCGTCCGAGTTCGGGTCGATGCCGACCATCGCGACCACGCGCAGGTTCGTCGACCCACGCAGAATCTTGATCATCAGGTCGGTGCCGATGTTGCCGGAGCCGACGATCGCGACCCCCGTCTTCTCCGTCATCCCTCGTCCTTTCTTGAGAACCGGGCCGTCACCGCGCCGAGCGGCGCGATGTCGGCGACGAAGACGTCGCCGGGCGAGACGGAGACCATTGGGCCGAGCGCACCCGAGAGGACGAGGTCGCCCGCGCGCAGCGGCGTCCCGACCTCGATCAGGGTCGCGGCGAGCCAGGCCAGCGCGTTCAGCGGGTCACCCAGGCAGTCGCGGCCGGTGCCGGTCGAGACGACCTCGTCGCCGCGGCGCATCGTCATCGTCACGTCGATGGGCGCCACCTCGTCGAGCGGCGTTCCCGCCGCGCCGACCACGAAGACGCCGGAGGACGCGTTGTCGGCGACCGTGTCGGTGATGCCGATCTTCCAGTCCGCGATCCGGCTGTCCACGATCTCCAGCGCGGGAAACGCCAGCTCCACCGCGGCGCGGACCGCCGCCGGGTCGGAGGCGTCGTCGATGTCGCGCCCGAGCAGGAAGGCGACCTCCGCCTCGGCCTTCGGCTGCAACAGCCGGCCGACGGGGATCAGCTCGCCGTCGGCGTAGCTCATGTCGTCGAACAGGACGCCGAAGTCGGGCCGGTCGACGCCGATCTGGGTCTGCACCGCGACCGACGTGAGGCCGATCTTGCGCCCGATGATCCGCGCCCCCGCCGCGAGCCGGCGCTCGGTGAGCCGCCGCTGCACCTGGTAGCCGGCGTCGATGTCGCCGGCGGGGACCAGGTCGGTGATCGGGGCGCAGGGGATGCCGGACGCGGTCGCGAGCTCCAGCCGGTCGGCGGCGGCCTCGACGGACGTCGTGGTGGCGGTCATCGGTCCCGCCCCAGGAAGCTGTCCCGCCCGAGGAACTCCAGCGCGATCGTGTCGAACTCCTCCTGCTGCTCCCACTGGGGCCAGTGGCCGGCGTTCTTGATGAGGCGGAACTCCCCGGCTGGGATGCGCTCGGCCATGTCGAGGCCGGCCTTCGCCGGGCCGGAGGGGTCGTCGCTGGTCCAGACCACCAGCGTCGGCGCGGTGATCGCGGCCAGCTCCTCGTCGGCGACGAGGTTGCGGCGGCGGACCTCCGGGTCCTGCAGGCAAAGGATGTGTCGCATCGACTCGGCGAAGCCGGGCCGGCTGTAGACGCCACGGCGGATCGCGACGAGCTCGTCGGTGACCGAGGCGGCCGGGTCGGCCATCAGCCACGACAGCCGGGCGCGGATGCGCTCCTCGCTCGGGTCGTCGGCCGCGGCCTGGGACAGCGACCGGATGCGCTCCATCACCTCGGGCGTAGCCATCGTCCCGCCGGGGGTATTGAGGACGAGCCGACCGACGCGCTCGGGATAGCGGGCGGCGAACTTGACCGCGACCCAGCCCCCGAGCGACTCACCCGACAGGTGAACGCGCTCCAGGCCGAGGACATCCAGCAGCCCGACCAGGTGATCGATGTAGTCGTCGATCTCCAGGTCCTTGGTCGTGGTCGTCGTCCACCCGTGCCCCGGGTAGTCGTAGGCGATGACCCGGTACTTGGCGCTGAGGGCGCGCAGGTTACGGGTGAAGGCCTCCAGATGCCCGCCGGTGCCATGCATGAAGACGAACGGCTCCCCGGCACCGCACTCCAGCACCCGGGTCGACCAGTGCCCTACGTCAACATGGCGGACCGTGTAGTCCAGGCCGGCCAGGTCCGTCCACAGCGTCATGCGTTCTCCTTCAGCGCGGGCTCCGTCGCCGCCGAGGCGGGCGCCGCCTCGGGCGGCGCGGCCACCGCGTCGCTCAGCGCGGCCACAGCGGGCACCGCCTCGGGCACCTCCGGCACCGCCGCGGCCACCGCCTCGGGGATGCCGATGGTGGCCCCGAACGCCCTGACCATGTCAGAGGCGGCGTGCGCGGCGCTCGCGCCCGCCACGATGCGGTCTGGACGCAACAACAGCACGGATTCCGGGTGCGCGTCGAACCAGCGCTTGAGCGCGCCGTCCAGGTCGCCGACGACCAGCACCGAGTCGTCGGGCTCGCCGCCGTCCGGCGTCGGGACGTTCCAGCGCAGCTGCACGGCCGGGCGGGCCTCCACCAGGCGGACACCGGCGCCGGCCAGCCTGCGCTGCGCGTCGTCGTCCAGGATCTGACGCGGGTCGTTGTTCCACGCGACGAGGGCGAACCAGGGGCCGAGGGCGTCGTCGAGCTTGGCCGACGGGGTGGCGCGCGTGCTCACGGTCGGCTGGATGAACAGCCGCCCCACCGGGCTGGGCTCGCTCACCGAGCCGACCCGGGTCAGCGCGCCCTCGCGCATCGTCGGCATCGGCTTGAACTTCATCGTCACGATGTAGGTCTTCGCCTTGGGGATGGCGGAGAGTCCCCGGAAGAACAGGTCGCGCGCGAACGCGGCGAACCGGTTGGTCACGGAGACCGCCTGGCCCACCCGGCGGGACAGGTCGATCATCGCGCGGGCGTGGTCGCGCCGCTCGGACTCGTAGGTGTCGAGCAGGTGGTCTCCCGCCAGCCCCTGGCGCACCATCGCGATCTTCCAGGACAGATTGAGCGCGTCGCGGATGCCGCTGTTGTAGCCCTGCCCCTGCCAGACCGGCATGATGTGCGCCGCGTCGCCGACGAGGAAGATCCGCCCGACGCGGAAGTGCTCCGCGAGCCGGGCGTGGTGGTTGTAGACCCGGCGGCGGATGACGTCGACCTTCGCGGTCGGCGGGATGATCGGCGCGAGCAGCCGGGTGAGGAACTCGTCGGCCATCGCGTCCGCCTCGGTCTCGCCGGGCTTGAGCATGAACTCGAACCGGCGGATGCCGTGCGGGATGCTGATCGAGACGTAGGGCCGCTTCGGGTCGCAGCAGACGTACGCGCCGGGGCGGCCGAGCGGGTCGTTGCGGATGTCGATGACGAACCACTGCGCGTCGGCGGTGCTGCCGTCGAAGCGCAGACCGAGCAGCGTCTCGCGGGTCACGCTGGCGCCGCCGTCCGCGCCGACGGCGTAGGCGGCCCGCACCGTCCGCTCGCCGTCCGGCGTCTCGACGGTGATGGTCACGCCGTCGGCGTCCTGCGCGTAGCCCGTGACCCGGGACGAGAAGCGCACGTCGACGTTGTCGAAGCGCCCAAGGCCCTCGAACAGCACCCGGTCGGCCAGCGGCTGGACGAAGCCGTTGCGCCGCGGCCAGCCGAACTCCGCGGTCGGCGGCGCGAGCCGGGCCAGGTCGCGCTGCTTCGCGTCGACGAAGGCGAGCACCTGGTGCGGGATCGTGTGCGGCAGGACGTCGTCGGCCAGGCCCACCGCCTGGAAGGTCCGCAGCGTCTCGTCGTCCATCCCGACGCCGCGGGGGAAGTCGATGAGCGCCGGGCCCGCCTCGAGGACCACGACGCGCAGCCCATAGAGGCCGAGAAGGTTGGCGGTCATCAGCCCGGAGGGGCCCGCGCCGACGACGGCGACGTCGACGTCCGCCGAGCCCGCGGGCAGCGGCGAGCCAGGCTGTGCCGTGCCGACCTGAGTGGACACCTCGACTCCTCGGGTAGGCGGGTGCCGGGTGCGGCGGGTGTCGCGCAGCGCGCTCACCCGCCGCCGTGATCGGCACCGTGCTGATCATCGCCGATCGGCAACTGTGTCAGTAGATGACGCCGTTGTGTCGGTAGACGACGCTGTGCAGTAGGTGCCCTAGCGCGGCAGACGACGTCGTGCAGTCGACGACGCCGCACAGCGGGCAACCGCGTGCAGTATATGCAACCAGATATTCAATAACTGCGAAAAATCTAGTAACGTGCGCCCGACGCGTCAACCCTGCCCGGGCGTCCCAGCCGGTGCGTCCCCCGATGACCCCGCGGGCCGGACGCACGGACGAGGCTCCCCCTCACCGAGGACGTGATCGATGTCGACCGGTCCCCTGCCTGTCTGGCTGGCCCTGTACCCGGCGCGGGTCGACCCCTCGCCGGAGATCACCCACGGGTCGGTCGTCGAGGCGTGGCGGGCCCGGGTCGCCGCGAACCCCGAGCGGGCCGCGGTGCGCTACTTCGACGGCTCGCTGTCCGCGGCCGAGCTGGACGCGCACGCCGACGCGCTGGCCGCCGAACTCCAGGCCCGGGGCATCAGGCGGGGCGACCGGGTCGGCATCTACCTGCAGAACGTGCCCTACTACCCGATCAGCCTGCTCGCGATCTGGAAGGCCGGCGCCACCGCCGTCCCACTCAACCCGATGTACCGCGGGCCGGAGCTGCGCCGCCTGATCGACGACTCGGGCACCACCGGGGTCATCGCGGCCCGGGGCACGGACGCCGAGGTCCGCGAGACGCTCGCCGGCGGCACGGTCGGCTGGGTGCTCTCCGCCTCGTCGCGCGACTTCCAGACCCGCGACGATCCACGCGCCTTCCCGGACCCGGTGGAGCCGGCGCCTTCGCCGGAGGGCGACCTCGGCGCCATCCTCGCCGCGCGGCGCGGGCAGCGCCCCGAACCGGTCGCGGTGGAGCTCGACGACACCGCGTTCATCACCTACACGTCGGGGACCACCGGCCCGCCGAAGGGCGCGCTGAACACCCACCGCAACTACCTGCACGCGGTGCTGAACTACGGCGACTGGCTCGGCCTGGAACCCGGCGACGTCTCGTTCGCCATCGCGCCGCTGTTCCACATCACCGGCCTCTCGCTCAACGCCGGCATCGCGCTGCTGAACGACGCCACCCTCAGCATGAGCGGGCGCTTCGACCCCGCGGTCGTCCTCGACGCCTTCCGCGAGCACGGGGTCACCACGACGATCGGCTCGATCACCGCCTTCAACGCCTTCTTCCAGGTGCCGGCGGCCGGCCCCGAGCACTTCCGGACGATCAGGCTGCTCTACTCCGGCGGAGCGCCGATCCCGCCGTCGACGATCGAGGCGTTCCGCGCCCGCTTCGGCCCCTACCTGCACAACATCTGGGGCATGACGGAGACGACGGGCGGCGGCATCGCCGTGCCGCCCGGCGCCACCGCCCCCGTGCACCAGCCGAGCGGCACGCTCTCGATCGGCGTCCCGGCGCCGAACGTGACGGTCGAGATCATCGATGCCGAGGACAGGTCCCAGCCGCCCGGCGCCGAGGGCGAGCTCGTCTTCACCGCGCCGCAGGTGGTTCCCGGGTACTGGCGCAACCCCGAGGCGACCGCGCACGCGTTGCCTGGTGGCCGGCTGCACACCGGCGACGTGGCCGTGATGGACGCCGAGGGCTGGATCTACCTCGTCGACCGGATCAAGGACCAGATCAACACCTCCGGCTTCAAGGTCTGGCCGCGCGAGGTGGAGGACGTCCTCTACGAGCACCCGGCGGTCTTCGAGGCCGCGGTGGTCGGCCTCCCGGACGAGTACCGCGGCGAGCAGGTGGCCGCCTACGTCTCGCTGCGCCCCGGCGCGACGGCCAGCGAGGACGAGCTCATCGCCTTCACGAAGGAGCGCCTGGCGGCGTACAAGCGGCCGCGGCGCGTCGTCATCATCCCGGCGCTGCCGAAGACCGCGACCGGAAAGATCCAGCGGGCGGTGCTGCGCGAGCAGCCGGGCCCGCGGCTGACGGAGCGGCGCTGACCTGCGCCTTTCCCGCATGTGTTGAAAGTCCTGTTCTTGCGCGCGTCGAGAGCGCGGTGCGGTAGGAGGGTAACTCGTGGTGGCGTATGTCCTGATCTGCTCGGCGTTCCACTCCGGAGGTCGGGATGCTGTCTGAGTTCAACGAGGATCAACGGCTATGGCAGAGCACCGTCCGTGACGTGCTCACCAAGGAGTGCACACCCGCGCTGGTCCGCGCCGTCGCCGACACGGGGGCCGACACCGATGGCCTGTGGCGGACCTACGCCAGCCTCGGCTGGACCCAGCTCGTCGATCCCAGCGAGACCGTCGAGCTCGGGATCGTCCTGGAGGAGCTGGGCCGGGCCGTCGACCCGACGCCGTTCCTGGCGACGATGAGCCAGTTCGTGCCGCTGGCACCCGACGTCGCCGAGCCGACGCAGACCGGCACCGCGGTCCACGAGGGGATCACGGCCCGCCGCGACGGCGACGGCTGGGTGCTCGACGGCACCGCGCACCGCGTGCTCGACGGCGACCGGGCCGACTGGCTCGCCGTCGTCACCACCGAGGGAGTCTTCGCCGTCCCCGCCGCGTCGGTGACGACCCGGCGGGCCGCGATCTTCGACCCGTTGCTGCACGTCGCCGAGGTCACGCTGACCGGCATCCGGGTCACCGCCGACGCGCGGACCGGCGCCGACCCGGCGAAGGCCCGCGAGCACGCCCTCACCGGCCTGGCGATGACCATGGTCGGCGCCAGCCAGCGCGTGCTCGACCTGGTGCTGGACCATGCCAGGACCCGCCAGCAGTTCGGCGTGCCGATCGGCTCGTTCCAGGCGGTCAAGCACAAGGCGGCCGACATGCACGTGGCGATCGAGCGCGCCCGGGCCCTGGCCTACTTCGCGGCACTGACCATCGCGGAAGACGACCCGCGGCGCCGGCTCGCGGCCTCGATGGCGAAGGCGGCGGCCGGCGAATGCCAGTCGCTTGTGTTCCGCCACGGCCTGCAGCTGTTCGGCGGCATGGGCTACACCTGGGAGAACGACCTCCAGTTCGCCCTCAAGCGGGCCAAGGCCGGCGAGGCCCTCCTCGGCGGGGCGGACGAGCACCGATCTCTGATCGCCGAGGAGCACCGATCCCTGGTCGCCGAGGGAAGCCTGTCAGTGACTCCGGGGACGGGGGCCGCCGGAGGTGCGAAAGAAGATCATTCGCATACCTCCGTCAGCGCTCCTGAGAAGGGTGGCGAGCACCGTGCGGCTCACGTTTGACGACGACGTCGAGGAGTTCCGCGCCGAGTTCGTGGCGTTCCTCGATGCGAACGCGCCCAGCGCCGACGAGGCCGACCGCGCGTCGCGCTCCAGCGCCGACGTGCCGGAGTGGGCCCGGCGCTGGCAGCGCCTCCAGTTCGACGCCGGCTGGCTGCTGCCCGGCAACCCGCCCGAGTTCGGCGGCCGGAGCGCGACCATCCTCCAGCAGTACGTCCACCGCGAGGAGCTGTCGAAGCGGCGGATCACCCACAGCTTCAACCCGCAGGGCGTCGGCATCATCGCGGCCTCCGTACTGACCTTCGGCACGCCGGAGCAGAAGCGCCGCTGGGCGGTGCCGCTCCTGCGCGCCGAGATCACCGGTGCCCTCGGGATGAGCGAGCCGGGCGCCGGCTCCGACCTCGCCGGGCTGCGAACCCGGGCGATCCTGGACGGCGACCACTTCGTCGTCAACGGGCAGAAGGTGTGGACGTCGGGCGCGCACGACGCGGATGTCCTGCTGGCCTTCGTGCGCACCGACCCGGACGCGCCCAAGCACAAGGGCATCAGCGTCCTGCTGATCCCGACCGACACCCCCGGGGTGACCCGACGGCCGTTTGGGTCGATCACCAGCCCGGACGACCTTGACTTCAACGAGGTCTTCTTCGACAACGCCCGCGTGCCGGCGGAGAACCTGATCGGCGAGCTGGGCGGCGGCTGGAAGGTCGCCAACGGCTCGCTCGGGCATGAGCGCACCCTGCTGTGGATGCTGTTCGCCGAGCGACTGGCGGACCTGGTCGAGGACTTCCACCCGGTCACGACGCTCGACAAGGACCGCTACGCCACCCTGGTGATGGACGCCCACGCGCTGCGTTGGATGGGGTCGGCGGCGCTCTCCAGGGAGGACCGCGGCGAGCAGGACGTCGCCGCCCTGTCGGTGCTGAAGCTGTTCGGGTCCGAGGCGGCGCAGGCAGGCACGGAGGCGGCGTTCGAGGCGGCGGGCATCGCGGCGCTCGACCACCCGACACGCACCGGCCCGGAGTCGCACCTGACCGCGATGGACTATCTCGGCAGCTGGTTCGAGCGGTACGCCCGCACGTTCGGGGGCACGATCGCCGGCGGCACGTCGGAGATCCAGCGGAACGTCATCGCCGAGCGGGTGCTCGGCCTGCCCCGCGGCTGAGGGCCAAAGGAGGTGTGAAAATGCCCCTCCTTCGCACCTCCGGCGGCCCCTACCCTCGGAAGCACTGAGGAGCCTCATGACCATCGACCTCTCCCCCGAACCGGCCGTCGCCGACCTCGCCGAGCGGACCGCGCGGTTCGTCCGCGAGGTGGTGCTCCCGGTCGAGGCGCGCCACCCGGCCGGCACGCCGTCGGAGGCGGTGCGCCGCGAGCTGCAGGACGCGGCCCGCGGCGCGGGCCTGTTCGCCCCGCACGTCGCCGCCGAGTACGGCGGTCACGGGCTCGACATGCGCGGCCGGGCCGCCGTGTTCGAGGAGGCCGGGTACGCCCTGCTCGGCCCGCTCGCCCTCAACATCGCCGCTCCCGACGAGGGCAACATGCACATGCTGGAGCTGATCGCGACGCCGGAGCAGAAGGAGCGCTACCTTCGCCCGCTGGCGACCGGCGAGATCAGGTCCTGCTTCGCGATGACCGAGCCCGCGCCGGGAGCCGGCTCGGACCCCCGCGCGCTGGCCACCCGTGCCGAGCGGATCAGCGGCGGGTGGCGCATCAACGGTCGCAAGTGGTTCATCACCGGTGCCGACGGCACGGGGTTCGCGATCTGCATGGCCCGCACGTCGGGCGAGCCTGGGGCCGAGGGCGGCGCGACGATGTTCCTGGTCGACGCGGACAACCCCGGCATGAAGATCGTGCGGCACATCGAGACCCTCGACCAGACCTTCTACGGCGGCCACGCCGAGGTGCTCTTCGACAACTGCGACGTGCCCGACGACGCCGTGCTCGGCGAGGTCGACGAGGGATTCCGCTACGCGCAGGTCCGCCTCGGCCCGGCCAGGATGACGCACTGCATGCGCTGGCTCGGCATCGCCAACCATGCCCGCGACATCGCGGTCCGCCGGGCCGGCGAGCGCGAGCTGTTCGGCTCCCGGCTGGGCGAGCTGGGCATGGTGCAGCAGATGATCGCCGACAGCGAGATCGACATCGCCGCCGCGCGGGGCCTCATCCTGCAGGCGAGCTGGGAGCTGGACCAGGGCCGCTCGGGCGCCCAGTCGACGGCGATAGCCAAGACGTTCTGCGCCGAGGCGATCTGGCGGGTGGTGGACCGCTCGCTGCAGATCTGCGGTTCGCTCGGGGTCTCGGGCGACATCCCGCTCGGCCGGTTCCTGCGTGAGGTTCGCCCGTTCCGGATCTACGACGGGCCGTCCGAGACGCACCGGTGGGCCATCGCCCGCCGGGTCCTGCGCCGGCACACCCCGGCGGCGGCCCGATGAGCCCCACCGCCGTCGAAGGGCTCGACCTTCCCGCGCTTGAGCGGTTCCTCGCCCTTCAGGTGCCTGAGTTCCAGGGCAACCTGGACGCCAGGCTCCTGGCCGGAGGCCGGTCGAACCTGACCTACCTGCTCACCGACGGGACGTCGCGCTGGGTGCTGCGCCGGCCGCCGCTGGGCGGGCTCACCCCGTCGGCGCACGACGTGCTGCGCGAGTACCGGGTGATGGCGGCGCTGTCCGGGACCGACGTCCCCGTGGCCAACGCCGTCGCCCATGACGAGGGCGAGACGCTGGGCGTGCCCTTCGCCCTCGTCGAGTACGTCACCGGACCGGTCATCCGCACCGAGGACGAGCTGCACGCCCTGCCCCAGGCGGACATCGACCGCTGCGCGTACGCGCTGATCGACGTGCTGGCCCGGCTGCACGCCCTCGACCCCGAGGCGATCGGCCTGGGGGCGTTCGGCCGCCCGCAGGGCTATCTGGGCCGCCAGATCCGGCGGTGGAACGACCAGTGGCGACGGGTCGGCACCCGGGAACTGCCCGACATCGACGCCCTGCACGCGGGGCTCGCCGCGACCCAGCCGGTGGAGTCCGGCGCGTCGGTCCTGCACGGCGACTTCCGCGTCGACAACGTGATCCTGTCCCCCGACGACCCGGCCGTCATCCGAGCGGTCGTCGACTGGGAGATGGCCGCGCTCGGCGACCCGCTCGCCGACCTGGGCGTGCACATCGCCTACTCGGACCCGGCGTTCGCCCCGGTGCTCGCCGGCTCCGCGGCGTCGACCAGCCCGCGGCTGCCCGGCGCGGACGCCCTGCTCGACCGCTACGCCACGCTCACCGGCCGGGACCTGAGCAACTTCGCGTTCTACCTCGCGCTGGGCTACTTCAAGGTGGCGGTCATCGCGGAGGGCATCTACGCCCGCTACCTGCAAGGTGTGACCCGCGGCGACGGGTTCGAGCTGGTCGGCGAGGCGACGGCGCCGCTGGCCGCGGCCGGCCTTCGCGCGCTCGGAAGGGAACCAGCCAAGTCATGATCAACGTTCTGGACCTGTTCCGGCTGGACGGCCGGGTCGCCGTCGTCACCGGCGCGAGCTCCGGTCTCGGCGCCGGTTTCGCCCGCGCGCTCGGCCAGGCCGGCGCCGACGTCGTCCTCGCGGCCCGCCGGGCCGACCGGCTCGACAAGATCGCCGAGGAGGTGCGGGCGACGGGGCGGCGAGCGCTCACGGTCGCCACCGACGTCAGCGACCCCGACCAGTGCACCGCCCTCGCCGAGGCGGCGGTCGCCGAGTTCGGCCGGGTCGACATCCTGGTCAACAACGCCGGCATCGGCACCGCGGTGCCCGCCCTGCGCGAAAAGCCCGACGAGTTCCGCCAGGTCATCGACGTGAACCTCAACGGCGCCTACTGGGCCGCGCAGGCGTGCGCCCGGGTGATGCGACCAGGCTCCAGCATCATCAACATCTCCAGCGTCCTCGGACTCGTCAAGTCCTACGCCCCGCAGGCCGCCTACGCCGCCAGCAAGGCCGGGCTGATCGGCCTGACCCGCGACCTGGCGCAGCAGTGGTCCGGCCGCAAGGGAATCCGGGTCAACGCCATCGCGCCTGGCTACTTCGCCAGCGAGATGACCGCGGACATCCCGCAGGACCAGCTGATGACGTTCATCACCAACACCAGCCCGCTGGGCCGGCTCGGCGAGCAGCACGAGCTCGACGCCGCCGTCGTGTTCCTCGCCGGCGACGGCGCCTCGTTCATCACCGGAACGACCCTGGCGGTAGACGGCGGCATGAGCGGCCACTGACCGAGCCCACGACCGCCGTGGCCCTGGTCAGCGCACGTCGGCCGGCTTGTTGACGAACCAGACGAGCTTCTCGGTGAGCTTCTCGCTCTTCCAGCCGTCCGGCGTGCGCACGAAGTCATGGAAGTAGTAGCCGCCGCAGAAGCTCGGCTCGGCCAGGCCGGGCAGCTGCATCGGGTTGTAGAACTGGGCGATCACCTTGGCGCGGTCGCCGTCGAGGTCGATCTCCACGTTGGTGACGTAGTGGATCTTCCAGGGTGTCTGGCCGAGGCCCCGCTCGAGCCAGGCCGCCATCTCGTCGCGCTTGCCGACGGGCAGCGTGCTCGACGTCGACGTGTAGTCGATGACCGCCTCGGGGGTGAACACCGACTTCCACAGGTCGAAGTCGTTCGTGTCCACGCCACGGGCATACCGCGCCAGCTGCTCCTGGATCTCGAGCTTGTCGGCGAGCGCCTGCAGGTCCATCGATGCTCCTCGTAATGTTCGCCAGAGGCGCGAGGAAGAGCGTTTTCGCCCCTCCTCCGCCCCTCCGGCCGACGGTCAGCTGACGGTCAGGCCGTTGTCGACGGCGTAGACGGCGCCGGTGATCGACTTCGCCTCGCCCGACGCGAGGAAGGCGAACAGCGCCGCGATCTCCTCGGGCATGGCGACGCCGCGGTAGCCGGCCATCCGGCGGGCGAGGTCCGGGTCCCGGTCCTCGGGGAACGTCACGGTTCTGGCGATGTTGGTCAGGGTGCCGGCCGGCGCGATCGCGTTCACCCGCAGCGGCGTCTTGATGAACTCGACCGCGAGCGACTTCGTCAGCTGGATGAGGCCGCCCTTGCTCGCGGCGTAGGCCGCCGAGTAGGGAACGCCCTGGACCCCGGCGTTGGACGCGATGTTGATGATCGTGCCGCCGGCCGCCAGCAGGTGCGGGATCGCGGCCTGCGACAGGAAGAACGGGCCGTCGAGGTTCACCGCCAGCGTCCGCCGGTACAGCTCGACCGACGTCTCGGTGGTGTGCGCCGGGCGGTAGATCCCGGCGACGTTGCCCAGTACGTCGAGGCGCCCGAACTCCGACACCGCCGCCGCCACCGCCTCGGCGCACGCGGCCGGGTCCGCGACGTCGACGACCCGGACCGACACCGTCCCGCTCGCCAACCCCTTGGTCTCGGCCAGTGAGCCCTCGTCGATGTCGACCGCGAGCACCGACGCGCCCTCGCTCGCCAGCCGGATGGTGATGGCGCGGCCCATGCCGGACCCAGCGCCGGTGATGAGCGTCACCTTGCCGTCGAACCGTCCCGTCATGGCCGTGTTCTACCTCACGAAGTCCGACGGGCGCACCCGTTGGCGAAGTTTGACGTCGAAGTCGACACTTTGCGAACCTGTCGCTGGCGCCACGCAACGATGCTGCTCAGGACCGTCGTGGCCCGACGAGCGGATCGAGGTACTGGACCATGCTGCTGGAGCTGACCCCTGACCAGGAGGTCTTCCGGGAGGCGACCGCGCGCTTCCTGACCGACCGGGTGCCCCCGGACGTGATCCGCCGGCTGCGTGACGATCCGGCCGGCTTCTCGGCGGACTACTGGAGCGCCGGGGCGGAGCTCGGCTGGACCTCCCTGCTCGTCAGCGAGGAGCAGGGCGGCGGCTCGATCAGCGGCGGACCGCTCGTCGACCTGTCCATCCTCGCCCACGAGTTCGGCGCCCGTGCCGCCCCCGGGCCGCTCGCCGCGGCCAACGTCGTCGCGCTCGCGCTGTCGACCTGGGGCGGCGACGCGCACGCGGAGACGCTGGACGCTGTCCTGTCCGGCGCGTCGCTGGCCACCTGCGCGCTCGGCGAGCCCGGGGTGCCCGGCGAGCCGGCTGGCGTGACGGTCCAGGTCCGCGCCGACGGCGGCGACGTCGTCCTCGACGGCACCGCCCGCCCGGTCGAGTCGGCCGCGCGGGCCGCCCACATCCTCGTCACCGCGCGGGTCGCCGGCACCGCCGGCTTCGCCCAGGTGCTGGTACCGGCCGACGCCACCGGGATGACCGTCACCCCGATGCGCTCCGCCGATCTCACCCGCCGGTTCGGGGTCGTCCAGTTCGAGGGGGTCCGGCTGCCCGCCGCGGCTGTCGTCGGTGAGTTCGGCGAGGTCGGCGAGCAGGTCGAGCGCCAGTTCCAGGCCGTCCTGGCGCTGAGCTGCGCGGAGAGCGTCGGCGCGATGCAGACCGCGTTCGACCTGGCCGTGCGGTGGGCGTTCGAGCGGTACTCGTTCGGCCGGCCGCTCGCGTCCTACCAGGAACTCAAGCACCGGTTCGCCGACATGAAGACGTGGCTGGAGGCGTCGCACGCGATCACCGACCGGGCGACGGCCGCGATCGACGCCGGCGCGCCCGAGGCGGCCGAGCTGGTCAGCGCCGCGAAGGCCTACATCGGCGACTACGGCGCCGAGCTGGTCCAGGACTGCGTCCAGATCCATGGCGGTATCGGCCTGACCTTCGAGCACGACCTGCACTTCTATCTGCGCCGGGTCACGCTGAACCGCGCGCTGCACGGCAACCCGGCGAGCCACCGGGCCCGCGTCACCGGCATCTTCGAGAACCTCAAGGAGCTCGCGTGAGCACGTCCGCCGCCGCAGGCGCGGCCAAAGGCACAGCCGCAGCCGCAGGCGAGAGCGTCGAAGACTTCCGGGCCAGGGCGCGCGTCTGGATCCGTGCCAACCTGCGGCCGCTGGAGGTGCACGAGGAGGTCGGCATTCTGCGGGTGACGCGGACCGACGAGGAGGAGCTGGCCGCCGCCGCCCGGGAGCGGGAGGTGCAGCGGATGCTCTTCGACAACGGCCTCGCTGGCATCTGCTTCCCGGCCGAGTACGGCGGGCTGGGCCTCACCGTCGCCCATCAGCGGGCGTTCGACGAGGAGATCGACGGCTATGAGTACCCGCAGCGCATCCAGGTGCCGACGCTGACGCCGTGCGCGGCGGTGCTGCTGGAGTTCGGCACCGAGGAGCAGAAGCTCGCCCACATCCCCGCCATGCTGAAGGGCGAGGAGATCTGGATGCAGTTCCTGTCCGAGCCGTCCAGCGGCTCGGACGTGGCGGCGGCGCTCACCTCCGCGGTCCGCGACGGCGACGACTGGCTGCTCAACGGCTCGAAGATCTGGACGACCGGCGCCTGGTGGTCCGACTGGGCCCTGTGCCTGGCCCGGACGAACTGGGACGTCCCCAAGCACCGCGGCCTCACGGTCTTCATCCTGCCGCTCACCGCCCAGGGCGTCGACGTGCAGCGGATCGAGATGCTCAACGGGCTGAAGGAGTTCTGCCAGGAGTTCATGACCGACGTCCGGGTGCCCGACTCCGACCGCATCGGAGCCGTCGACGACGGCTGGACGATCGGCACCCGCTGGATGTTCCACGAGCGGATGGCCAGCAACTCGCCGTACGTCACCAGCCCCGGCACGAGCGCGCACCACCGGATCGGGCCCGACTGGCTGCTCGACATCGCCCGCGACGCCGGCCGGCTCGAGGACCCGGTGGTGCGGGACCTGATCGGCGAGAGCCGGGTGCTGGACCTGGTCGGGAGCGCGCTGCAGCCGCGGCTCGCCGTCGGCATGACGACCGGCAAGCTGTCGGACCAGTCGGCGGCGATCGCGCGGCTGTTCGCCGGCGTCACCGCGACCCAGCACATGACCAACGCGTTCGACATCGTCGGCGACCGGGGCGCGGCCTGGGTGGAGAGTGACGGCGCCGTGTTCGACGTTGGCCAGGACTTCCTGATGCGCCAGACCGCGACGATCGGCGGCGGCACCACCGAGATGGCCCGCAACGTCATCAGCGAGCGGGTTCTCGGCATGCCCCGCGAGGCCGCGCTCGACCGGGGCCTGGCGTTCCGCGACGTCCCCCGCGGCGCCCGCAACAGCTGAGGCGGGGAAAGGCGAGGCGGGGGCGCGAAACACGCCCCCGCCCGTCAGCGGATCCTGGCCATCTCCCAGCCGGTCGGCTGCTTCCCGGTTAGTCGATCGCGGTGACCGCCGCGACCTGCTCCGCGGCCGTCCGCTCGGACGCGACCCGCGGCGCGGGCATGGCCGAGACGCCCGGGGCCGGGACAACCTGAGCCGGGACAGCCGGGACAGCCGGGGCCGGGGCGTCCGCGATCCTGCGCGGGAGGGCGAGGGCGATGACGCAGCTCGCCAGCGCCGCCCCGCCACCGATCAGCAGGCCGACCCGCAGGCCGCTCTCCGACGGGAGAACCGCCGAGCCGACCGTGGTCGTCATGCTCGACATCACCGTGCCAAGCACCGCGCTCGCGCCGGAGGTGCCGATCGAGCGCATCAGCGTGTTCAGGCCGTTCGCGGCCGCGCCCTCCTCGGCCGGCACCGACCGCATGATCAGGGTGGGCATCGCCGCGTACGAGAGGCCGACGCCGGCGCTGATCACGGCGCAGAACGCGAGCACCCCGGCGGGGCTGCCCATCAGCGGGAGCGCGAGCACGTAGCCGGCGGCCACGACGACGGCGCCGGCGGCCAGGGCGACCCGCGGGCCGCGCCCGGAGATCAGCCGACCGGCGAACGGCGAGACGACCATCATCGCGAGGCCCGCCGGCGCCATCCACAGTCCGGTGGCGAGCAGCGACTGGCCGAGGCCGTAGCCCGTGGCCTTCGGCAGCTGCATCAGCTGCGGAGCGATCAGCGACTGCGCGTACATCCCGAAGCCCAGCGCCACGGAAGCGATGTTGGTGAGCAGCACGGGGCGCCGGCTCATGGTGCGCAGGTCGATCAGCGGGCTGTCGACGCGCAGCTCGAACGCGCCCCAGGCGAGCAGGACGACGACGCCACCGGCGAGCAGGCCCAGCGTGGTGAGGCTCGCCCAGCCCCAGTCGCCGCCCTTCGACACGGCGAGCAGCACGCCGACCAGACCGACCGACAGCAGGACCGTGCCCGGCACGTCGAAGCCACCGACGCCGCGCACCGGCGACTCGGGGACCAGGACGGCGACGAGGGCGCCCAGCAGCAGGCCGATCACGGCGGAGCCCCAGAACAGCACGTGCCAGTCGGCGTTCTGGGCGACCACCGCGCCGATCGGCAGGCCGAGCGCGCCGCCGACGCCGAGCGAGGAGCTCATGATCGCCATCGCGGAGACCATCCGCTTGGGCGGCAGCAGGTCGCGCAGGATGCTCACGCCGAGCGGGATGGTGGCGAAGCCGATGCCCTGCAGCCCGCGGCCCACGACCATCGGCACGATCGACGAGCTCAGCGCGCAGATCAGCGCGCCCACGGTCTGGGTGCCCAGGGCGATCAGCAACAGCCGCCGCTTGCCGAACAGGTCGCCGAGGCGGCCGAACAGCGGGTTGGCGATCGCCCCGACGAGCAGGGTGGCGGTGATCGCCCAGAAGGCGTTGGAGGACGAGGTGTGCAGCAGCGTCGGCAGCTTCGGGATCAGCGGCACCATCAGCGTCTGCATCAGCGACATCGCGGTGCCCGCGGCCGCGAGGACCGCGACGAGGGTGTTCGCCCGCGCCGTGCGACCCGCCACGCTGGCCGGGGCGGTGCCGGTGGTCTTGCTGGCGCTCATGGGCCCTCCCGTTGGTGCGGCACCATAGATATGCACGATGCACATAATATGTATCACGCACATTCGAGAAGCGAAAGCGCCACCGGCCGCGACATGGGGTGACTTCGCCCACCCGACATGCCAGAATCCTGTTCTGATGACGCAGAACGCAGATCGGCTCCTGGCGGTGACGCCGGGTTCCCCGCCTTCCGAGGCGCCGGGCGGCACGCCCGCGGCGACACCGGGCGACCCGTCCGTGGCGGCACCGGGTATCCAGTCCCAGCCGGCCGGCGACGTCGCCGCCCGCACGGCGGCGCGCACGCTCGCCGCGCGCACCGCCGGCTACACGAACGAGGTGCGCCGGCTGCTCGACGCCGGTTTAGAGGTGATCCGGCGCAACGGCATCTCATCACGCCCCCGGGTCGCCGACATCGTCGCCGAGGCGGGACTGTCCAACGACGCGTTCTACCGCCACTTCCCGTCCAAGGACGCGCTGGTCACCGCGCTGATCGAGGACGGGAGCGAGCGGCTGGCCAGCTACACCGCCCACCAGATGAGCAAGGAGCCGACGCCCGCGGGCCAGGTGCGCCGCTGGGTGGAGGCCGTGCTCGGGCAGGCCAGGGGCGAGGTGGCCGCGTCGACGCTGGCCGTGATGTGGAACGGGAGCAGCACCAGGAACGCCACTCCCGGCCTCCACCCGGCCGCCGGGTCGATGTCGGTGCTGCTGCGCGCGCCGTTCGCCGCGCTGGGCAGCGGGCACCCCGAGCCGGACGCGACGCTGGCCGCGTTCGCCGTCTTCGGCGCGTTGTCGGACTTCCTGTGGCGACGGAACGAACCCACCGACGCCGAGATCGACCAGGTCACCGCCTTCTGCCTGCGGGCGGCCCAACCACCGATTCCCCAGCCCAGTCAGGGAGCGCACTCATGAAGGCTGTCCGTTCGGCGGGCGGCGCCGTGTCGGTCATCGACGTCGACCTACCGCCAGGCGAGGGCGACGAGCTGTTGACGATGAAGTCCGCGAGCATCTGCAGCTCGGACCTCATGTACCTCAGATACGGCCTGAGCCAGGTCGTCGGCCACGAGCTCGCCGGAGTCCGCGCCGACGGCACGCCGGTCATCGTCGAGGCGGTGTTCGGCTGCGGCACGTGCGACCAGTGCCAGATCGGCCGGTACAACCTCTGCCCAGTCCATTTCACCCGAGCGCTGGGCGCCAACGCCGACGGCGGCATGGCCGAGCAGTTCCGCGCCCCGAGCCCCCGGCTCGTGCCGGTCCCCGACGGGCTCGCCGTCACGGACGCCTCCCTCGCCGAGCCGGCCGCCGTCTCCTGGCACGCGCTGCGCCTCGCCGGCACCGGCAAGGACACCAGCGTGGCGGTCGTCGGCGCGGGCGCTCTCGGCCTGCTGGCCGTCGCCGGTGCCCGCAGGCTCGGCGCCCCCGAGGTCACGCTCGACGCGCGCCACCGCCACCAGGCCGAGGCGGGTGAGCGCCTGGGTGCGCGGATCGGCGCGGACGGCCGCTACGACGTCGTCCTCGACGCCGCCGGCACCACGGAGAGCCTCGCCCGCGCGATCGAGCTCGTCGGCCCGCGCGGAACCGTGGTCTCGGTCGCCGTCCACATGGGCCCGGTCGAGATCGCCTGGAGCACCCTGTTCCACCTGGAGGCCCGCGTCATCCCGTCCGTGGGCTACTGCACGCACGACGACGGCGCTGGCGGTAGCGTGACCGAGCTGGCGGAGGTCGCGGCAATGCTGGCGGAGAATCCCGAAATCCCCAAGACGCTGATCACGCACCGGTTTCCGCTCGAGGACGCCGCCGAGGCGTTCCGGGTGGCGGGCGACAAGACGACAGGCGCTATCCGAGTGGTGGTGGAGCTGTGACGACGCTACGGCCAGAGGACCAGTTCCACGCCGGGGTCATCGTCGAGGACTTCGAGGGCACCCTCGACCGGCTGACGAAGCTGTTCGGCTTCGAGTGGTGCGACGAGCTGGTGAGCGACGTGGCGGTACGGATCATCACCCCGGACGGCCCCGTGGACACCACCGTCACGACGCGTTTCTCCTACTCGGTGAACGAGCCCCGCCTCGAGGTCATCCGGCCCATTCCCGGGACCGTCTGGGTGCCCGCCGACTCGGGCGTGCACCACCTCGGCTACTGGTCGGACGACGTGCCGGGCGACTCCGCGGCGCTCGCCGCGCTGGGAATGCCGCTGGAGGTCGCCGGCATCGGCCCGGACGGGCAGCCCTACTGGGCTTACCACCGGGGCACCGACGGTCCGCGGATCGAGCTGGTGAGCCGGAGCATCAAGCCGGGGCTGGAGCAGTACTGGGCGCACAGCCGGCGCCCGGCGTGAGCCTGGCGGCGCCGACCGAGCTGGTCGGGCTGACCGGCGGCAAGGGGGTCATGCTCGCCTCGCCGGTACCGGCCGACGTCGCGGCCGTCGGCTACGTCGAGCACGAGCTCGCCGCGGCAGGGACGGCGACCGCCTACCGGGCCGTCGGCGAACTCTCGGCGGACGGCCGCTGGACGTTCGGGCCCGCCGGCTCGGCGCCCTACCGCACCCGGGTCGTCGTGCGCCGCCCGGTCGCGGCCGAGCGCTTCAGCGGCACCGCGGTCGTCGAGTGGCTCAACGTCAGCTCCGGCCACGACGCCGACGTCATCTGGGCGACCAACCACGAGGAGATCACCCGCCGCGGCCACGCCTGGGTCGGCGTGTCGGCCCAGCTCATCGGAGTCGCGGGCGGCCCCGTGCTCGCCTCGCCCGTCGAGGGCGCCGACGCGCCCGGACTCGTGGGCACCGACCCGGAGCGCTACGGCTCGCTCGTCCACCCCGGCGACGGGTTCGCGTTCGACCTGTTCACCCAGACGGCCCGCTCGGTCCGCGACGGGACGCTGCTGGGGGGTCTCACCCCGCGGCTCGTGCTCGCCGCCGGCCAGTCCCAGTCCGCCTACGCGATGGTCACCTACGTCAACGGGGTCGAGCCGCTCGTCCGCGGGCTGTTCGACGGCTACCTGCTGCACAGCCGCGGGCTGGGCGCGCTGAACCTCGCCGCTCCTGGTCAGCCGGCGGGCCTGCACGCGCTGACCGCGACCAGCCCGGTGCTCGTCCGGGAGGACACCACCACCCCGGTACTCATCGTCCAGGCCGAGGGCGACCTGAACCAGGTGCTGCACTCGCTCGGCTCCCGCCAGGACGACCTCGAGCACGTCCGCACGTGGGAGGTCGCCGGCGCCGCCCACGCCGACCAGCACACCGTCGGCCCGTTCGCCGACCTGCTCGGCTGCGGCGTCGACGTCAACGACGCCCCGATGCACGTCGTCGTCAAGGCCGCGCTGCGCGCGCTGGAGACCTGGGCGCGCGGCGGCACTCCGCCGCCCGCCTCGCCGCGGATAACGACCGCGGGCGGCGAGATCGTCCGCGACGGCGACGGCATCGCGCTCGGCGGGATCCGCACGCCACCGGTCGACGTGCCGGTCGACGTGCTGTCCGGCATCCCCGGCCCGAACCCGTCGGTGATCTGCCAGCTGTTCGGCTCGACGATCGCGCTGCCGGCCGCGCGGGTCGCCGAGCTCTACCCGTCGCGCGCGCACTACCTGGCGCGTTACACCGCCGCCGTCGACCGGCTCGTCGCCGACGGCTTCGCCCTCGCCGAGGACCGCGAGGCCCTCCTCGCCTACGCCCAGCCCGACCGGATCTCGTAGCCGCGGGCTTTCCGGGGCCCCGTCGAGCGAGGAGTGATCCGCGCATGAGCACGTCAGCCCAGCCGAACGGCCGCGCGATGACCGGCCCGGCGTCGCCCACCGGCCCGGCGCTCTCGACGCCGCCGCCACGGCCAGGGCTCGTGCGCCGGACGACGACGCACGACTCGCTGCGGCCCGCCGGCCTGTCCGGTCCCGTGATGCTGGACGCGCGTGGCCGGGACGTGCGTGTCGAGGCCGACGGCGCCCTGACCGTCCTGGACGCGGCGCGCCTCGACGCCGAGATCGCCTTCCCCCGCCGGGAGGTCACCCGGATCGGCTTCGACCCGGACGAGCCACGGCTCGCGGCGCTCGTCGGCGTCCGGGCGGCTTCGGGCTTCCGGCAGGCGGTCTACGCCGCCCTGCCCGACGAGCGCGCCAGCCACTCGGTCCGCTTCCAGCTGCTCGACGACCTGCCTACGGCGGTGCTGGTCAGCGGCTACGCCACCCAGTGGGTGGCGCCTGGGCCCTTCCCGCAGTGGCGGCAGGGAATGGCCTCGCAGTACCCGGACCTGTGCGCCGGCTGGGTCACCGACGGCACGATCATCCGCGGGATCGAGGCCACCGGGCGGGTGCCGGCCCCGTTCGGGCCGCCGGTGCCGCCGATCGAGGGCGACGACCCGGACGGCTGGCACGAGGTGGCGCCGCTGCCGGCGCACGGGATGCGCCGGCGCCGTCGGCTCGACGTCTGGCGGGCGGGCGCCGAGGCGCGGGCCGAGTGCTTCTTCCGCGACAGCCACGTCGATCCGGACGGCGTCGAGACCGCGGTGCACGAGTACACCGTGCACGCCACGCTCGACCCGGCGACGACGACGTTCACGGCGTGCACGGCGGAGTTCGGCGCGCTGCCGTGGCCGGAGTGCCCGCTCGCGCTGGCCAGCGCTGGCCGCCTGGTGGGACAGCGCCCGGACGGGTTGCGCCGCGAGGTGCGGGACACCTTCACCGGGGTCACGACGTGCACGCACCTCAACGACACTCTGCGCTCGCTCGAGGACGTCGGCGCGCTGCTCGCCCGCCTACCGGTCTGAGGCGGCCCGCCTCGGCCATGGCCGAGGATCTTCGTTCCGGCAGGCGTTCCGAAGATCCAAACTTGTGTTCGGCATTGTCAGAATCGTATTCTGGCGAAGACGACCAGGAAGGACACACCGTGGCGTGGGACTTCGAGACCGATCCCGAGTACCAGAAGAAGCTGGACTGGGCGAACGAGTTCGTCCGCAGCGAGGTCGAGCCGCTTGACCTCGCGTTCCCGGACCTGCAGTTCGTACCGCTCACCGACAAGCGCCGGGAGCTCATCGACCCGCTCAAGCAGCAGGTCCGCGACCAGGGCCTGTGGGCGACCCACCTGAGCCCCGAGCTCGGCGGCCAGGGCTTCGGCCAGCAGAAGCTGGGGCTGCTCAACGAGATCCTCGGCCGCTCCTCCTGGGCGCCGATCGTCTTCGGCTGCCAGGCGCCGGACACCGGCAACGCCGAGATCATCGCCCACTACGGCACGCCGGAGCAGAAGGAGAAGTACCTCCGGCCGCTGCTCGACGGCGAGATGTTCTCCAGCTACTCGATGACCGAGCCGCAGGCCGGCGCGGACCCGACGCAGTTCACCTGCCGCGCCCACAAGGAGGGCGGCGAGTGGATCATCAACGGGTGGAAGTACTTCTCGTCGAACGCCAAGACCGCGAGCTTCTTCATCGTCATGGTGGTCACGAACCCCGACGTGAGCGCGTACCGAGGCATGTCGATGTTCCTGGTGCCGGCCGACACGCCGGGCATCAACATCGTCCGTAACGTCGGCCTTTTCGGCGAGCCACTGGGCGAGGGCTTCCACGCGCTCATCCACTACGAGGACGTGCGGGTGCCCGAGTCCGCGCTGCTCGGCGGCGAGGGCCAGGCGTTCGCCATCGCCCAGACCCGGCTCGGCGGCGGGCGCATCCACCACGCGATGCGCACCATCGGCCAGGCGCAGCGGCTGCTGGACATGACCTGCGAGCGCGCGCTGTCGCGCACCACCGCGGGCAGCAAGCTCGCGGAGAAGCAGTTCGTCCAGGGCTTCATCGCCGACTCGTACGCGCAGCTGCTGCAGTTCCGGCTGCTCGTCATGTACGTCGCCTGGGAGATCGACAAGTACCAGGACTACAAGCGCGTCCGCAAGGACATCGCCACGGCGAAGATCGTCATGCCGACCATCCTGCACGACATCGCCTGGCGGGCGATGCAGATCCACGGCGCGCTCGGCACCACGAACGAGATGCCGTTCTTCCGGTACATCCACGGCGCCGCCGTGATGGGCCTGGCCGACGGGCCGACCGAGGTCCACAAGATGACCGTCGCCAAGCAGGTCCTGCGCGACTACAAGCCGGCCGAGGGCATGTGGCCGACCGAGTGGATCCCGGGCAAGCTCGACGCCTCCCGGGCCAAGTACGCCAAGTTCCTTGAGCACGAGGTGGGAAACCTGTGAGCGCCGAGACCGAGACCGAAACCACGCTCGACTTCGAGCGGCTCGCCGCCTGGATGGACGCCCAGGGGCTGCCCGGCGCGGGCGCCCCGCTGGAGCACAAGTTCCTCTCCGGCGGCACGCAGAACGAGATCTACCTGCTGACCCGCGGCGACTTCCAGTGCGTCATCCGGATCCCACCGGCCACGGCGCCGGCCGACCGGGACAACGGCATCGTGCGGGAATGGCGGATCATCGAGGCGCTCGACGGCACCGACGTCCCGCACACCGCCGCCGTGGCGGTCTGCACCGACTCGTCGGTGCTCGGCCGGACCTTCTACCTCATGGGCTTCGTCGACGGCTGGTCGCCGATGAGCATGAAGGACCGCAAGTGGCCCGAGCCGTTCAACAGCGACCTGGAGCTGCGCAAGGGCCTGGGCTATCAGCTGGCCGAGGGCATCGCGCTGCTGTCGAAGGTCGACTGGCAGGCCAAGGGGCTGCAGACCCTGGGCCGTCCGGACGGCTTCCACGAGCGCCAGGTCGACCGCTGGCTGCGTTTCTTCAACAGGATCAAGGCCCGTGAGCTCGACGGCATGGACACGGTCACCGAGTGGCTGCGGGGCCACCGGCCGCTCGACTACATCCCCGGCCTGATGCACGGCGACTACCAGTTCGCCAACGTCATGTTCAAGAACGAGGTCCCGGCGAAGCTGGCCGCGCTGGTCGACTGGGAGATGGGTACCGTCGGTGACCCGAAGCTGGACCTGGCCTGGATGATCATGAGTTGGCCGGACGACACGTCTGAACCCACGTCGGGTTACGTCGACCTGCAGGGCATGCCCACCCGCGACCAGATCGTCGAGCACTACGCCAAGGTCTCCGGTCGCCAGGTCGACGACCTTGACTACTACCTCGTCCTGGCCCGGTGGAAGATGGCGATCGTCCTGGAGCAGGGCTTCCAGCGCGCGGGCAGCGACCCGAAGCTGCTCGCGTTCGGGCCGGTCATCGAGAAGTCCATGACGGAGGCGGCCGAGTTCGCCTCGACCACCGACTACAGCTACACGGGGCGCTGACATGCTGGCGGCGGTGTGTGCGGAGAACGGCGCGCCGGAGGTCATCCAGGTCAAGGAGATCGACACGCCGCCGGTAGGCCCGGGCCAGGTCCGGGTCGGCGTCCGGGCGGCGGCGGTCAACTTCCCCGACGTGCTCGTCATCGCGGGCACCTACCAGGTGAAGGCGCCCGTGCCCTTCGTGCCGGGAAGCGAGTTCGCCGGCATCGTCGAGGAGGTCGGCGACGGTGTCACCGGCCTCGCCCCCGGCGACCGGGTGGCGGGGACGGTGTTCGTCGGCGCCTTCGCGCAGCAGGTCGTGTGCGCCGCCGACTCGGTGCGGCCCGTCCCGGACGGGGTGGACGACCGGTCGGCCGCGGCCTTCTCCGTCGGGCACCGCACGTCGTATCACGTGCTGCGCTCGATGGCCCGGGTGCAGCCGGGTGACCGGGTCGTGGTGCTCGGCGCGGGTGGCGGCGTCGGTCTCGCCGCCGTCCAGCTCGCCGTCGCCCTCGGGGCCGAGGTGACCGCGGTGGCGAACTCGTCGGACAAGCTGCAGGCGGCCGCGGCGAACGGCGCGACGACGCTGATCGACAACGAGGCCGAGGACCTGCGGAAGGCGTTGAAGGTCGCGCACCCGGCGGGCGTCGACGTCGTCGTCGACATGGTCGGCGGAGATCTCTCGGAGGCGGCGCTGCGGGCGCTGCGCTTCGACGGCCGCTTCGTGACCATCGGCTACGCCTCGGGGACCATCCCGCGGATCCCGCTCAACCTGGTGCTGCTCAAGGGCGCGCACATCATGGGCTTCCAGATGCGCGACTTCGCCACCCACCGGCCGGACGAGCTGGCCCGTGACGAGCGGGAGCTCATGGAGCTGCTCTCCTCGGGGAAGGTGCGTCCGCACATCGGCGCGGTGTTCGCACTCGCCGACACGGCCGACGCGCTGCGGTTCGTCACCGACGGCAAGGCGATCGGCAAGGTCGTCCTCGACGTCGCGCCCTGAGCGGGACCGGTAGCCCTGTGTCCCCGGTGCGTCCGGCGTGGTGACACCCGGAACCGAGCTTGTCGCCGGGCAACCGGCGCGGCCTTTCTCGGTGTCGCGGTCTGAACCGTTTCCGTGGCATCGGGTTCGGTGGCATCGTGCGCCGCGACATTAAGCACATATCATTTGCGCGCGACTACCCGTGACGGGATGAGGGCGCCCGGCATTCGCCGGGCGCCCCTTTCCGTTGCCTGACAGCGCGGTCGATAGCATCGACTCCGATATCGACGTCAATAGGAGATCCGGGGCCGCGTCATTCCGTGCCGCGCGCTCCGCCGTGACGCGGGGAACACCGCTCTCGGCGCCGGGCCTCCAGGGTGACGGGCGCGAGGCTCACAAGGCCGAGCGGCCGCCATATCTCCAGAGGAGTTTCCCCGCAATGTCGCTACCTCTTCGTCGACGAGCGTTGAGGGCCGCAGCGCTTGCGGCCAGCGCCAGCAGCCTGGCGGCCGGCCTGGTGGCCTGCGGCGGCTCGAGCGACAACGCAGCCGCCGGCACCTGCACCACCACGGCGCCGGGTATCACGCCCACCGAGGTCAAGGCCGGCATGATCTGGAGCGACACCGGCCCGTCCGCCAGCAGCATGCGGGCCTTCCGGGCCGGCGTGGACGCCCGGTTGGAAAGCGCCAACGACGAGGAGGGCGGCGTCTTCGGCCGCAAGCTCAAATACGCTTGGCGGGACGACCGGGCGGACCAGGCGCTCAACCTGAGCGGCACCCAGGATCTCATCAACAATGAGCATGTCTTCGGGCTCATCGCGATGCCCAGCGCGAGCGGCTCCGCCTCGGTGGACTGGCTCAGCCGGCAGAAGATCCCGGTCATGGGCCTGGCCAGCGACCCGAGCTGGCTGGGCAAGACCAACATGTTCTCCTGGTTCTACCTGGGCACCGGCTCCGCCACCACCTGGGGCAAGTACATCCATGACCAGGGCGGGACCCGCGCGGCCGTGTTCGCCGTCGCCTCGAGCGCGTCCAACAACGACTTCAACCAGCAGTACATCGCAAGCCTGAAGGCCAGCGGCGTCCAGGTCGTCAGGACGTTCCAGACCGCCAGCGCGGTCATCAGCTACCCGAACGTCGCGCAGCAGATCAAGGCGGAGGACATCGACGCCATCGGCGGCGTCCTGCTCCCGGAGATGGCGGCGAACCTGCTGCCGGAGCTCCGCAAGGTCGGCCTGGCCCTCGGCGGGAATCTCAAGGTCGCGCTGATGCCGCTCGGCTACGACGGCAGCAGCCTGGCGACGTATGGCACGTCGCTCGCCGGCGCGTCGATCTTCACAGCCGTCAAACCCTTCGAGGTCAACACTCCCGGGCAGCAGAAGTTCAGGCAGGCGATGAACACCTACTCTCCGGAGATCCAGCCGTCGACGCAGGACAGCGCGGTCGACGGCTGGCTCTCGGCCGACCTGTTTATCCGCGGCCTCAAGGAGGCCGGGCAGTGCCCGACCAGGGAGTCGTTCATCACCGGACTGCGCGCCGTGAAGGACTACGACGGCGCCGGAATGACACCACAGGACGCCAACGACCTGTCAACGAACTACCGGGATATCTCGGTCTGCTACTACGCCATCAAGGTCAGCCAGGACGGAAGCCGGTTCGAGGCCGACAGCCAGCCCGAATGCGGCGCCCCGATCAGCCAGGAGCAGATGAACGCCCTGAACCAGCAGCCCTGACGGAGTTACCAGACCGGTGCCGATCGGTCACTCCGCGCGCCGCCCACGGGCGGATCCAGGGAAATTCCGCGTAACGAATCCGAAACGCAGGCATTTGTTTGCACTTCGGCCTCATGTGGATTAAGAGTTCACTACTATCAGCCTCGCCGGGAAGGGCCAGTCACGCCCGAACCGTCGCGCCGGATCCCCCTCCACTGGCGCAAGACAGCGGCTGCTATGGCGCGCGACCCTACCCACGCGGCAGATGCCCGCCCACCCAGACCAGTATCGCCACGACACGTCAAAGGAGACGCGACATGAGGTCGCCAGTCAGATATCGATTAGTGAGAGCGACGGCGCTCGCGATGAGCGCCGGCGGTCTGGCCGCATCCCTGGTCGCCTGCGGCGACCAGTCGGCCGCGGAGGGGGCGGGTGGGGCGTGCTCGACCACGACGCCCGGCATAACCCCCACCGAGATCAAGGCCGGGATGGTCTGGAGCGACACTGGGCCGGCGGCGGGGACCATGCGTTCCTTCCGCGCCGGCGTGGACGCCCGCCTCCACGTCGCCAACGAGGAGGACGGCGGCGTCTTCGGCCGCAAGATCACGTACGCCTGGCGTGACGACCAGGCGGACCAGCAGCTCAACCTCAGCATGGTTCAGGAGCTCCTCGACCAGGAGAAGATCTTCGGGCTCATCTACTCCCCCGGCGCCGGCACCCAGTCGGCAAAGCTCCTGCAGGAACGCAACATCCCCGTCACGGGCCTGGGCAGCGACCCAGTCTGGCTGGGGATGAACAACATGTTCTCGTGGGTGTATCTCGGAGACGGCTCCAGCACGACCTGGGGCAAGTACGTCCACGACCAGGGCGGCACCCGCGCGGGCGTCTTCGCGATCGACACGAACGCCACGAACGGGGACTTCACCCAACAGATCGTGGCGAGCCTGAAGGCGAGCGACGTCAAGGTCGTCAAGATGTTCTACACCGGCGAGATCACCAGCTGGCAGACCGTCGCCCAGCAGATCAAGGCGAACAACATCGACGCCCTCGCCGGCGTCCTGCTGCCGGACGCGGCCTCGAAGCTGCTGCCCGAGCTCGCCAAGATCGGCGTCGCCTTCGGCGGCAGCCTCAAGGTCGCTCAGATGCCCCTGGGCTATGACAACAGCAACCTCGACCAGTTCGGCCGGTCGCTCGCCGGCGCTTCCATCTTCACCGCCATCCAGCCCTTCGAGCTGAACACCCCCGGCCAGCAGAAGTTCGAGCAGGCGATGAGCGACTACGCCCCCGAGATCCAGCCACCGACCCAGGACATGGCCGTCGACGGCTGGATCTCCGCCGATCTTTTCATCCGCGGCCTCGAAGTGGCCGGAAAATGCCCCACCCGGGAGTCCTTCATCGCCGGCCTGCGCGCCGTCAAGGACTACGACGGCGCCGGCATGACCCCCAACGCTCACAACGACCTCTCCACCAACTTCCGGCAGACCTCGACCTGCTACTACGCCATCAAGATCAGCAAGGACGGCTCGAAGTTCGAGCCGACCAGCGACGCGGCGATGTGCGGAAACGTCATCAGCCCGGAGCAGATGGCCGCCCTGAACCAGCAGCCCTGACGACCGCGAAGGCGAGCCGGCCAGCCCCTTGGTGGGGGCTGGCCGGAAAAATTCCGTGTACATCTTTTGAGGGCCGGCACCTTCCGGCATCCCGACGGCCCAGTGAGTACCCGTTCACCGGTACTGGCGTATACAAGAGGAGTAAGCCGCCTCGGAACTGACGTAACGTCGCGCCTGGATCATCGCTCTAGGCGCAAAACGAAGATTACGTCAGCGCGCGGCTCTCCCTGTACGGCGGACACCCGCCCGTCCGAGCGGGTACCGCCGCGATACGCCGAAGGAGCCGCGGCATGTTATCGCCGGCGAATAGCCGATTAATAAGAGCAGCCACCCTCGCCGTCAGCGCCGGTGGCCTGGCCGCGTCGCTGGTGGCCTGCGGCCGCGGGGACGCGAGCGCGGCGGGCGGGGCGTGCTCGACCGCGGTGCCCGGCATAACCCCCACCGGGGTCAAGGCGGGAATGGTGTTCAGCGACACCGGGCCGGGAGCCGCGACCCTGCACGCGTTCAGGGCCGGGGTGGACGCCCGTTTCCACTTCGCCAACGAGGAGGACGGCGGCGTCTACGGCCGCAAGATCACCTATGCCTGGCGTGACGACGGAGCAGACCCGGCACTCAACGTGCCCAGGGTGCAGGAGCTCCTCGACCAGGAGAAGATCTTCGGGCTCATCTACGCCCCCGGCGGGGGCAGGGACTCCGCCAAGCTCCTGCAGCAGCGCAACGTGCCGGTCACGGGCCTCGCCAGCGACCCGGTCTGGCTTGGGTTGAACAACATGTTCTCGTGGTTCTACCTCGGGGACGGCTCCAGCACGACGATGGGCAAGTACATCCACGACCAGGGCGGCTCCCGCGCGGCCGTCTTCGCCATCGGCAGCACCTCCTCCAGCGGGGACTACACCCAGCAGGTCGTGGCAAGCCTGAAGGCGAACAACGTCCAGGTCGTCAAGACCTTCGCCACCAGCCAGATCACCAGCTTTCAGACCGTCGCCGCGCAGATCAAGGCCGCCGGCATCGACACCCTCGCCGGCGTCCTGCTACCGGACGCGGCCGCCAAGCTGCTCCCCGAGCTCGCCAAGATCGGCGTCACCATCGGCGGCAGTCTCAAGGTCGCCGTGATGCCCCTCGGGTACGACAACAACGTCCTCACCCAGTACGGCCCCGCGCTCGCCGGCGCCTCCATCATCACCTCCGTCCAGCCCTTCGAGCTGAACACCCCCGGCCAGCAGAAGTTCGAGCAGGCGATGAGCAACTACGCCCCCGAGATCCAGCCACCGACCCAGGACCAGGCGGTGAACGGCTGGATCTCCGCCGACCTGTTCATCCGTGGCCTGCAGGCGGCGGGACAATGCCCGAGCAGGGAGTCGTTCATCGCGGGCCTGCGCGCCGTCAAGGACTACGACGGCGCGGGCATGACCCCCGACGCCAGCAACGACCTGTCCACCAACTTCCGCCAGACCTCCACCTGCTACTACGCAATCAAGATCAGTAAGGACGGCTCGAAGTTCGAGCCCGTCAGCTCTGCCGCCCTGTGCGGCGACGTCATCAGCCCGGAGCAGCTGGCTGCCCTGAACCAGCAATCCTGACGGCTCGGAGCAGCGCCCGGCCGGCCCCTTGACGGGACGGTCCGGCAAAGACACACGCGGACACTCGGGACGCCGGCGACCACCGGCGTCCCGAGTGTCCGCGGCCCAGCGGCGCGGCGCCCGATGGCGACTCCCCGCGGCCCGGGTACGCCGGGCACCCGCGGGGTGAGGCTCACTACTATCGCTCGACAAGAAGAACCAGCTGTGCGCGAGCCGACGCATCTGTCGCGCTGGCCCCACCTCCGGTGCAGTATCGAGGCCGCGTCGGCGGGCGACTCTCCCGTACAGCGGGCGCTCGCCATTCGGGCGGGCAGCGCCGCGATGATGCCGAAGGAGCCGCGGCATGCTGCCACCCGTCAGGAAACGATTAACCAGAAGCGCCGCGCTCGCGGCCAGTGTGGGCAGCCTGGCCGCCTCCCTCTCGCTGGCCGCCTGCGGCCAGGGAGGCGCGAACGGGGCGGGCGGGGCCTGCTCACCCACGGTGCCCGGCATCACGCCCACCGGGGTCAAGGCCGGGATGGTCTGGACCGACACCGGGCCGGGGGCGGCCACCATGCGATCCTTCCGGGCCGGCGTGGACGCCCGCCTCCACGTCGCCAACGAGGAGGACGGCGGCGTCTACGGCCGCAAGATCACCTATGCCTGGCGTGACGACATGGGCGACCCGGCGCTCAACGTGCCGAGGGTCCAGGAGCTCCTCGACCAGGAGAAGATCTTCGGCCTCATCTACGCTCCCGGCGGCGGCCGTGACTCGGCCAAACTCCTGGAGCAGCGCAACGTCCCCGTCACCGGCATAGCCAGCGACCCGGTCTGGCTGGGGCTGAACAACATGTTCTCGTGGTTCTACCTGGGCGACGGCTCCAGCACCACCTGGGGAAAATACGTCCATGACCAGGGCGGAACCCGCGCGGCCCTCTTCGCCACGGCCCAGACCGCCGGGAACGGAGACTTCGCCTCGCAGATCACGGCGAGCCTGAAGGCCAGTGGCGTCAAGGTCGTCAAGACCTTCTACATCGGCCAGATCACCAGCTACCAGACCCTCGCCGAGCAGATCAAGGCGAACAACATCGACGCCCTCACCGGCGTCCTGCTCCCGGACGCGGCCGCCAAGCTGCTCCCCGAGCTGGCCAAGCTCGGCATCACCCTCGGCGGGGGCCTCAAGGTCGCGGTGATGCCCCTGGGCTACGACGACAACAACCTCACCCAGTTCGGCCGCTCGATCGCCGGCGTGACCGTTCTGACGGCCACCCAGCCCTTCGAGCTGAACACCGCGGGCCAGCAGACGTTCAAGAAGGCGATGAGCGAGTACGCCCCCGAGATCCAGCCGCCGACCCAGGACCTGGCCGTGGACGGATGGATCTCGGCCGACCTGTTCATTCGGGGCCTCGAAGCGGCCGGAAAATGCCCGACTCGGGAGTCCTTCATCGCCGGCCTGCGTGCCGTGAAGGACTACGACGGTGCCGGCCTGACTCCCGACGCCAGCATCGACCTGTCCACCAACCTCCGCGAGACCTCGACCTGCTATTACGCCATCAAGATCAGCAAGGATGGCTCCAGGTTCGAGCCCACCAGCGAGACAGCCATCTGCGGAGATGTCATCAGCCCAGAGCAGATGACCGCCCTGAACCAGCAGCCCTGACGGACCAATGGTCCTGAAGGAGCCAACAGCCAGCCGGTTCCGGAACAGCCCGGCCGGCTCCTTGGTGGTGGCGGTCCGACGAAACTACGCACATCTGGCCCGGGGCACCGGCAAACGCCGGCGCTCCGGGCGCCCCGCGGGGTGAGTGCTCATTACTATCCACGTCCATGACAGGACCCAGCGACGCCCGGGCCGACAGGTCGGCGCAGAGGACTCACCTTTTCCGGCGCAGGACCGTGACCACGTCAACGCGCGCATCCTCCGCGCACTGTGAGCGCTTACCCGCCCAGGCGGCCACGGCCGCTATATGCCCGCGAAACCGCGGCCCGCTGTTACCGCCCAGCAATCGATTAATGCGGGCCGCGGCGGCCGCGTTCAGCGCGGGTGGGCTGGCCGCCTCCCTGGTCGCCTGCGGTGGCGGCGGCTCGAACGCGGCGGGCGGGGCCTGCTCGGCCACGGTGCCCGGCATCACGCCCACCGAGGTCAAGGCCGGCATGGTCTGGAGCGACACCGGACCGGGAGCCGCCACCCTGCGCGCCTTCCGGGCCGGCGTGGATGCCCGTCTCCACGTCCTCAACGAGGAGGAAGGCGGCGTCTACGGCCGCAAGGTCACCTACGCCTGGCGCGACGACCGGGCCGACCCCACCCTCAACGTTTCCATGGTCCAGGAGCTCCTTGACCAGGAGAAGATCTTCGGACTCATCTACGCTCCCGGCGGCGGCAGGGACTCGGCCAAACTCCTGCAGGAACGCAACATCCCCGTCACGGGCATCGCCAGCGACCCGGTCTGGCTCGGGATGAACAACATGTTTTCGTGGTTCTACCTCGGAGACGGCTCCAGCACCACCTGGGGCAAGTATGTCCGCGAACAGGGCGGCACCCGCGCGGGCGTCTTCGCGATTGGCGCGAGCGCGACGAGTGGGGGCTTCACGCAGCAGGTCGTGGCGAGCCTGAAGGCGAACGACGTCAAGGTCGTCAAGACGTTCAACGTCAGCGAGATCACGAGCTACCAGACCGTCGCCCAGCAGATCAAGGCGAACAACATCGACACCCTCACCGGTGTTCTGCTGCCAGACGCGGCCGCCAAGCTGCTCCCCGAGCTGGCGAAGCTCGGCGTCACCCTCGGCGGCAGCCTCAAGGTCGTTCTGTTGCCGACCGGCTACGACGGCAGCAGCCTGGCGACATACGGCAGGTCGCTCGCCGGCGCGTCCATCTTCACCTCCGTCCAGCCCTTCGAGCTCGACACTCCGGGGCAGCGGAAGTTCGAGCAGGCCATGAGCGACTACACCCCGGAGATTCAGCCCCCGACCCAGGGCCTGGCGGTGAGCGGCTGGATCGCGGCCGACCTGTTCACCCGCGGCCTCGAAGCGGCTGGAAAATGCCCGACGAGGGAGTCGTTCATCTCCGGCCTGCGCGCCGTCAAGGACTACGACGGCGCAGGCCTGACCCCCGACGCCAGCATCGACCTGTCCACCAACTTCCGCCAGACCTCGACCTGCTACTACGCCATCAAGATCAGCCCGGACGGCTCGAAGTTCCAACTGACCGGCTCCACGGCCACCTGCGGGGACAGCATCACCCCGCAGCAGATGACCGCCCTCAACCAGCAGCCCTGACCCGGTAGCCGCCAACCCCCGGGGTTCGCCCGTCACCTCTCGGCGTGGCGGGCGAACCCTCCCGAGCAGAAGTCCCACACCTCGTCCGTCGTGAGCGGGTGCGCGCCCTCGCTCTCCCCCGCGACCGCGGTCGACTGGGCGAGGAACATCACCGACTGCATGACCATCGCGGCCGCCCGGCGCGGGCGCAGGCTCGTCCGCAGCTGGCCGACCGCGTCGACGCGGGTCATCAGCTCCGCGAACACGCTGAGCATCGGCTCGTGCGCGGACCTGACCTCGGCGGGGTAGGTCATCAGCAGCTGCGTGGCGAAGTCCGTGAACAGCGGGTGGCGGGTGGACGGATCCGGCAGCGAGCTCTCGAACAGCATCCGGATGGCGACCTCGAGCCCGGTCAGCGGGTCGACCTCGGCACCCGCCGCGATGCGGATCTCGTCCGCGGAGCGGCGCAGGGCGTTCTCGAACAGCGCCAGCAGCAGCTCGTGCTTGCCGCCGAAGTGCTGGTAGAAGCTGCGCAGCGACTGGTGCGACCGGTCGACGACTTCCTGTACGGTGAAGTCGGTCGACCCCTTCTCCAGAATGATCGCCTGGGCGGCCTCGAGGAACTGCTGGACCTTGCGCTCCGCGCGCAGGCGCGCGGCCTTGGTGGAGCGCTCGACGGCACGCTGCTTCCAAGCCGGTTCCTCGCTCAGCGTGCTCACAGCAAGCTCCTGGTCGTGCGCCATGAGTAGAACGTACTCCCCAGCGTGCGTACAGCCATGTGCACTCCTCGCCCCCCTGGCCCGCGGCGCCCGCGAGACCGATGCTTCCGTCTTCGGAGAATGTTATTCTCCATCGGGTCCGGGCGGAATACCGTCAGGAGGCCCTCCGTGGCGCAGATTCCACCAACCGTCGGGAGCCGGCATGCTCTTTGAGCTGGACTCCGACCAGCAGCTGTGGCGCACGACCGTCCGCGATGTCCTCGCGAAGGAGTGCCCGCCCGCGCTGGTCCGTTCCGTCGCCGACCAGGGCGCGGACCCGGGACCGCTCTGGCGGACCTTCACCGGCCTCGGCTGGACCGAGCTGACCGAGGCGACCGAGGCAGTCGAGCTCGCGATCCTGCTCGAGGAGCTCGGCCGGGCCACCGACCCGACGCCCTACCTCGCGACCATGACCTGGTTCACCCCCCTCGCGCCGGGCGTCATCTCCGGCGAGCAGTCCGGTACCGCCGTCCTCGACGGCGTCAGCGCCCACCGTGACCCGCACGGCGGCGAGGGCTGGATCCTCGACGGCACCGGCCATCACGTCCTCGACGGCGACCGGGCCGACTGGTTCGCCGTGGTCACCGACGCCGGCGTGTTCACCGTTCCCGCCACCGAGGCGACCGTCCACCGCGAGAGCGTCTTCGACCCGCTGCTGCACGTCGCCGACGTCAGCTTCTGGCAGGTCAGGGTTGGTGAGGAGAGCAGGACCGGCGCCGACGTCGACCTCGCCCGCGACATCGCGCTCACCGGCCTCGCGCTGACCATGGCCGGTGCCTGCAAGCGGATCCTGGAGCTCACGCTCGCCCACGTCCGCACCCGCGAGCAGTTCGGCGTCCCGATCGGCTCGTTCCAGGCCGTCAAGCACAAGGCCGTCGACATGCACGTGGCGATCGAGCGCGCGACGGCTCTCGCCTACTTCGCCGCGCTGACGATCGCCGAGCAGGACCCGCGGCGCGCCACCGCCGCCGCGATGGCGAAGGCGGCCGCCGGCGAGTGCACGACGGTCGTGTTCGAGACCGGCTTCCAGCTGTTCGGCGGCATGGGCTTCACCTGGGAGAACGACCTGCAGTTCGCGCTGAAGCGGGCGCTGTCCGGCGAGCTGCTGCTCGGCGGCGCCGACGTACACCGGGCCAGGATCGCAGCCGCGCTGCTCGACGCCCCCGCGGTGACCCCGGCGGCCAGCCCAACCTCGGAGGAGCACCATGCGGCTGCGGTTTGACGACGACGTCGAGGCCTTCCGCGCCGAGTTCGCGGCCTTCCTCGACGCGAACCTGCCAGGCGTCGAGGAGACCACCGAGCGGCCGACCTCCACCGCGCACATGCCGGCGTGGACGAGGCGCTGGCAGCGGCTGCTGTTCGACAACGGCTGGCTGCTGCCGGGCAACCCGCCCGAGTACGGCGGCCGGGGCGCCACGCTGCTGCAGCAGTTCGTCCACCTGGAGGAGCTGGGCAGGCGGCACGTCTACCACAGCTTCAACCCCCAGGGCCTCGGCATCATCGCCGCCTCGCTGCTCACGTTCGGCACCGAGGAGCAGAAGAAGCGCTGGGCGGTGCCGATCCTGCGCGCCGAGATCACGGCGGCGCTCGGCATGAGCGAGCCGGGCGCGGGCTCCGACCTCGCGGGGCTGCGCACCCGGGCGGCGCTCGACGGCGACCACTTCGTGGTCAACGGGCAGAAGATCTGGACCTCGGGCGCACACGACGCGGACATCCTGCTGACGTTCGTGCGTACCGACCCGGACGCGCCCAAGCACAAGGGCATCAGCGTCCTGGTGATCCCGACCGACCTCCCGGGCATCACCCGCCGGCCGTTCGGCTCGATCGTCGGCGCGGACGACCTCGACTTCAACGAGGTCTTCTTCGACGACGTCCGGGTACCGGCGGAGAACCTGATCGGCGAGCTGAACAAGGGCTGGCACGTCGCGAACGGCTCGCTCGGCCACGAGCGCACCATGCTGTGGCTCAGCTTCGCCGACCACCTCGACGAGCTGGTCGACGACTTCCGACCGACGTCGGCGCTGGACCGCGACCGGTACGCCACCCTCGCGATGGACGCCCAGGCGCTGCGGCTGCTCGGCTCCGCGGCCCTGGCCCGAGCGTCGCGCGGGGAGGAGGACGTGGCCTCGATCTCGGTGCTCAAGCTGTTCGGCTCCGAGGCGGTCCGCACGTCCACCCGGCACGCGCTCCTCGCGCAGGGACCGGCCGGGCTGACCCGCGACAAGCCGAGCCGGCCCTTCGAGCACCTGAACCTCGACTGGTTCTTCGCCAGCTGGTTCGACCGGTACGCGCGCAGCTTCTCCGGCACCATCGCTGGCGGGACGTCCGAGATCCAGCGCACGATTGTCGCCGAGCGGGTCCTCGGCCTGCCCCGGGGCTGAACCGTCAGGGGCTGAACCATCGGCCCGAGAACATCGGCCGCCGGGCGCGCGAAGAAAGATCATTTTCGCACGCCCTTCGGCCCACCAGCCGAACGGTCATGGGAGTACTGACTTGTACATTCTCTACGACGTCGCCGACAACATCGCGACGATCACGTTGAACCGGCCGGAAGCCGCCAACGCCCAGAACGGCGCGCTGCTGGAGGAGCTCAACGACGCCTGGGTCAAGGCGGCCGAGGACCCGGATGTGAAGGTCATCATCCTGCGCGGCGAGGGCAAGCACTTCTCCGCCGGCCACGACCTGAAGCCGGACCCCTCCACCCCGGCGCCGGCCAAGATCACACTTGAGGACATCTACCGGATCGAGGCCCGGCGCTACCTGGAGTTCTCGCTGCGCTGGCGCAACGTCCCGAAGCCGTCGATCGCCGCTGTCCAGGGCCGCTGCATCGCCGGCGCGCTGCTGCTGTGCTGGCCGTGCGACCTGATCATCGCGGCGGACGACGCGAAGTTCTCCGACCCCGTCGTCGCGATGGGCATCGGCGGCGTCGAGTACCACGGCCACACCTGGGAGCTCGGGGCGCGCAAGGCCAAGGAGATCCTGTTCACCGGCCGGGCGATCACCGCCGAGGAGGCGGAGAAGGTCGGCATGGTGAACAAGGTCGTCCCCCGGGCCGACCTGGACACCGAGACCCGGGCGCTGGCCGCCCAGATCGCGGCGATGCCGTCGTTCGGTCTTCGCCAGGCCAAGCGCGCCGTCAACCAGACCCTGGACGTCCAGGGCTTCTACGCGGCGATCCAGTCGGTCTTCGACATCCACGAGACCGGCCACGGCAACGCGCTCTCGGTGTCCGGCTTCCCGGTCCTGGTCAACCTCGACCAGATGAAGACCACCATCAAGTCCGCCAGCTAGGCGGTCCTCAGCGGCCGGCTCCGTCACCACAGTCCGGCCGCGAGCGTCCGCGGGACGTCGTGGGAGTCCCGTCGGGCGTAGTGGGGCCATGGGAAGGTGCGACGGCCACGGAGGCGGTAGCGTAGAGGTCCGGAAGGCACGCCATGTTGTACGGACTCCTGGCCGACCTCGTGGTGATGATCCACCTCGTTGCCATCGGCTTCATTGCCGCCGGCGGTCTACTCGTCTGGCGATGGCCGCGCGTGCTGTGGTTGCATGTGCCCGCCGTCGGCTGGGGTGTGGCGATCATCTCCATCGGCTTCGCCTGCCCGCTGACCCTGCTGGAGAAATACCTCCGCCGGCTGGGCGGCGAGCACGTGTACCCAGGCCCGTTCATAGATCACTATCTGGCAGGTGTCGTCTATCCCGAGCGGTTCACCTGGCTTGTGCGTGCGCTGGTGGCCGTAGCTGTGCTCGCTGGATATCTGGCCAGCCTGGTCAGGCTGCGTCGCCGACGCCAACAGGCCCAGAAGCGACAGCGGGCGACCCGGGATTCCGCTCGCCGCTCCGGTCGGCCTGCTCGCGGTCGCCGTCCCCTTGGTCCTGCGGGCGACATACGCCGACACACCCGGTGCGCGGGCCTGGTGCACGGTCTTTCTCCTGCTGGCCAGGCGTCTCGCGGGCGGGAGCGTCGGGCCGAAGACCGGTCAGGAGCCGTCGGCGCAGCTGGTGCCGGGCGGGGGCGCGGCGGCGGTGACCAGGTACCGCTGCTCCAGGTCCGCGACGCACCGGGAATTGAAGAAGGCGATGTGGGCGTCGCCGTCATACCTGGCGACGGCCGCGTGCTCGATCTCGTCGGCGACCCGCAGCGCCAGGGTGTAGGGCGCGAGCGGGTTGTGCCGGGTGACGACGAGCAGGATCGGCGGCGTGCCCTGCACGCGCGGTGGCCGCGCGTCGACCCGGGGCGGGTAGGGCCAGCCCAGGCAGCCGGTCAGGTAGTCCCAGGAGTCCGCCGCTCCCCGAGTGTGTGGGGCGAGCGCGCGGATCTCGGTCCGCAGCCGCTGAAGCTCGGCGAAGGCCGCGCCGTCGCCGGCGGGCAGCTCGTTGCGGAAGTCGAGGCAGCCGACGGCCCGGTACGGGTGGTAGTAGGCGGGTCCGAAGTTGTACGGGTAGGCCTGGCCGAACAGGCTGTTGCCCAGCTGGGCCTGCCGAAGCCCGTAGGCGAGGTCGGCCCAGCCGCCGTGGCCAGCCGGAAGGTTGCCGTTCGCCAGCGCGTACATCGTCATGAAGGAGATCTCCTCTCCGGTCACGGGATGGTCGACCCCCGGCGTGGGGATCGGTTCGCGGGTGGCTCGGGCGATCAGCTCGTCGTACACCGCGGCCACGTCCTGGCCATGCAGCGCGCAGTCGGGAGCCCGGTCGCACCACGCGGTGAACCGTCGGAAGCTCTCCTCGACGGCGAGGACCTGTTCACGCACATACCTGGCGGTCGGCACCGAGTGGTCGAGCGGGCTGTCGATGACCATGGCTCGGACCCGGTCCGGGTAGAGGTGGGCGTAGGTCTGCGCGACGAGGCTGGCGTAGGTCCAGGCGAACCAGCTCAGTACCGGCTCGCCGAGGGCGCGCCGGACCGCCTCCGCGTCCCGGGCCTGGCTTACCGCGTCGACCTGTCCGACCAGGGAGGCGCGGCTGGCGCCACCGTCCCCGCCGCCCCGGCAGCTCGCGGCGAGTGCACCGTTGCGGCCGCGTAGCGCGGCGAACGCGGCCTGGTCACTCGGGAAGCGCGTCACGGTGGGGCTGTTGAAGGGCAGCGCGCAGTCGAGGGGAGCGCTGTGCACGGTCGCGTCATGCTCGCCAAGGGTCAGGTCGAGACCGCCGCCACGCGGATCGATGCCGACGAGGTCGAACCGGCGGGCCAGCTCCTCGGCCGGCCCGAGGCCGCCGCTGGACGGGCTGGCGACCTGGTTGACGACCGAGACGCCGGCACCGGGCATGAACAGCAGCGTGCCGATCCGGTGAGCCTGGTCGGTGGCGGGGTGCCGGGCGATCGCGAGCGTCGTCGTGGGTCCGTCGGGGTCGGACCAGTCGAGAGGGACACCGAGCGTCGCGCACCGCGAGGTCGGATCCGTGCGGGGACCGCACGACGTCCACGCCAACGGCGACGCCGCCGCGGCGGCCGGTACGGTGGCCGCCGGCCCGGCCGGGCAGGCACCTGCCAGGATCGGCATGGTCAGCCCCAGCCCCAGCGCCACGCCGAAGGGCGCCATGCGCGTCCGGAACGGGTCCCACCGGCCACCAGCCCCGCCAGACACCCTCCTTCGCGCCGTCGTCGCGGCTGGGCCCTTCGTGGTTCCGCGCCTGGTCCTGGTCCTGGTCCTGGTTTCAGTCTCGGGCACCTGCATGTCGTCCACCTCTCGCGTCCTTCGTGGCATCGCCCTTTCTGGCCATGCGTCGCGAAAGGTAGAAAGCAGCGACGCGACGCGCGTCCCGCCAGCGCGGACGCCGTGATACCGGATTCGCGGTAGGTGCCGCAGCCGCGACGACGGTCGCACGGCGATGCGGAGATCAGGCCTCGGTGGCGGAGACCAGACCGGTCTGGTAGGCGAGTACCACCAGCTGCGCGCGATCCCGCACGTGCAGTTTGACCATCGCCCGGTTGACATGTGTCTTAGCGGTGGCCGGGCTCAGGTGAAGCCGCCCGCCGATCTCCCGGTCGCTCAACCCTTCCGCGACGAGGGCCACCACCTCGGTCTCCCGCGCGGTGAGCACGGCCAGTCGGGCGACATCGGCGCGGTGATGGGCGGGTTGGGCGACGAACGCGGCCACCAGTCGCCGGGTGACCCCTGGCGAGAGCAGGGCGTCGCCCCGGGCCACCACCCGCACGGCGGCGCGCAGGTCGGCCGGCTCGATGTCCTTCACCAGGAAGCCGCTGGCCCCCGCCCGCAGCGCGCCGAACACGTACTCGTCGAGCTCATAAGTGGTGAGCATGATGACGCGGGTCGCCGCCAGCCTGTCGTCCGCGACGATCCGCCGGGTGGCCGCCACCCCGTCCAGCACCGGCATGCGGACGTCCATCAGGACGACGTCCGGCCGGGTCGACACGGCCAGCCCCACGGCCTGCTCGCCGTCGCCGGCCTCACCGACGACCTCGAGGTCGTCGGCCTGTTCCAGCAGGACCCGGAAACCCGCCCGTACGAGGGCCTGGTCGTCGGCAAGCAGCACCCGCACGGTCACGGCCGCTCCAGGGCGGGTAGCCAGGCCCGGACCACGCAGCCAGCCGGATGCCCGGGTCCGACGTCGAGCCGACCGCCGACGGACGCGGCCCGTTCGGCCATCCCGACCAGCCCGTATCCGCCCGCGCTCGGGCCGGTGGACCGCGGGCTCTGCCCATGCCGGGCGCGCCCGGCGGACAACCCTCGGCCATCGTCCGCCACCTCGACCGCCATCCCCTCGCGCTGGTAGTCGATCCTGATCGTCGCGACGCCGGCGCCCGCATGCCGGACCACGTTCGTCAGCGACTCCTGGATGATCCGGTACGCGGCGAGCTCCACCGCCGCCGGCACCGCCCGGGCCTCGCCGACCACGGTCAGATCGACGCGCAGACCGGCGCCGCGCGCGGTGTCGAGAAGCTGCGCGAGCTGATCCAGCCGAGGTGCGGGCGCGGGCGGCGCGTCGAGGGTCTCCCCGCCCGTTGGCGCCGGCCTTCCCGCCGACCAGGCTCCCGATCCGGAGCCCTCCCCCGCGAACGGGGAGCGGGGCGCCGTGCCTGCTCGCGGGTGGCCGGCCGGTTGCCGCAGGACGCCGATCACCACGCGCAGCTCGGCCAGCGCCTGTCGGCAGGTGGCGCGGACCGTCTCGATGGCGGTCCGGGCGACGGCGGGCCGACGGTCCAGCACGTCCGCGGCGACTCCCGCATGCACCGTGATCACACTCACCGTGCTCGCGAGGATGTCGTGCAGGTCCCGGGCTATCCGCAGGCGCTCCTCGTCGACCCGTCGGCAGGCCTCCCACTCCCGCTCCTGCGCTGCCTGTCGGCGCAGGTCGTCGCGCGCCCGGACGGCGTACCCGAGCAGGAACGCGGCGGCCAGCGTGAGACTGCCGTCGGCGCCGGCGTCCAGCAGATAGGCGCCCGGGTGCTCACCGGGATAGGCCCGTCCCGCGAGGTCGGTCGTGAGCAACCAGGCGGCCAGGAGCATGCCGCGACGCATGTTGCCGGACGAGGCCGCGACCGTGAACAGCGCCACCCACAGCGCCGGCGCCGGCGCCCCGCCCGGGAGATCCGCGATGTGGTAGCCGAGCCAGAGAAGCGAGTCCACCAGCAGCACGGTCAGCGGCCAGCGACGCCGTGCCAGCAGCATCGCCGCCATGGTGAGACCGAGCGCGTACGCCGGAGAACCAGGGTTCGTCGTCGCGAGCCCGCCGGGGCCGACCGAGATCCGGTAGGCGATCCACGCGGCGGCGACCGCGGCGACGATGACGTCGGTCAACCAGTCGGGCACGCGGCGTCGCGGCCGGGCCAGCCACCGCCGGCCACCAAGACTCATGGTCACCAACGGTAGAAGAGGTCAGTCCCGGGCACATCGGCCTGCCGCGGGCCCTTCCTGGCACGTCACCTACCGCGGCGGCGGTACTGGCCAACCGGGTACCGCGGCCGCGGTACCCGGTTGGCCGGCCCGCCGGGGTGCGCGCGGGAACGGGCGTCGGCGGCCACCGGCAGCCGGGCTTTGGCCGTTACCCCGCTACAGCTGAGCCAGCCGGGGCGCGACACCCTGGGCACGGATGAGGGCGCCGGCCTGGCGGGTGAGCTCTCGGGAGTTGCCGAGCAGGCCGTCGAGGACCAGGGCGCGGCGGATGTGGTGGTGCAGGGCGTGCTCGGCGGTGAAGCCGATGCCGCCGAGGACCTGTTGGCAGTGACGGGCGGCGTCGAGCGCCGCCTGGCCGGCGGACGCCTTGGCCAGCAGGGAGCCAAGCTCGTCCTCGGCGACCGTGAGCGTGGCCTCGGCGCCCTCCAGGGCGACGTAGGTTTCCGCGAGGCGGTGGCGCACGGCCTGGAACGCCGCGATCGGCTTGCCGAACTGGGCCCGGTCGAGCGCGTGCGTGCGGGCGAGGTCGAGCATCGCCCGGCCGGTGCCGACCAGCCACCAGCCGAGCGCCCGGCGGCCCGCGGCGAGCGCCGCCGGATCGGCGGCCGCCTTCCCGCCGTCGGCCGCGTCCGGATCGACGGCCCGCAGCGGCAGGGCGGCGTCGAGCAGTTCGCCGTCGTCACCCGCGTCCCCGCGCTCCCACACGACGTGGCGGCCGCCGGCATAGGGCAGCGCCACGGCGGCGCCGACGGGCTGGCCCGCGGCGACGAGCAGCACGTCGCCCAGCAGTGAGGCGTGCGCGCCCGTCTCTCCCAGCAGCGAGAAGACCAGCGGGACGGCGACGTCGGGCTCCTCGGCGAGCAGGTCCTCCCAGCCGAGCTCGGCCAGGGCCGCGTCGAGCGCGGCCCCCGCCGGGGTCTCGGTCATGGTCCCGCGCAGCGCCGCGGCGAGCAGCTCCCGTTCCTCCGCGTCCACGGTTACTCCTTGCCCAGGTTGAGGAGCCGGCGGGCGACGATGTTGCGCTGGATCTCGGCGGTGCCGCCGTAGATGGTCGCGGCCCGCGAGTACAGGTACTCGGTGCGCCAGTCACTGTCGGCCAGCTCGATCACCCCGGGCAGCACGTCGCGCGCCGTGTTGGACAGCAGCTGCTCGGCGGTCGCCAGCAGGATCTTGTCCACGGACGTCTCCGGGCCCAGGTTCGCGCCGGCCGCGAGCCGGCGCTGGGTGTTGCGCGAACGGCAGCGGACGGTGTGCAGCGCCAGGTAGGCGGCACCCAGGGCCGCGTCCGTGGTCGCGGTCGGCTCGCTTCCGTCCGTGTCCGCGTCGACGACGAGTCGGTCGAGCCGGGTGAACAGGTAGGTGATCCGGTGCCAGAAGCAGGTGGACCGCTCGTACGGGAGCAGGTCCATCGCGAGGCTCCAGCCGTCGCCTTCCTTGCCGAGCATCCGCTCGTTCGGAATGACGACGTCGTCGAAGAACACCTCGGCGAACTCGTCGACGCCGTGCATGGTGCGCAGCGGGCGGACGGTGATGCCGGGGGTGTCCATGTCGACGAAGAACGCGGTGATGCCGGCGTGGCCGGGCGCGGTGCGGGTGAGCAGCACGCACCGCTGGGCGTACTGGGCGAGGCTCGTCCAGACCTTCTGGCCGTTGATGACCCAGGCGCCGTCCTCGCGCTGGACCGCGCGGGTCGTCAGCGACGCGAGGTCGCTGCCGGAACCGGGCTCGGAGAAGCCCTGGCACCACTGCTCGCGGCCGGACAGCAGCAACGGCAGCATCTGGGCCGCCAACTCCGGCTTCGCGTACGAGATCATCGTCGGGGCGAGGACCTCGACGAGCGAGTAGTTGGTCGCGTCGGTGAGGTCGCGGTTCGCGACCTCCTCTCCTAGCACCGCCCGCAGCACGTCCGGCCCGCCGAGGCCCCCGGCCTCGACCGGCCAGCCGTAGCGCATCCAGCCGGCGTCGAACAGGGCGCGGCGGACCTTGCCGAGCTGGGCGACCTCGGCGTCGAGCGAGTGGTCGGCGGGTTTGGCGAGCTCGGTCGCGCGCTCGTCGAGCCAGGCGCGCACCGCGGCGCGGAACTCCTCGACGGTGACCGTCTCCCCGTCCACCGGCGGGACGAACCCGGCGGGCACCAGCGAGGTCGGGCTCACAGGTTGATCCGCTCGATGACGTGCGGGATGCCGTGGTCGTGCGCGCCGCTGCGGCGGATGAACGTCATGGCCCTGGTGCGCAGCCGCCAGCCGTCGGCGGTGCGCAGGTAGGTGTCCCGGTAGTAGCCGATGCGCATGTCGTGCTTGGAGTGCTCGATGAAGCACAGCGGCTGGGTGCCGGTGGCGTTGATCCCGTCGTCGGCGAAGTCGATGGCGGGCGTTCCGGTCAGGAACAGGCCCTTGGGAGCGGCCGCGACCAGCGCCGGGAAGTCCTTCAGCGCGAAGGTGTCCCCGAAGGCGGTGTAGGTGCCGTCGGGGGTGAAGACCTTGGTCAGGCCGTCGATGTCGCCCTGAGTGATGGTCACCGCGTAGCGGGCGAGGGTCTGCTGGATCTCGACCAGATCCTCGATGCGGTTCGGCTTCACCGTCGCGGTCTCCGGCGCCCGGTTCTCGAACACCGGGCTCTCGGCGACAGGGTTCTCGGCGCCGGAGTTCACGGGCACGGAGTTCTCGGGCACGGGGTTCTCCGCGGCTGGGGTCTCGGACACTGGGGTCTCCGGCGCGCTGGTCTCGGGCTCAGTAGACAAACTGCTTACCACCCTTCATGACGAAGGGGACGCGAGTGAAGACCCGGATGTCCTCGAGCGGGTTGTCGCGGACGGCGATCACGTCGGCGAGCAGGCCCTCGGCCAGCCGGCCCCGGTCGGTGACGTCGATGAGGTCGGCGCCGACGATGGTGGCGGCCTGGATCGCCTGCAGCGGGGTCATGCCACGGTCGACCATGGTGACCAGCTCGTTGCCGTTCTTGCCGTGCGGGATCGCGGGCGCGTCCGAGCCGATGGCGATCTTCACGCCGGCCTCGATCGCGTTGCGGATCGACGCCTTGGCCCTCGGCCAGTCCCGGGCGGCCTTCGCCTGGATCCTCGGGTCGGAGGACTTGAGCACCTCCATGCCGTCGATCAGCGCCTGGGTCGCGACCAGGTAGGTGCCCCGCTTGACCATCAGGTTGATCGTGTCGTCATCGATCATGAAGGCGTGCTCGATGCAGTCGACGCCGCACTCGACCATCTGGGTCACGGCCTCCGAGCCGTGGGTGTGCGCCGCGACCCGCAGGCCGCGCCGGTGCGCCTCGTCGGTGATCGCGAGCACCTCCGCGTCGGAGTAGTGCTTCGCGCCCGCCGGGCCGGTGAGCGTCATGGTGCCGCCGGAACCGCACATCTTGATGACCTGGGCGCCGTGCTTGATCTGGTGGCGGACGGCCTTGATGACCTCGTCGACGCCGTTGGCGAGGCCCTCCTCGACGGTGAGCTGCAGGACGTGCGGGGCGAACTGGCCGAACATCGTCGGGTCGAGGTGGCCGCCGGTCGGGGTGATGGCGTGGCCGGCGGGCACGATCCGCGGGCCGTCGACCCAGCCGGAGTCGATCGCCTTCATCAGCGCCACGTCGAGCAGGTAGCCGCCCGTCTTGCAGAACAGGCCGAGGTTGCGCACGGTGGTGAACCCGGCCCGCAGGGTACGGCGGGCGTTCTGGGTGGCGCGCATCATCCGCAGCGGCGGGTCGTCGCGCATCTGCCCGGTGAACTGGTTCTCGCCGGGGCCGCCCATCAGGAGGTTGAGCTCCATGTCCATCAGGCCGGGCACCAGGATCAGGTCGCCGAGGTCGATGACCTCGCCCTCGGGCTGGCCGCCCAGGCCGACGATGTACTCACCGTCGACCTTCAGGATTCCCGGCCGGATGATCTCGCCGTGGTCGACGTCCAGCAGGCCCGCGGCCTTGAGGGTCAGCATGGAAGTGCTCACCTCTTCCCTTCGAGCCCGGCCAGGATACGACCAGCCAGGTTAGGAGAATCACGTTCTCAGAGTTGAGTGCCAGATTTTCACGTGGTGCGCCGCCGCGTCAAACGTCCCAGCCCGGAGCCCTGACCGCCGTGCAGAAGCCGCGAGCCCTCAACCAGCGCGAATCGGGCCGGGCGCGGGGGCACCCCGACCCCGAAGATCGACTGCACAGTTGATTCTCGCAGGGCGAGAAGCTAGTTTCCCTACAGGAGAACAGAGCCGATCAGCAGTACCTACGGCGGCGCCCGAAACGGTCCACACGCTGGCGCGGGGCGCCTCGGACGCCCGGGCGCCCTCACGGGCAGCCGCGCCGAGGAAGTTCTCACCGTGCCACGGAAGTTCTCACCGTGCCGAGGAGGTTCTCACCGAGGCGAGGAAGTCCTCACCGAGGCGAGGGCACCCGCGACCGTGGAAGGGAAGGTAGCCCGGTGAGCGTCACCGACACCACGAACGCGGCCGCCGGCCCGACGGGGGCCGTCAGCGCGGCCGTCACGGCGCCGCGGCGGCACGAGCACTGGATCAACGGCGTGGCCGCGGCCCCCGCGGGCGGGGCCTACTTCCCCACCCGCAACCCCGCGACCCGCGAGCCGGCCGGCGAGATCGCCGCCGGCACGGCGGCCGACGTCGAGCGCGCCGTCGCCGGGGCGGCGGCCGCCTGGCCCGCGTGGGCGGCGCGGCCCGCCGGCGAGCGCGCCGACGTCCTGCACGCGGTCGCCGACGCGATGGCGGCCGGGGCCGGCGAGCTCACCGAGCTGGAGCGGGCCGACACCGGCAAGACGGACGGTCAGCTCAAGCTCGAGATCGACATGTCGGTCGCGTACTTCCGGTACTACGCCGGGGTGCTGCGCGCGCTGCACGGCCGCACGATCGACCTCGGCGCCGGGGCGCACGCCTACACCCGGCTCGAGCCGTACGGCGTCATCGGGGCGATCACCCCGTGGAACCTGCCGCTGAACCAGGCGAGCCGCGCGCTCGCCCCGGCGCTGGCCGTCGGCAACGCCGTCGTCGCCAAGCCGAGCGAGTTCACCTCGACGTCCACGGTGCGCCTCGCCCGGCTCGCGACCGCCGCCGGGCTGCCGGACGGGCTGCTCAACGTGGTCACCGGCACCGGGCCCGACGTCGGCACCCCGCTCGCCGCTCACCCGCTGGTGCGCAAGGTGGCGTTCACGGGCTCCGTCGCCACCGGGCGCCACCTGGCCCGGGTCGCGGGCGACCGGCTGATCCCGGTGACCCTCGAGCTCGGCGGCAAGTCCCCGGTCGTCGTCTTCGCCGACGCCGACCTCGACCGCGCCGCGGCCGCCGCCGCAGGCGCGATCCAGGCGAACTCCGGCCAGGTCTGCTCGGCCACGACCCGCCTGCTCGTCGAGGACGCGGTCCACGACGAGGTGGTCGCGCGCGTCGTCGAGAGACTCGAGCGGCTCCAGCCGGGGGCCGACTTCGGCCCGATCATCACCGAGGCGCAGTTCACCAGGGTGCTCGCCGCCTTCACCCAGGCCGCGCGGGACGGCATCCTCCCGGTGACCGGCGGCGCCGCCTACGACGACGGCCCGGGCGCGGCCGGCCAGTACGTGCGCCCGACCGTGTACGCCGACGTGCCGCCGACGCATCCGCTCGCCCGCGAGGAGGTCTTCGGGCCGGTCCTCGTCACCCGCCGGTTCTCCGGCGAGGCGGAGGCGCTCGCCTTCGCGAACGACACCGAGTACGGCCTGGTCGCGAGCGTCTGGAGCGGTGACGTCGCCCGCGGGCTGCGGCTCGCCGAGGGGATCCAGGCCGGCCAGGTAGCCGTCAACGGCGGCCCGCTGAACATCGAGACGCCGTTCGGCGGCTACAAGAACAGCGGCTACGGCCGCGAGAAGGGCGTCGAGGCCCTGCACGACTACGCCCAGACCAAGACCATCAGCCTCTCCCTGGGCTAGAGCGAAGGAGCACGGACCGTGGACGATGCGCTGAGCGCCGCGTACGCGCTGCGCAGGGCCATGCTGGGCGACGCCTACGTCGATCGGCAGACCGGCGAGACCGACCCGGTCGCCCGGGATTTCCAGGACCACATCACCCGCCAGGCCTGGGGTGTCTGGACCCGCGGCGGAGCCCTCTCCAACCGGGACCGCAGCCTGCTGGTGCTGGCGATGACCGCGGCTCTCGGCCGGATGGAGGAGTTCCGGCTGCACGCCAGCGCGCAGGCGCGCACCGGCGTGACCGACGCCGAACTCGACGAGCTGCTCTTCCAGGTCGCCGCCTACTGCGGCGCGCCCGCGGCGATCTCCGCTCGCCGCGCCCTGCGCGAGGTACGCGCCGGCCGCGCCGCTCAGGAGGCCGCCCAGGAGACGGCCACCGCCGCGGACAGCGGGTCCGCGCCCGGCGAAGGGGCGTGACGATGACCTCCCCGACGGTTGGCTTCGTCGGCCTCGGCAACATGGGCGCCGCACTCGCCGAAAACCTCGTCAGGTATGGCTTCGACGTCGTCGCCTTCGACGTGGCCGGCCCGGACCGGGCACCCGAGCGTTCCCGGTTCGCGGCCGACCTGGCCGAGGTGGCACGCGAGGCCGACATCGTCGTGTTCAGCCTCCCGGACGGCACCGTCTCCGAGAAGGTCGCCACCGAGGTGGCCGGCGCGGCCGACCGCCGCGTCACCCACATCATCGACACGTCGACGATCGGTGTCGCCGCGGCCGGCCGTATCACCGAGCTGCTCACCGCCGCCGGCATCGGCTATGTCGACGCGCCCGTGTCGGGCGGTGTGGCCGGCGCCAGGGCCCGCAGGCTGGCGGTCATGTACGCGGGCACCGACGACGCCGTCGAGGCCGTCTACTCGGTGCTCGCCGGGCTGTCGGACAAGATCCGCCGCGTCGGTGACCGCGCTGGCCTCGGCCAGGCGCTGAAGCTCGCGAACAACTTCCTGTCCGCCACGGCGCTGGCCGCCACCAGCGAGGCCGTCGCGTTCGGCGTCCAGGCGGGCCTCGACATGAAGACCATGATCGAGGTCCTCAACACCTCCAGTGGCCGCAGCGCCGCCACCGACGACAAGTTCCCGAACGACGTCCTCACCGGCCGCTACGGCTCCGGCTTCGCCAACACCCTCATGGCCAAGGACGTCCGCCTCTACCTGGCCGAGGTCCGCGAGGCCGCCGCTCCGGACACCGTGGGGGCGACGACCGAGGACATCTGGAAGCGCTTCGCCGAAGCCGAGCCAGGGGTCGACTTCACCCGTATCTACCCCTTCGTGGAGGGCTCGGCCTGACCGGAGGCCGAGCCGGCCCGGGTCTCGGGTCCCGGGTCATGGCCTCCTGAATCCATGCCTCCCGTATCCCCTCCGGGTCCGTTAGGGAAGATCTCGTGCCGAACCGTGGCCGTCCGCTTCCTGACACGGCAGGGATGCCCGTTCGCCTTCCCAGTGTTGCGCCACATACGGGACGATATGTGCGCGTAACGGAGCGGCCGGATCGCCAGCGAGGGGACCATGGATCTGCCTGAGCGGACCGACCCGTCGACTGGTATCGGAGACGGCGGCCGCCCGGGTGCCGCTCCGGCGGGCGCCGCCGCCGACCCGCGCGGCTCCTTACCCCTCAACCGCCATCCGCTGGCCGTCGCGATCGGGAACGCCTCCCTGCTGTGCGTCGGGTACGTGATGCTGGGCTGGCGGCGGCGGGCGGTCGCCGTCGGCCTGGTGACGTTCGTGCTCGTCATCGTCCTCGCCACGGCGGTGCGGACCGGGTGGTTCGAGGTCGTCTTCGCCGCGTGGTGGCTGGCTCTCGTCGTGCACGGCTGGCTCCTGGCCGGCGGATGGCCGCGGCGCCGGCGGCGGGCCGGCGGGCGGGCCCGGCTGGTCACCGCGCTCGCGTTCGCGCTTCCGATGCTCGCGGCCGTCGCCCTGCTCCGCCTCGACGTCGCCGGGATCAACTCGGACCTGGCGGGGGCGGTCCGGGACGGCGACTGCCCACGAGCGACGGCGGCCCTGGACGAGAGGTCCGCGGCCCACTACCTGGCCGACCCGCCCGGAGCGGCCCAGGGCGACGTCACCGGGCGGGCCTGCGCCCAGATCCAGAACGCGGACGCCCAGTTCGACGCGGCTCTGGGCGCCGACGATGGCGCGCTGACGCAGGGCTTCAGCGACCTGTCGGGAGTTCTCGCGGACATGCCCGGCCACGAGCGCATGGTCGACAGGGTCCTCGACGGGTTCCTCGACCGCCTGCCCGTGTCGGATGCCTGCGACACCGTGAAGATCCTCGACGGCCTGCGAGCGAGGAAACCGACCGGCGACAGGCTGGACCGCGCCGCCGGCGTCGTCCCCCGGCTGGCGCCCGCGGCCATCGTCGGCTGCGGCGACAGCCTCCTGGCCGCGAGCGACTGGGAGCCGGCACGCACCGAGTACCAGCGGCTGCTCGACCAGTACCCGGGCGACAAGCTCGCGAGCAAGGCCACCGACGGGATCCGCAAGGCGGGCCAGCAGATCGAGCTGGCGCACGTCCGCGACCTGCTGGGAACCGGGACCGGCGGCACACAGCCCGCCTACTGCTCCGGCCCGGCGCCCTACAGCGGCGCCGCCCCGTACCGCGGTGGCAGCCCGAACCGGGCCCTGGTACGCGGCGACAACACGTACGTCGGCAAGCTGCCCCCCGAGTGGTTCACGAACGACGTCGCCGACGCGGTGGTCGTCGTCTGCGCGGGTGACAAGGAGTACGGAGACACGGTCCGCAGCTGCTCCTACGAGTCCACGTTCAGTCCCTTCGGGCAGAGTGTGGCGTTCAAGAAGATCGCGATTCCGATCAAGGTCATCGAAGTCCAGACGGGTCGCGTCGTGTCGGACCTGCGGGTGCAGATCAACGGCGCGAGCTGCCCCGCGTCGATCAGCTACACCACCTCCGGCTACATCGACACCGGCCCGCCCTCGCAGATGTACGTCGACGCCTCGGATGACGCCATCGCAGGCGGGGTGCGGGCAGCGCTCGGGCCCGTGATCGCTCCGTGACCGCCGACCCGGATGGGTCGGCAACTCCTGAGCGCAGTCCGTTGGCCATCGCGGTGGCCAACGCATCCCTGCTGTGCGTCGGGTACGTCAGGCTGGGCTGGCGGAAGCGGGCGCTCGCCGTCGGCCTGGTGACGCTGACGCTCGTCATCCTGCTCGGCACGGCGTTCCGCACGGTCTGGTTCGAGATCGTCTTCGTCGTGTGGTGGTTCGCCCAGGTCGCGCACGGCTGGTTCCTCGCGGGCGGGTGGCCACGGCGCCGACCGCGGGCACGCGTGCGGGCGGGGCTGAGGCCGGCGCTCGCCCTGGCCCTCCCGCTGCTCCTGTTCGTCAGCCTGCTGCGCCTCGACGTCGCGCGGATCAACGGCGACGTCGCGGCGGCGGTCCGGGACGGCGACTGCGCCCGGGCGACGAAGGCCCTGGACCGCCGAACGTGGGCCCACTATCTCGTGGACGGGCCCGGAGCGGTCCGCAGCGACTCCACCGGGCCCGTCTGCAGCCGGATCGAGATCGCCGACGGCCAGTTCGACGCGGTCCTGCGCGGCGACGAAGCGGCCCTGACGCTGGGCTTCGACGGGCTGGCGGACGTACTCGCGGACGCGCCCGGTCACGAGCACATGGTCGACGCAGTCCTCGACAGATTCCTCGACCGCCTGCCACTGCGGGACTCCTGCTACACCGTGACGATCCTCGACAGACTGCGCGCCCGGAAACCCACCGGCGACCTGCTGGACCGCGCGGGCGGCACCGTGCCCCGACTCGCACCCGCGGCGATCGTCGACTGCGGTGACAGTCTCCTGGCCTCCCAGAAGTGGGAGCCCGCGCGTACCACGTACCAGCGGCTGCTCGACGAGTACCCGGGCGACAAGCTCGCGGGCAGGGCCACCGACGGGGCCCGCAAGGCGGGCCAGCAGATCGAGCTGGCGCACGTCCGCGAGCTGCTGAAGACAGGGGCGCAGGGCACGCCGTCCGGCTATTGCGCCGGCCCGGCGCCCTATAGCGGTGCCGCGCCGTACGGCGGCGACGGTCCATACCGCACGCTTTTCATCGGCGGCAGCAAGTACCTCAACGGACTGCCCGCCGAATGGTCGACGCACGACATCGCCGACGCTGTACTCGCGGTCTGCGCCGGGGGAAAGGGCTACGGCGACGCCACGCGGAGCTGCTCGTACGAGTCCCGACCCGGGTCCGACGGCCCCTTCACCGTCACGTTCCACAAGATCGCAATATCCGTCAAGGTGTACGAGGTGCGGACCGCACGCCTCGTGTCGGACATCCGGTTGCAGGTCGACGGCGTGAGCTGCCCGAGCAACATCTTCTGGGGCAGCTTCAGCTACGAGGAGAGCAGGGCACCCGGCGACATGTTCGTCCGTGTGTCGGATGACGAGATCGCCGCCACCGTGCGCGACGCCCTGAAACCGGTGATCGATCCCTGACGGGGACCGGGCGGCGCAGGACGACGGAGGCCGCCCGGTCCAGACGGACGGACGGCCTCCCAGACCGGCACGGGCTGGACTACAGCCCGAGGTCCTTGGCGATGATGGTCTTCATGATCTCGCTGGAGCCGCCGTAGATGCGGCCGACCCGCGCGTCGGCCCAGGCCCGGGCGACCGGGTACTCGGTCATGTAGCCGTAGCCGCCGAACAGCTGCAGGCAGGCGTCGGTGACCCGGCCCTGCATCTCGGTGACGAACAGCTTGACCTTCGCCGCGTCCGTCGGCGTCAGCTCGCCGGCGTCGAGCGCGGTCAGCGCCCGGTCGAGCATCGCCCAGCCGGCCTCGACCTCGGTCGCGCAGCCGGCCAGGACGAACTTGGTGTTCTGGAAGTGGCCGATCGTCTTGCCGAACGCCTTGCGGCCGTTCACGTAGTCGACGGTCTGCCCGACGACGGACGCGGCCGAGGCCTGGGCGTTGACGGAGATGGACATCCGCTCCTGCGGCAGGTGGGAGGTCAGGTAGGTGAACCCCTGGCCCACCTCCCCCAGCAGGTTGGCCACCGGCACCCGGACGTCGTCGAAGAAGATCTCGCAGGCCTCCTGGATGTGCAGGCCGATCTTCTTCATGGGCGCGCCCCGGGAGACGCCGGGCGCGTCCGCGTCGATGACCAGGAGCGACAGCCCGGCGTGCCGCTGGGTCGGGTCGGTCTTCACCGCGGTGAGGAAGACGTCGGCGTTCAGGCCGCCGGTGATGAACGTCTTCGAGCCGTTCACCACGTACTCGTCACCGTCGAGCCGGGCGCTGGCCGACAGGCCCGCGAGGTCGGAGCCCGCGCCCGGCTCGGTGAGGGCCAGGGCGCAGACCAGCTCGCCGCTGGCCAGGCCCGGCAGCCAGCGTGCCTTCTGCTCGTCGTTCGCGTGGTCCACGAAGTACGGCACGCTGATGTCGCAGTGGATGCGCAGCGGGCCGAGGCCGAGACCCAGGCGGCCGGCCTCCTCGGCGACGACAGCGTTGAACAGGTACGAGGCGCCGCCGCCGCCGTACTCCTCCGGGATTCCGAGCCCCAGGATGCCGAGGTCGCCGCACTTGTCGTAGAAGTCGCGCGGCGGCATGCCGCGCTCCTCCCACTCGTCGAAGTGGGCGACGACCTCCTTCTCGAAGAAGGTCCGGACCGCCGCCCGGAAGGCCTCGTGCTCTGGACCGTAGACCGTGCGTCGCATCGGCCGTCCCCTCCGAACCGGTCAGGACTTGCTGGTGAGCTTCTTGACGATGGTGGCGAAGTCCTCCGTTTTGAAGGACTGCTCCTCGGCGTTCGTCGCGTAGTCGAGGCTCGCCATCACCGCCCGTTCCAGGTGGATGTTCAGCAGCCGCTTCGTCGACTCGACGGCCTGGCGGGGCAGGCCGGCGATCTTCTTCGCGCACTCGAGGGCCTCGGCGAACGGGTCGGCGACGATGTGGTTCGCCAGGCCCATCTGCAGCGCCCGCTCGGCGGGGATCTTCGCGCCGGTGAGGGCGTACTCCTTGGCCCAGTGCAGGCTCGTGTGCAGCGGCCAGGTGAGCGGGCCGCCGTCGGCCGCGACCAGGCCGACCTGCACGTGCGGGTCGAGCAGGTACGCCCGCTCGGCCAGGTAGACGATGTCGGACAGCGCCACCAGGCTGCATCCGAGGCCGGCCGCCGGGCCGTTGACCGCGGCCACGACCGGCACCCGGCAGCGCGCCATGCCGAGCACGAGCTCCCGGCCATGCATGATGGTCAGCCGCTGCAGGTCGGGGTCCTGGCGCAGCCGGTCCAGGTAGGCGAAGTCGCCGCCGGCCGAGAACGCCCGCCCGGCGCCGGTGATCACCGCGGCCCGGGCCTCCAGGTCCTCCGACAGCAGCGTCCACACCTTGGCGAGCCCGAGGTGCAGCTCGTGGTTCACCGCGTTGAGGTGGTCCGGTCGGTTCAGCGTGATGATCCGGATCGGGCCGTCGGCCCGGACCTGGATCTCGTCCGGCAGGTCGTAGAGGTTGTCCGACACTGTGTTCCCTTCAGGCCTGGCGGCCGTTTCCCTTCAGGCCTGGCGGCGCCGGAGACCGCCCGCCGCCAGCCACCAGCAGCGTGGCCGCGCGGCTAGCTCGTCGGCAGGCCGAGGATGCGGCCCGCGATGATGTTCTTCTGGATCTGGGACGTGCCACCCATGACGCTCTGCGCCCGGCTGTACAGGTAGGCCTCGAGGTTCTCCCGGTCCCTGGTGCCGGTGACGGCCAGCGCCGCGTGGCCGACGGACTGCTCGACCCAGGTCATGAGCAGCTTGTCCAGCGAGCCGTCCGAGGTGTGCGTGACGCCGTCGAGCTGCTCGGACAGCCGCCGGCGCACGTGCAGCCGCAGCATCTCGGCCTGCACCGCCGCCCAGCGCAGGTCGTCGGGCACCTTCCCGCCGGAGGCGTCGGCCGTCTTCGCGAGCGACCGGACGAGTTTGCCGTAGCGGGCGGAGAAGCCCAGCGTCGAGGGCTCGCGCTCGTGGCCGACGACGGTCATCGCGAGCTTCCAGCCGTCGCCGGGCTTGCCGACCATGTTGGCGGCCGGCACCCGGGCGCCGTCGAAGACCACCTGGCCGAACTCGGCCGACACCCCATTGATCATCTTCAGGGGCCGCTGCTCGACGCCCGGCTGGTGCATCGAGACGATGAAGCCGGAGATGCCCTTGTGCCGGGGCACGTCCGGGTCGGTGCGGGCGAGCACCAGGCACAGGTCCGCGACGTCGGAGTAGCTCGTCCAGATCTTGTGGCCATGGATGACGTACTCGTCGCCGTCGAGCTCGGCCCGGGTGGTCAGCGAGGCGAGGTCCGAGCCGGCGCCCGGCTCGCTGAAGCCCTGGCACCAGCGCTCGGTCCCGTTGATCATTCCCGGCAGGAAGCGCTGCTGGACCTCCTCGCTCGCGTGCCGGCCGAGGCCGTGCGCGAGGTAGCCGAGGCTCGGGCGCGGCGGGGCGCCGGCGATGGCCAGCTCCTCGTCCAGGATGACGTCGTAGACCGGCGGCTGGTCGTGGCCGCCGAACCGCTTCGGCCAGGACAGGCCGAAGAAGCCGCCCTCGTAGAGCGCGGTGTGCCAGCGCCCGGCCTGGTGCCAGTAGTCGTCGCCGGACGCCTTGAACTCGCCGGCGTGCTCGGCCAGCCATGCCCGCAGCCGCGCGCGGAACGCGGCCTCTTCCGGGGAGTCACGAAAGTCCAAGGTCGATCTCCTCAAGACTGGCCGGGATCAGCTCCGCGGACGTCAGCACGCGCCGCAGGAAGACATGCGCGAGGCACTCCCAGGTGTTGCCGATGCCGCCGTGCACCTGGATGGAGGTCTCGCAGATGGTGCGGGCGGCGCGCTCGATGTAGACCTTCGCGACGAGCGCGGCCTGGACGGCCTCGGCCGCCGACAGCTCGTCGACCGCCCACGCCGCGTGCCGCAGCACGCTCACCGAGCCCTCGACGAGCGCGAGCGCCTCGGCGAGCAGATGGGCGATCGCCTGGTACGAGCCGATGGCGTGGCCGTACTGCTGGCGCACCTTGGCGTACTCGACGGCGAGGTTCTGCGCGCCGCGGGCGGCACCCAGCATGTCGGCCGTGGCCGCGACGAGCGCGAGCGCGCGCCACCGCAGCACGGCCTCGTCGTCGAGCTCGCCGACCACCGTGAGCGGGCCGGCCGGCTCGCCGGTCAGCCTGGTCAGGTCGACGCCCTCGGCGGTCGCTCCGACGGCGCCGACGAGCACCTGGGTGCCCTCCAGCGCGAGCAGGCCGCGCAGGCCCTTGGCGTCGACGGCGACGCCGTCCAGGGCGACCGTGGCCGCGCCGGCCGCCGCGGCCTCGAGACCGTCGGGAACGGGCCCATCCGCCGCCGTGAGCCGCGTGTACAGGTCGTCGGCCAGCACCGGGCCGAGGAACGGCACATCGATCAGGCCGCGGGCGAACTCCTCGACGACCAGGGCGACCTCGACGCCGGAGGCGCCGTCGGACCGCAGGGTCCGCCAGCCGGTCGCCGCGATCGCCTTCTCCAGCCTGGCCGCGCGGTCGTCGTCGGCCAGGTCGAGCACGGACCCGGGTCCTAGATCATCCGCCAGCCGGGCGGCCGCGCCCCGCAGCTCACGCTGCTCAGTCGTCAGACGAACGTCCATGCTGCTCCTTGTTTCTGGTTCGCTCCGTGCGGGCGCCGCGCTCCGGCCCCGTCCCTTGCTTCGCTGCGGGACGGGACCTCCGCGCGGCGTCCTCCTCCGCTCACGTGCCCTCCGGCGACCTCCGCTGCGGTCCAACCACGTCGCTTCGCTCGTGGCCGGGCCTCCGCGGAGGCGCGCCTCCGGGCCAGCTCGGTCGCGGTCCGCCGAACCTCACTAAACCGAAGCTGCATCTCCGCGGGGCCACGTCGCTTCGCTCGTGGCCGGGCCCCTGCTGTGGCACGCCTGCGGGCCAGCTTCGTTGCGAGCCGCTCGAGCGTCACGGACTGGGGCTGGCCCTTGCGGAAAGGGCCACATCGCTTCGCTCGTGGTCGGGGCGACGCGGGGGCGCGGCGCTTGAATGTCCTGGGCGGAGGCGGGCCCGCGGTCATCCGGCACTCCGAAGGGACTCTGACGTGAGGGACTCCGGGGCGAGAGCTGCGTCGCGTAAGACGCGGCGCAGCACCTTCCCGGACGGCAGCCGCGGGATCTCGGGGACGAACACCACCTGGCGCGGCCGCTTGTAGGACGCGAGCCGCGTACCGACCAGGGTGAGCAGTTCGGCGGCCAACGTGTCGTCCGACGTGGCGGGCCCCACATCCGCCGCCTGGCCGGCGGCGGACGAGACCGGGGCGGTAGTGGCGGGAGTGGAGGTGGAGGCAGGCGCGGGGGCGGGGGCCGGGGCCACGCGGGTGACGGCGGCGACGATCGCCTCGCCGGCCGCCGCGTCCGGCACGCCGAACACCGCGCAGTCGGCGACGGCCGGGTGGCCGTACAGCACCGCCTCGACCTCGGCGGGCGCGACCTGGAAGCCGCGCACTTTGATCATTTCCTTGCGCCGGTCGGTGAGCCGCACCCAGCCGTCGGCGTCGATGGTGCCGACGTCGCCGGTGCGGTACCAGCCATCGTCGAAGGCGTCCGCGTTCGCCTCCTGGGGCAGGTAGCCGGCCATCAGCGACGGCGATCGGGCCTGGATCTCGCCGGTCTCCCCCGGGCCGGCCGGCTTGCCGGTCTCCAGGTCGACGACGCGCAGCGCCACTCCCGGCGCGGCCTTCCCGACGCTGTCCAGCCGGGCGCCCTCGAGCGGGTTGCAGGCGAGGACGGGCAGCTCGCTCGCGCCGTAGGCGGGCAGCCACCGGACCCCGGCTCGGCGGGTGACGGTCTCGGCGACGCTGGCCGTGACGGGGGTCGCGCCCCACATGATGAAGCGCAGCGACGAGAGGTCGAACGACTCCAGGTCCGGGTGCGAGGCCATCGCGAGCGCGATCGGGGCGACCGCCATCTCGATGGTGATCCGGTCATCCTGGATCGAGCGCAGCAGCGCGTCCAGGTCGAAGCGGCGGTGCAGCCGCATCCAGGTGCCGGTCTCGAGCGCGGTGACGATGTTGAGGATGCCAAGGATGTGCGACGGCGGGGTCGCGACCTGGATACGGTCCGCCGCCGTCATCCCGAGCACGTCGCGCCAGTGGCCGACGGCGGCGGCGAACGAGCCGTGGGTGTGCCGCACGGCTTTCGGAAGCCCGGTCGTGCCTGAGCTGAACACGAACAGCGCGTCCGCGCCGGGGTCTGGGCCAGGGTCGGAGCCGGGAGCGGGAGCCGCTGCCTCGCCGGGAGCGGCCGCGTCGTCGGCGGCGGCGGCGACGGGCTTGGCGGGCTGGGTAAGCTCGACGGGCTCGTCCAGGTGCAGCATCGGCATCAGCTCGGCGAGCACCGGGTGGTCGCCGACGGCGTGTGCCGGCTTGCTGACGGCCAGGGCATGCTCGACGTCACCGCGCTTCCACGCGGGGCTGAGCAGCACGACGGAAGCACCCAGGCGCCAGATGGCCCGGACGGCGATGATGAATTCAGGACGGGTCGACGACATCAGCGCCACGCGGTCACCGGCACGGACCCCACCAGCAGCGAGCCGGTGGGCCAACCCGCCGGTCAGAGCGTCCAGCTGGGCCTGACTGTATGCCTGCTCCTCGAAGACGAGGACCACCATGGAGAGGCTCCCGTCTCGTCGGTGGAAACTGTATTCTCGTCTAGTTAGAACCTTAATACCAGAGGATGTCGTCACATGCCGAGACCTCCGCTGTTCCAGCGTGCGACCGTCACCCGGGTGATCGAGGAGACGGCCGACGCGCGAACGTTCGCGCTCGCCCCGGTCGCGGGCCCGTGGGAGTACCGCGCCGGCCAGTTCTGCACGTTCAAGGTCACGGTCGCCGGCGAGGAGCTGCTGCGCAGCTATTCCATGTCGAGCGCGCCGGAGACCGACGGCGAACTCGCGGTGACCGTCAAGCGCGTCCCGGCCGGCCAGGTGTCGAACTGGATGATCGACAACCTGGCCAAGGGCGACGAGGTCGAGCTGACGAGGCCGCACGGCGTCTTCTGCCTGCGCGAGACCGACGCGCCGCTGATCGGCTTCTGCGGCGGCAGCGGGATCACCCCGGTCATCTCCCTGGCCAAGAGCGCGCTCGCCTCGACGAACCGCCGGGTCCGGCTGCTGTGCGCCGATCGCGACCAGCCGGCCGCGATCTTCTGGCAGGCGCTGACCGACCTGGCCGAGCAGTACCCGGACCGGCTGTCGGTCACCCGCCACCTGGACGTCGAGAAGGGCTTCCTCGACGCGGAGGCCGTCCGCGCCTTCCTCGGCGAGGACACCGGCGCCGACGTCTACATCTGCGGCCCGACGCCGTTCATGGACCTGGTCGAGGCCGCCATCCCCGCGGTGGGGAAGGTCTTCATCGAGCGGTTCGGGGCGACGGCGCCGCTGCCTCCGGAGGAGGACGAAGCCACCGGAGCGCAGGCCGGGGGCACGGGCTCGGCGGCGGCGGCCAGCAAGGTGGTCGAGGGCTCGGTCACGATCATCCTGGGCCGCAAGAAGGTCACGCTCCCCCGCCGGCCTGGCGAGACGTTCCTGGAGAGCGCGCGCCGCGGCGGGCTCACCCCACCGTTCTCCTGCGAGTCCGGCACCTGCGCGACCTGCATGGCCCACGTCGAGGAGGGCGAGGTCTCGATGCGGGTGAACGACGCGCTGACCGACGACGAGGTCGCCGAGGGCTACGTGCTCACCTGCCAGGGCCTGCCCGAGTCGGACAAGGTCGTCGTCAAGTACGAATAGCCAGGCCCAGACACGAACCGAACGCGCCCGGTCGCCCAGCGGCCGGGCGCGTCGCGTTTTGGGTGCCGCGCGGGCTATGCCGCACCGTGTTCACCGAGAGCGGGGGGCGGGCCGTAGACCGGCTCGTAGCCGGCGATGCGGATGGGGCTGCCGATCAGACGGAAGCCGCCGCCCGCGTCGACGACGGTTTCGGGGGCCTCGGCCAGCGCCTCGGGCAGGGAACGCACCGCCGCGATCGGGATGCCCTGGGGCCGCAGCCGCGCCTCCCAGCCGCGCGCGGTGTCGGCCGCCAGCGCTCTGATGACGACCGCCAGCACCTCCTCGCGGTGCGCGGCCCGGTCGGCCATCGTCGGGAAGGCCGCGACCTCCTGTTCGGGTATGCCGGCCTCCGCCACGAACGTCCGCCAGGAGCGGTCGTGCGTCAGGAACATGGCGACGAAGCCGTCCGCGGTCGGGAACAGCTGTGCCGGCACGTAGTACGAGTGCGCGCCGAACGGGTGGCGCACCGGCTCCGCGCCCTCGTTCAGGTACGCCGACACCTTGTAGTTGAGCTGGGAGAGCATGACGTCGCGCAGCGACACCTCGACCTGCCCGCCCCGGCCGGAGATGATCTGCGCGAGCAGGCCCAGCGCGGCGGTCAGGCCGGCGGAGTTGTCCGCCGCCGTGTAGCCGGGCAGCGTCGGCGGGCCGTCCGGTTCGCCGGTGAGCGCCGCGACGCCGGTGGCCGCCTGGATGATGTAGTCGAACGCCGGGTCGTCGTCGGCCCGCAGGCCGTAGCCGGTGATCGCGACGCAGACGAGCTTCTCGTTGTACGGCCGGAGCGCCTCATAGGTCAGCCCGAGCTTGCGGATCGCGGACGGCCGCTGGTTGACGATCAGCGCGTGCGCGCCCGCGGCCAGCTCGTGCAGCCGGTCCTGCCCTTCCCGGGTGGTCAGGTCGGCGACGACGCTGCGCTTGCCGCGGTTGAGGCTGGCGAAGTAGGCGTCGCCGACCTGCCGCGACATGTCGCCCGTCGGCGGCTCGATCTTGGTGACCTCGGCGCCGAGGTCCGACAGCACCATCGAGGCGTACGGGCCGGCCAGTATGTGGCCGGCCTCGAGAATCCTGATTCCCGCCAGCGGCCCCTGGCCGAAGGTCATGCGACCATGTTCCTCGGTCGCATGACCTTCGGCCACCGGCGGCCCCTGGCCGAAGGTCATGCGGTCATGTTCCTCGGTCGCATGGCCTTCGGCCACCGGCGGCACGGGCCCGGTGCCGTCCGCCCCGGTCATCAATCTCGAAGGTCGGCGGCGATCTGGGCGTAGACCTCGCGGGTGCGGCGCTTGGAGGCCACCAGCTCGTCGCGGTTGTCGCCGATCGGCAGGAGGCGCGCCGAGAGGTCGGTGACGCCGGCGTCGAGGAACTGCCTGATCCTGGCGGCGATCATCTCCTCGTCACCGACAGCCGCGAGGTCGCCGACGCCGGTGGCGTCGCCCTGGTCGAGCAGCCGCTGGTAGTTCGGGGAGACCTCGGCCTCGCCGAGGATCCGGTTGGCGCGCGCCTTGGCCTCGTCGACCTGGTCCGGCTGGCACAGGCACATCGGAATGCCCGCGACGATCCGAGGCGCCGGCCGCCCGGCCTCCTCGGCTGCCTTGGTGATCCGCGGCGCGATGTGCTCGCCGATGGCGCGCTCGTCGGCCAGCCACAGCACGGTGCCGTCCGCCTTCTCGCCGGCGATGCGCAGCATCACCGGGCCGAGGGCGGCGACCAGCACCGGCAGCGGCGCGACCGGGGTGAGGCCGAGCGGGTTGTGCACCGTGAAGGTGTCGTTCTCGACGTCGGCGCCCCCGGTGCCCGCCAGGGCGGCGTTCAGCACCTCGAGGTAGTCGCGGGTGAACGCGGCCGGCTTGTCGTAGGGCAGGCCGAGCATGTCCTTGACGATCCAGTGGTGCGACGGCCCGACGCCGAGCGCCAGCCGGCCGTTCGTCGCGGCGTGCGCCGACATCGCGGACCGCGCCAGCGCGATCGGGTGCTGCGGCTGCAGCGGGACCACCGCGGTCCCCAACTCGATGCGCTCGGTCACCGTGCCCATGAGCGCGACGGTGATCAGCGCGTCGAAGTCCGTCGGGACCTGGGGAATCCAGGCGGTGTCCATCCCGGCGCCCTCGGCCCAGCGCACGTCGTCGAGCATCCGCGCGACCTTGCGCGCGGAGTCCCCGCGCTCGGGCCCGATCATCACGCCGAACCGCGCCATCTTCTCCACCTAACTCTTCAGTGCGACGGTCAACGCAGCTGGTCCTTCATGACCTTGCCCGTCGCGTTCAGCGGAAGGGCGTCGAGGAACTCGACGAAACGCGGCGCCTTGAACCCGGCCATCCGCTCCTTGGACCAGGACATGACCTCCTCGGCGGTCACCTCGGCGCCCGCGCGCCGGACGATGAACGCCTTGCACACCTCGCCGAGGCGCGCGTCGGGCACGCCGATGACGGCGGCCTGAGCCACGGCCGGGTGCTCCAGAAGGTATCCCTCGATCTCGGCGGGATAGGCGTTGAAACCGCCGACGATGAACATGTCCTTCTTGCGGCCGACGATCTTCAGGTAGCCACGCTCGTCGAGCGAGCCGAGGTCGCCGGTGTGCAGCCAGCCGTCGGCATCGACGGTCTCGGCGGTGGCCAACGGGTCGTCGAAGTAGCCCTGCATGACGCTGTAGCCGCGGATGAGCACCTCGCCGTCACCGGCGACCGCGACCTCGATCCCGTCGCAGGGCGCGCCGACGGTCGTCGCGATCGACTCGAACGAGTCGCCGGGACGCGACGCCGTCGCGGTGCCGGCCTCGGTGAGGCCGTAGCCGGTCATGATGTGCTGGAACGGCAGCTCGGCCTTCATCCGGCGGATGAGCTCCACCGGGATGTCGGCCGAGCCGGTGACCGCGCAGCGCAGGGATGACAGGTCGTGCTTGCCGCCGGCCTCGAGCAGCGAGTGGTAGATGGTCGGCGCGCCGGGGAGCATCGTGATCTTCTCCCGCTCGACCAGCTCGCCGACCTTGTCCACATCGAAGACGGCGAGCGGCAGGATCGTCGCGCCACGAATGAGTGACGCGACAAGCCCTGCCTTGTAGCCGAACGTGTGGAAGAACGGGTTGACGATCAGGTACCGGTCACCCTCGCGCAGATCCGCCTGGTAGCACCACTCGGAATACAGCCGCAGCGTCTGCCGGTGGTTCATCGTCACGCCCTTGGGGCGCCCGGTCGTGCCGGACGTGAAGATGATGTCGGCGATGTCGCCGCCGTCGACCTCCCGCTCGAACGGCGAGCCGCTCGCGAGGAAGTCCGACTTCAGGTCGAGGTTCGTGACCCCGTCCGGGACCTCGTAGTCGATACCGAGGAAGCCGGGCTGGGTGAGCACCGCCTTGGCCCCGCTGCGCACGATGATGTCGGCGGCCTCGGCCGCCTTGTAGCGGGTGTTGACGGGAACCAGGACACCGCCGGCGGTCAGCAGCCCGAAGGCCGCGATCGCCCACTCGGCCGAGTTCGGCGCCCAGATAGCCACCCGGTCGCCCTTGCCGACGCCCAGCGCGGCGAACGCGCCGGCGGCCCGGCGGACCCGCTCGACCAGCTCGACGTAGGTCAGGCGCAGGTCACCGTCGACGAGCGCCTCGGCGTCGCCGAACCGCTCCGCGGTACTCGCCACCATCCGCGGGATGGTGTCCCACGGCAGCCCCGTGAACGTCGCGCTCTCGGTGCTCCCGGCAATGGTCAAGTCCCCGGCAACCCGGAGGTTCTCTGTCACCTCGACGTCCTCGTCATTCGGTGTCCGAACTGCTCGGTGTCCTGATCCGCCCCGCGCGGCGCTCAGCCGTCGATCAGCTTGGCGAGGTTGCCGCCCATGACCTTGAACTTGTCATCCTCGCTGAGGTCTCCCAGCTCGCTGACATGGGTCACCGGGTCGCCAAGGCCCTCGGGGTGCGGGTAGTCCGAGCCGAACAGGATCCGCTCGATGCCGAGCAGCTCGCCGAGGTCCGCGTAGCTCTCCTCCCAGAAGGGAGAGATGTTGATGTTGCGGCGCATGACGTCGATCGGGTGCTCGTCGAAGCCCTGCGGGTACTTCTTGTAGGCGTCCTTGAGCGACTTCTGCAGCGGGGCGACCCAGGAGGCGCCGTTCTCGATGACGGCGATCTTCAGCTCCGGGAACCGGGACAGCGCGCCGTGGCAGATCAGCGCGGCCACCGAGTCCTCGATCGGGCGCCACATGCTGACCATCTTGAAGACGTCGGGCTTGAACGGCAGGTACTCGCGCTTGTTGGCGTCCCAGTCGCTCTGGTAGCGGACGTAGCCGCTGTCGGACGAGTGCATGCCGACCAGCACTCCGTGCTCGACGACCTTGGCCCAGAACGGGTCGAACTCCGGCAGGCCGAACGAGCGGGAGCCGGCGTGGCCGGGCACCGGCGCGGGCCGGACCAGGATGACGCGGGCGCCACGGGCGACGACCCACTCCAGCTCCTCGATCGCCTTCTCGACGATCGGCAGCGTGATGACCGGGGTGGAGTAGATCCGGTTCTGGTAGTTGAACGTCCAGGTCTCGTGCATCCACTCGTTGAGGGCGTGGACGACGGCGTGCGTGAGCTCCGGGTCGTCGCGCATCCGCTCCTCGAGCAGGCTGGCGAGCGTCGGGAACATCAGCGTCCGGTCGAGGCCCTGCTCGTCCATGAGGGCCAGGCGCGACTCGGGCTCCCGGAACGCCGGGATGGCGCGCATCGGCTTGCCGATGATCTCGCGGTAGGACTTGCCCTCCGGGTTGCCGATCCGGAAGTAGTCCTCCTGGGCGCCGGGCCTGGCGACCACGTCGAACGTGGGGTTCGGGATGTACTCGCTGATCCGGCCCCGGATCGCGATCTTGGTGCGACCGTCGATCTCGACGTACCGGATCGCGCCCTCGAACTCCTTCGGCAGGAACTTGGTGAAGGCGTCCTTGGTCTCGTACATGTGGTTGTCCGCGTCGAAGACCGGATACGGCGAGCGCGTCGACATGAGATCCCTCCTTGCTGAATGCGAGAATCCTATTCTCCGGCCTGTCCGGCCGCAATGTCCCGCCGCAGGACCACCTTCTGGACCTTGCCACTGGCCGTGCGCGGGAAGTCGTCGACCACGCGGATCTCCTCCGGCCACTTCTGCCTGGCCAGCCCCACCCGCTCCAGGTGCGTCCGCGTGTCCCCCAACGTCGGCACCTCGTGCCCCGGCGCGAGCCGCAGCACCGCCACGGCGTGCTCGCCGAGACGCGGGTCCGGGGCGGCCACGACCGCGGCCTCGGCGACGGCCGGCATCGTCAGCAGTGCCTCCTCCACCTCCAGGGCGCTGATGTTCTCCCCGCCGCGGATGATGAAGTCGGCCAAGCGGTCGACGATCGTGAGGTAGCCGTCCTCGTCCAGCACGCCGACGTCTCCGGTGTGGTACCAGCCCTCGTCGTCGAACGCCTTCGCCGTCAGCTCGTCGTCGAGGTAGCCCAGGCACAGGTCCGGGCCGCGGCTGAGGATCTCGCCGTCCTCGGCGAGCTGGATCTCGACGCCCGTCATCGGGTCGCCATCGGTGAAGATCCTCTTCTCGAGCGCGGCGGAGTAGCGCGAGCCGGTGATCGACGGATGCTCCGTGCTGCCGTACGACCGGAAGACGGTGACGCCCAGGTCGGTGAGCCGGGTGGTCACCGCCGCCGGCACCGAGGAACCGCCGAGGCCCGCGTAGCGGATCCCCTCGTGGTGCCTGGCGAGGTCGAAGTCGGGGTGGTCGACGATGCTGGTCATGAAGTAGGTCGCGCCGCCGCCGACGGTGAGACCGTCGGCGAGCAGCTCCAGCACCCTCGCCGGGTCCCAGACGTCCAGCAGGTTGATCGGCATTCCGTCCAGCACCGGGATCAGCAGCGCGTTGAGCATCCCGATGAAGTGTCCGACCGGCGCGCCGGTGAGCTGGGCACCCCGGTCTGGCGCCAGCAGCCCGGCCAGCTGGCGGGTCTCGAAGACCAGCGTCTGGTGGCTGTGCACCACGCCCTTCGGGTCGCGGGTGGTGCCCGAGGTGAACGCGATCACGGCGGGTGAGGCCGGGTCGACCGGGAGCACGCCCTCCAGCGGCTCGTCGGCGAGCAGGTCGTCGAAGTTCACTGTCTCGCCGCGCCGGTCCGAGTCCCGGTCGACGACGCCGACGATCGGCACCTCGGCGCACAGGTCCTCGTGCAGCTCCATCCGGCCGAACCGCTGCGCGGTCACGAACACCTTGGGCCGCGCCGTGCGCAGGATGTAGCCGAGCTCCTTGCGCCCGTAGAAGTGCACGATCGGCACGACGACCGCGCCGAGGAACGTCGACGCCCAGAAGGTCGCCGCCGCCTCCACCCAGTTGGGAAGCTGGACGGCGACCACGTCGCCCGGGCCCACCCCGCGTGCCCGCAGTCCCGCGGCGAGCCGGCGGGCGAGCCGTTCGACGTCGCGAAGCGTCCCCTCGTACGGCCGCACGGCCGAGTGGACCCGGAACTGCGCGTCGGGCGCGGCCTCGAGGCCGGCGGCCAACAGGTCGCCGAGCGTCTCCCGGGTCCACCACCCCTCGGCCTCGTAGCGTTTCACCAGCTCAGGGGGGATGGTTCGCATGCTGGGCGCACACTCCGTTTCCTATGGGACGCTACTCTCACCAGACGAGAACGTTAGTACCAACCGCGGAGAAGGCATAGTGATCGATCTCGAAATCGACGGGGGCCTCGCGGTCGTCACGGTCGACCGGCCCGAGGCGCGCAACGCCATCTCGCCGGCCACGATGGACGAGCTGGAGAAGGCACTCGACGCCGTCGACGCGTCGGGGGCGCACGCTCTGGCCGTCACCGGCGGTGGCGACCGTGCCTTCATCTCCGGCGGCGACCTCAAGGAGCTCGCCACGATCCGGACGAAGGAAGGCGCCGTCGGCATGGCACTGCGGATGCGCGGGCTGTGCGACCGGATCGCCGCGTTCCGCGGGCCCGTCATCGCCGCGGTCAACGGCCACGCCCTGGGCGGCGGCGCCGAGATCGCGGTCGCGGCCGACATCCGGGTCGCCGTGGAGGGCGCCCAGATCGGCTTCACCCAGGTGATGCTCGCGGTCATGCCGGCCTGGGGCGGCGCCGAGCGCCTGGCCGCCGTCGTCGGGCGCGGCCGTGCCCTCATGCTGGCCGGCTCCGGCACCGTCGTCGACGCGGCGGAGGCCGCGCGCCTGGGCCTGGTCGACAAGGTCTTCCCCCGCGCCGAGTTCGACGCCGGCTGGGGGGCGCTGGCCAGATCCCTGGCCCACCGCCCGGCCGCGGAGACCAAGCGCGTGATGTCCGGCGCCCTCGGCCCTCGGGAGGTCGCCGAGGCCTTCGGCGACCTCTGGGTCGCCGACGAGCACTGGGTCGAGGTCGACAAGGTGCTGAACCGGATCCGCGGCAAGTAACGAGCAAGGACGGCGACGGCACCCTAGATATAAGGACGGAAGGGAGGACGCCGGAACGCGTCCTCCCTTCCGTCCGTCTGTGGCCACCGTCGCCGGCACCGGTCAGGTGACGGCGCCGGCTTCCTTGAGCTCGATGATGCGGTCCCAGTCGTAGCCGAGCTCGAGGAGGACCTCCTCGGTCTGGGCGGCGAAGTCCGGCGCCGGGGCCGCGACGGGCGCGGTGACGTCGAACTGGACCGGGTTGGCGACGAGCTCCATCTCCCCGGCGTCGATGATGTACTCGTTGGCCCTGACCTGCGGGTCGGCGCTGACCTGCAGCGAGTCCTGCACCGGGGCCCAGGGCCCGGACAGGGTGGCCAGCCGCTCGGTCCACTCCGCCAGGGTCCTGGTCGCGAACGCCTCCCGCAGCAGCTTGACGCCCTCGGGGGTGTTCTGGCCGATCAGCTCGGCGGTGGCGAACCGGGGGTCGTCGGCCAGCTCCGGCCGGTCGACGTGGCGGCACACGTCCGCCCAGAACCGGCCCGGCTGCAGCATGACCAGCGAGATGTACCGGCCGTCGCTGGTCTTGTACAGCCCGGAGAGCGGGTTGGTCGGCGCCCCGTGCTCGCCGGGCACGATGCCCTCGAAGGCCATGTTGGTGTACTTCGACAGCGCGATCCCGTGGCCCATCGACCAGACCCCGCTGCCCAGCAGCGAGACGTCGACGATGGAGGGCTCGCCGGTCCGCTCCCGGCGGAACAGCGCCGCGGCGATGCCGCCGGCGAGGTTCGTGCCGGAGATCGTGTCGCCGTATGCCGGCCCCGGCGGGTTGACGACGCCGTTCGTGCCGGGCGGCGTCAGGCTCGCGGCGGACGAGCCGCGTGCCCAGAAGGCGGTCATGTCGAACCCGCCCTTCGTGGACTCCGCGCCGCGCGGGCCGAGCGCGCTGCCGCGCGCATAGATGATCTTCGGGTTGACGGCGCGGATGTCGTCGACGTCCACCCGCAGCTTCTCGCGCACCTTCGGCAGGTGGTTCGTCAGGTACACGTCGGCCTGCTTCGCCAGCTCCAGCAGGACCTCCCTGCCGAGCGGGTTGGCGATGTCCAGGCCGACGCTGCGCTTGCCCCGGTTGCTGTGCCAGATGTTCGGGTTCGGCCCGGCGGGGTCGACCTTCATCTTGCCGATCTGGGTAAGCCCTCGCTGCGGGTCGCCGGTCACGGCGTGCTCGATCTTGATGACCTGAGCGCCCCACTCGCCGAGGACCGCCCCACCCGACGGCACGAAGCCGTACATGGCGACCTCGAGGACGCGGATGCCCTCCAGGGGCCGGGCGCTCATCGGCCCGGCCCCTGGTTCACCTTGACCACGCTCACTTGACCGGCACCGCCAGGGTCTTGCGCTCCAGGAACTCCTCCAGCCCGGCGACGCCCATCTCACGACCGATGCCGGACTGCTTGTACCCGCCGAACGGCGAGTCGGGAGCGAACCAGTTGCCGCCGTTGACGCTCACCGTGCCGGTCCGGATCCGCCGGGCGATCGCGATCGCCCGGTCGTCGTCGGCACCGAAGACGGAGCCGGACAGGCCGAAGATCGAGTTGTTGGCGATCGCGACGGCGTCGTCGTCGTCCTCATAGGCGATGATCGCCAGGACCGGGCCGAAGACCTCGTCCTGAGCGATCTCGCTGTCCGGGTCGACGTCGGCCAGCACCGTCGGGGCGTAGAAGAAGCCGGGCCCGTCGAGCCTCTTGCCGCCGGCGACCAGCGTGGCACCGGCCTCGACGGCCCGCTGGACGATCCCGTCGACCTTCTCGCGCTGCTCGGCACTGATCAGCGGGCCGACGTAGGTCTCCTCCAGCGCCGGGTCACCGACCTTGATGTTCTCGATCGTGGCCTTGACCTTCTCGACGAACTCGTCCTTGCGCGAGCTGGGCACGAGCAGGCGCGACGTGACGGCGCAGCCCTGCCCCGCGTGCGAGCAGATCGTCATGGTCGCGATGAGGGCGAGGAAGTCGGCGTCCGCGTCGTCGACCGCGATGAGCGCCGACTTGCCGCCGAGCTCCAGGAAGACCTTCTTGACGGTCTTGGCGGCGACTTCCATGATCCGGCGACCGACCGGCGTCGAGCCGGTGAAGCTGATCATGTCGACGTCGGGGTGGCTGGTGAGCACCTCGGCGACCTCGACCGACGGCGAGGTGATCACGTTGACGACGCCGGCCGGGATGTCGGTCTCGTTGGCGATGATCTCGCCGAGCGCCAGGGTGATCAGCGGAGTCTGCGGCGCGCCCTTGAGGATCACGGTGCAGCCGGCCGCGAGCGCGGGAGCGACCTTCGCGATCGCGATCTGGGTCGGGTAGTTGTAAGGAATGATCGCGGACACGACGCCCGCGGCCTCCTTCTCCACCCAGCGCCGGTTCTTGATCCCGTGGGACTCGACTTCGGGAAGATCCTCCGTGAACGAGTAGCCCGCGGCCAGGTCCGCGTAGTACTTCACGATGTCGATCGGGATGTCGAGCGCCGCGCTGTACGTCATCACCCGCGGATGCCCGACCTCGGCGATCGTCAGCTCACGCAGCTCCTCGCGGTGCTTGACCAGCGCCTGATGCAGCTGGTTCAGGCACCGCACCCGGAACTCGACGTTCGTCGACCAGTCCGTCGTGTCGAACGCCCGGCGGGCCGCCTTCACCGCGGCCACCGCCTGCTCGACCGTCGCGTCCGGCGCCTCGCCGAGAACCTCGCCCGTCGTCGGGTTGAGCGAGACCGTCGTACTCGGCGCCTCGACAAGCTGCCCGTCGATGAGTAAGCCCTTCACGGCAGGTCCCTCGCCCTCTTCTGGTTCGTTCTCGTGATGCGTCCACGCCGATCCTCGCGCAGGACGCACGTCGGGTGGGTCCGGACGCCCGCCACCAGCGCTTCCCTGTGCTGGAAGCTACATTCTCGCCTGACGGGAATCAAGATTTCATGGACTGCCCGGTACAACCGGCCAGCCGGCGCGGGCAGACGGGCGCACACGCCAAGCGCCGGCGCCCGGCGGCCCGGGCACGCACCCCGGGCCGCCGAACCCTACAGCGCCACCGCCGGAGCGGCCACGGTGCGCCCAGCGGCTCCGCTCAGACCGTGGCGGGCAGCGCGACCGGGACGTTCATCAGCTTGGCCAGGTTCTCGCCCATGACCTTGCGGATGAACGGCTCGGGCTGGTCCTTGAGGTCGTCGATGTAGCTGATCGGATTGGCCAGGCCCTCCGGGTGCGGGTAGTCGGAGCCGAAGAGGATGTGCTCCTCACCGAGCAGCTGAGCCAGCTCGGCGAAGTTCTCCTCCCAGAACGGGCTGATGTAGATGTTGCGCTTCAGGGCCTCGACCGGGTTCTCGATGAAGTCCTGCGGCATCTTCTTGTAGAGATCCTTGAGGGTCTTGAGTAGCGGCGCCACCCAGGAGGCGCCGTTCTCGACGACGGCGATCTTCAGCCGCGGGAAGCGGGACACCGCGCCGTGGATCACCAGCGACGCCACCGCGTCCTCGATCGGCCGCCAGGAGTGCAGCATCCGGAAGGCGTTCGGCTGGAACGGCAGGTGCTCGGTGGCCGCCCCGCTCCACTCACCGGTGAAGCGCGAGTAGCCAGAGTCGGACGAGTGCAGGGCGACCAGGATGTCGGCCTCCTGGACCCGCGCCCAGAACGGGTCGAACTCCGGCAGCGCGAACGAGCGCGGCCCCTTGTACCCGGGCACCGGCGCCGGCCGGACCAGGATCACCTTCGCGCCCCGCTCCAGGACCCACTCGAGCTCCTTGACCGCCTCGTCGACGATCGGGAGCGTGATCACCGGGGTGGTGAAGATGCGGTCGAGGCCGTTGTAGTTGAACTGCCAGGTCTCGTAGAGCCACTCGTTGAGCGCGTGGATCGCGGCGTGGGTCAGCTCCGGGTCGTCCTTCATCCGCTCCTCGAGCAGGCTCGCGAGCGTCGGGAACAGCAGGGTCCGCGCGAGGCCCTGTTCCTCGTCCATCAGCTTCAGGCGCGCCGCGGGCTCGCGCCAGGCCGGGATCGCCTTCACCGGCTTGCCGAAGATCTCCCGGCGGGACTTACCGTCCGGGTTGCCCTTGCGGTAGTACTCCTCCTGCGCGCCCGGCCGGGCGACGACCTCGAAGGTCGGGTTGGGGATGTACTCGCTGATCGTCCCCTGGACCACGATCTTCGTGCGGCCGTGGACGTCGACGTAGTCGATCGCCTTCTTGTAGCGCGCCGGCAGGTACTTGGTGAACGCGTCGGTCGTCTCGTACAGGTGGTTGTCGGCGTCGAACACCGGGATGTCAGGACCGGACATCGGGCCTCCCCTGTTGGTCAGTCTGCTCGTCAAAGTTAATTAATAATGCACCTGGCTGGCAGACGCACGGGAGCGGATCCAGGTGGTCACGGTCACGGTCCCCGCGACTAGCCCTACCGGTGGCGAACGGGATCACATTCTGACACGATCGTCGAAACCTGCACTTTGAGGCAACCGTCACGGCACCGGACCCGTCAGCCGAGGCGGGGTACGAGCCCTGGCGCGTACCGCACAACCGGCCGACGATCGGACTCAGCATGATCGGGAATGGCGACCTCTCCGAGGACCCGCCCCCGGCGGACACGACGCCCATGGCGCACCAGGCGGTCGAACCCGGCGGCGACACGCCCCGCGCGGGCGCGGCTACTGTCTACGGACAGCGACGGGCCCGCAGGCCGACCCACGCCACAAGGGTCAAGATGAGTGAACCCACTATGTGAACACTCACTCAGACGCCCGCGACCGACCGCTCTCAGGCCACCCCTGACCCCGCCTGAAGCATCGCCGAAGTGGACGAAAAGCGTCCATTCCAGGCGAACCGTTGACGGAACGGTGTCGAGCATGTATTCACTTAGCGACTGGCAGCCGCTGTGATGCCCGACACACGACGTTACCGCGAGCCCGCGCCCACCGGCGAGCCGTACGCCGCACCCCCGCTGCCCAAGATCGCCAACCGAGGATGACATGCCGCATACCAGGGTCGCTCGCCGCACCGTCGCCTCCAGGCGGTCATGGCGACGTCCCGCGCTGGCGCTGGTGACGACGTCCTCGGCGCCGCGAAGGCCTCGGTGATCGCGATCGACATCCCGGTCGTCGTGGACATCCACCGGAAGCGGGCCCCCGCGGTTTTCGACGCAGCCGGTGTCGACGTCGAGCCGGTGACCATCCCGCCGGATCAGGGCGACCTGACGCCGCGGGCACGACGCACGGCGGCCGATGGCACCAGCCACCCATCATTCACACTGTTCAAGACCGGCGGGGAGACCTACCGTCTTGACATCGACATTGACATCGACACCGGTAGCGGCGTCGCGATCGGCATGTTCACCTCGATGGCCGGCTTCCGTGCGGCGCGACCGCCTGGCCAGTCGCCGATCGAGAACTAGACGTCGCCGATCAAGAGCTTCACAGGGCCGATGCAAAACTGAACAGGCTGTAGACCAAACTCCACCACCACCACCGCCGCTTCCGCGGCCCTGACCCTGGACGCCCCACGACAACGGGGCCGTCCCGGGTGAGGGCCATGGAAGCGGTCCTGACCCGAGAACCGCCGCTCAACGCGGTCCTGACCTGGGACGCCGGCCGCGGAAGCGGTCCTCCCTGGGACGACGTCGGGAGATCCCTTCATGTCACACATCGCCTCGCTCCTGTTGGGGCTCGGCAACGGCGCAGTGTTCGCCGCGCTCGCGCTCGCACTGGTGCTGACCTACCGCAGCTCGGGGGTCATCAACTTCGCGACCGGAGCGATCGCTCTCTACGTCGCCTACACCTACGCGGACCTGCGAGAAGGCGAATTACTGGTTCCGATTCCGGGCCTGCCGACGACCGTCGGCCTGGGAACGGACAGCATTCCCTTCCTGCCGGCGGCGCTGCTCGCGCTGCTGATCGGCGCATTGCTCGGCGCGCTGCTCTACGGACTGGTGTTCCGCAAGCTGCTGGACGCGCCGCCGCTGGCCAAGGCGGTCGCCTCACTGGGCGTCCTGGTCATCATCCAGTCGGTGATGGTGATCCGCGTCGGCGTGGCGCCGGTCAGCGTCGAGCAGATCTTCCCGGCGGACCGCTGGACGCTCGGCTCGCTGACCGTGCTGTCGGACCGGTTCTACCTGGCCGTCGCCGTGATCGTGCTGACTCTGGTGCTCACCGCGGTCTTCCGGTTCACCCGGTTCGGCCTGCTGACCAGGGCCACCGCCTCCTCGCAGACCGGCGCCTACGTCAGTGGCGTGTCCGCGTCGCGGGTGGCGCTGACGAACTGGATGATCAGCTGCGCGGTGGCCGGTGCGGCCGGCATCCTCATCGCGCCGGTCAGCCCGCTCGCGCCGACGACCTACACGCTGTTCGTGGTGCCGGCACTCGCCGCGGCCGTCGTCGGCGGCTTCCAGAACCTGGTTCCGAGCGTCATCGCCGGCCTGGTGATCGGTATGGTCCAGGCCGAGGCGCTCTCGCTCGCCGCGCAGCACTCGTGGCTGCCCAGGACCGGCTCGGCCGAGCTGGTGCCGCTGATCGTCATCGTGATCGCGCTGGTGGCGACCGGCCGGGGGATGCCCGTGCGCGGTGGCCTGGTCAGGCAGCCGCTGGGGCTGGCTCCACGGCCGCGGGCGCTGACGCTGCCGACGATCGCTGGCACCGTCGTCGGCGCCCTGTTCCTGATCTTCCTCCACGGCACCTGGCGCGCCGCCGTCATCGGCACGATCATCGCCGCGGTCATCGGCCTGTCGCTCATCGTCGTGACCGGCTACGCCGGCCAGGTGTCGCTCGCGCAGCTCGCGCTCGCCGGCGCGGGCGCGTTCCTGCTCTCGAACCTCACCCAGAGCTGGCACATCCCCTTCCCGTTCGCACCGCTGCTCGCGGCGCTCGGCGCGACCGTCCTGGGCGTCGTCATCGGCCTGCCAGCGCTACGACTACGCGGGCTCACTCTCGGCGTGGTCACGCTCGCGCTCGCCTACGCCATCGAGGCGGTCTGGTTCCGTAACACCCAGATCGTCAGCACCTCGGGCGCGAAGGTCAGCGATCCGAAGATCTTCGGCCTCAATCTCGGGATCGGCAGCGGGCACGCCTTCCCCCGCCTGGAGTTCGGCTTCCTGTGCCTGTTCGTACTGGTGGCGGTGTCGTTCGGCGTCGCCAAGCTGCGGATGAGCGCCCTGGGCTCGGCCATGCTCGCCGTGCGCGCCAATGAGCGTTCGGCCGCCGGCATCGGCATCAACGTGGTGCGGATCAAGGTCATCAGCTTCGCGATCGGGTCGTTCATCGCCGGCCTCGGCGGGGCGCTGCTGGCCTACCGGCGCGGCGTGGTCACCTTCGACTCGTTCTCCGCGGTCGGCGGCCTGTCGCTGCTGACGGTCGCCTACCTGGCCGGCATCACGTCGGTCTGGGGCGGCATCAACGCCGGCCTGATCGCCAGCACCGGCATCTTCTTCATCGCGATGGACCGCTGGATCCACCTCGGTGACTGGTTCTCCGTCATCACCGGCATCGGTCTGCTCGCCGCCCTCGTCGGTCACCCGGAGGGCCTCGCCAGCGACGCGCACAAGCTCGTCCACAAGGTCAGAGCCCTCCTGGAACGCTGGCGCCCAGCGACACCGGTCGCCCAGCCGGCGCTGGCCGGCGCGGGGGCCGGGGGCTCGGCGACGCCGGCCGCCGCCGCACCCGCTCAGCCCCTGTTCACGGCCACCGCGTCCGCTCCTCTGTCCACGGCGGGCGCGGCGGACACCCAGGCGACGGCGCCGGCCGGCGGTCACGGCGAGGTGCTGGAGGTTTCCGGTCTCACTGTCCGTTACGGCGGTGTGACCGCGGTCGACGGCATCGCGCTACGCGTCGAGCCGGGTAAGATCGTCGGTCTCATCGGCCCGAACGGAGCCGGCAAGACCAGTGCCCTGGACGCCATCACCGGCTTCGCCCGTGCCTCCGGCAGCGTCACGCTCGGCGGCCAGCGCATCGACAAGCTCGCCTCGCATGTCCGGGTACACAAGGGCCTCGCGCGCACGTTCCAGTCCATCGAGCTCTACGAGGAGCTCACCGTCGAGGAGAACGTGTCCGCCGCTCTCAGCGGCGTACGCGGGCACGAACGCCACCAGCGTCTCGCCGCCGCCCTCGCCGTGACCGGCATCGCGGACCGCGTCGACCGCCAGGCCGGCGAGCTCTCCCAGGGCGAACGCCAACTGGTGTCCATCGCCAGGGCCTGCGCCTCGCGTCCGAAGGTGCTGCTGCTCGACGAGCCGGCGGCCGGCCTCGACAGCACCGAGTCGACCTGGCTCGGTGAGCGCATCCGCGGCATCGCCGCGAACGGTACCGGTGTGCTGCTCGTCGACCACGACGTCGCGCTCGTGCTCGGCGTCTGCGACTACATCTACGTGCTCGAGTTCGGCAAGCTCATCGCCGAGGGCACCCCGGCCGAGATCCGGGCGAACCGCGCCGTGGCCGACGCCTACCTCGGCAACACCCACAGCACCTCCGAGCCGGTGGCCGAGAACGAGTCGGCCGCCGCGAACGGCGCCCAGCAGACGGCCAACGAGTCCCCGGCGGTGACGGCATGACCGCGACGGTCGAAACCTCCTCCCCCTCCCCCGCCGGAGTCACGACCGCCCGGCTCCAGACCGTCAGCCTCACCGGCGGCCGCGGCAGCACGACGGCGTTCCGCGACGTCGACCTCGCCCTCGCCCCCGGCAAGGTGCTCGCCCTGCTCGGACCGAACGGCGCCGGCAAGACGACGATGCTGCTCACGCTCGCCGGGCTGCTGGCGCCGCAGAGCGGCAACATCCTGGTCGACGGCGCGAAGCTGCGCGGCGGCCGGCCGGCGGCGGCGAACCGGGCCGGGATCGTGCTCGTCCCCGACAACCGGTCGCTGTTCGTCAGCCTGTCCGTCGAGGAGAACCTGAAGGTGGCGGCCCGGCGCGGCGGGCCGAAGCCCCGGGACATGCTGGCGACCTTCCCGGCGCTCGAGAAGCGGTGGAAGCTCGCGGCGGGCGCGCTGTCCGGCGGCGAGCAGCAGATGCTCGCGATGGCCCGCGCGCTCATCCAGCAGCCCCGGGTGCTGCTCGTCGACGAGCTCAGCCTCGGCCTCGCACCGCTCATCGTCGAGGGCCTCTTCGAGACGGTGCGCGCGATCGCGGCCGACCACGGCTGCTCGGTCGTGCTGGTCGAGCAGTACGCGAAGCTCGCCATGGCGGCGGCCGACGAGGTCGTCGTCCTGGCCCGCGGCCGGATCGCGCTCTCCGGCACCTCGAGCGAGCTCGCCGACCAGGTGGACCGGCTGGAGAACCTCTACTTCGACTCCGCCGACACCACCAGCAAGTAAGTGACCGGGTCCTCCCCTGAGGAGGGCCGAGAATTCGGGCGGGCCGCGCGGAGCAGTGCGCGGCCCGCCTGATCTTTTTCCCTGAGGTTTTGTCCGCAGCAGCAAGACCCGGACGAGGTGAGAATTCATGAGACTGGGATTCGCCATGCCGCATCTGCTGCGGCTGAAGGCCACCTGCCAGCCGTGGGAGGCCGGGGTGACGGGCGCGGACCAGACGCGCCTGGCGAAATGGGCCGAGAAACTCGGCTACGACATGATCGCCGTTCCCGAGCACCACATCATTCCCAGGGCGCACGTCGACCTGTCCGGCCCGCACTATTTCAGCGCCTACCCGGCGATGGCCTACTGGGCGGGGGCCACCGAGAAGATCCGGGTGAACTCCTGCATCGCCATCCTGCCGTTACAGCACCCGATCGTGACGGCGAAGGCGCTCTCGACCATCGACTGGCTGTCCAGCGGGCGGGTGACCGTCACGTTCGCCGTCGGCTGGCTGGAGGAGGAGTTCAGAATCCTCGGCGTCCCCTTCCACGAACGCGGCGCGCGCGCCGAGGAGTACATCCAGGCGATCCTCGAGCTCTGGACCAAGGAGGAGCCCGAGTTCGAGGGGAAATACGTCTCGTTCAAGGACGTCGCGTTCGAGCCCAAGCCGGTCCAGAAGCCGCACCCACCGGTCTGGTTCGGCGGTGACGCCGACCCGGTGCTGCGGCGCGTCGCCCGATACGCGACGGGCTGGTGGCCGTTTCTCACCAAGCCCGAGGACATTCCCGCCAGGCTCGACCTCATCAGGTCCCAGCCCGACTACAACGGCAGACTGACCGAGGTCTTCTACGGCCTGGGCACCGCGCGCGTCGGCGAGGGCCACGCGGTGAACGAGGACCCGAACGCCCGGCCGGGCATGCCCAAACAGGAGATCATCGACCGTCTCGGCTGGTTCGAGGAACTCGGGGTCACGATGAGCTCCGTTCCCATCCCCGCCCTGACCCACATCGACGAGTACTACGACTACACCCAGTGGATAGCCGAGGAGATCATGCCCGCAGTCGGGCACTGAACGCCCACTCCCGACCGCCTGGGCGTCCCACCCTCGTCACGGGAGCGGCGCCAGGACGTACCGAGCCGGGGCACGACCTGGGCTGACGACCAGTTCGGTTCCGGGTTCACCGGTGCGGAGGGTCTCCACGGCGGCGGCCGCGACCTCGTCGGCGGAGAGCATGGGGATGCCCGCGGCCTGGAAGCGGTCGCGGGTCGGCGAGGTCAGAGGTGTGTCGACAAGACCGGGGCAGACGGCGCTCAGGCGGATGCCCTCGCGGGACAGCTTCCCGGACAGGGCCCGGACCAGGCCGATGACGGCGTGCTTGGTCATCGTGTAGATCGGGTCCTGCTCGACGCCCATCAGCGCGGCGTACGAGGCAGTGACCACGATCGAGCCGGCCCCGTGCCGGCGCATCACCGGTAGCGCGGCCCGCAGCCCGTACACGACGGAATGCTGGTTGACTCCGACGACCGCCTGGTACCGGTCGAGGTCGAGCGTCGCCGGGTCCTTGTCGACCGAGTTGATCCCCGCGTTCAGGACGAGCAGGTCCAGCCGCTCGCCGGCGGCCGCCACCATCCGGACAGACAGCTCGGGGTCGGTCAGGTCGCCGACCACCGCGACACCACCGAGCGACGCGGCGACGTCCTCGACCGCCGGCTTTCTGTCCACCAGCACGCAGCGCACTCCCTCGGCCGCCAGCCGCCGCGCGACCGCCTCCCCGATCCCGCCCGCCGCCCCGGTGATGACCGCGACCTCGCCCATCCGCCCACCTCTCGTCACCGTCGTGTCGTGCACCATCGTGGCACCTCGGTCCGGCGCCGCGACGACGCCGGACCGAGCTCGGCCTCAGGACCGGGTGCGACCGCCGCGGGGGACGTTGCGGAAGGGGATGCCGTGGTCGGGGGCCGCCTCGCGCGGCATGCCGAGCACGCGCTCGCTGATGACGTTGCGGGCGATCTCGGTGGACCCGCCGGCCACGGTGCTGATCGTGCGGACCAGGTAGTCCAGGCCGCAGCCGGCGGCCGGGTCGTCGTCGGTCCACGCCGCGCCGATGCCGCCGGCGATCTCGAAGGTGATCGTGTCCCGGCGCGTGCCGAAGTGGCCGGCGAACAGCCGGCCGATCGCCGACGACTGCGAGTGCATCCGGCCCGTGGTCATACCGGCGGCGAGCCTCCGGTTGAGCTGCTCACGCACCACGGACAGCAGCCGCGCCTCGCCGATCAGCTCCCGCGTCCGCGGGTCGTCGAGCCGGCCGAGCCGGGCGGCGATCGGGACGAGCGGCGCGTCGATGCCGGCGCTGCCCCGCCGGGTGTGGCTCGGCCTGGTCGTGAACGGCGAGTTGTTCGCCTGCCGCTCGTACATCATCCAGCTGGTACCGACGGTCCAGCCGCCGTCGACGTCACCGAGACGCTCGCTGTCGGGCACCCGGACGTCGGTGAGGTACTCCTGGCAGAACTCCATCGAGCCGTTGAGCATCTCGATACGGCTGATCTCGATGCCCGGCTGGTGGATCGGCAGCATGAACACCGACAGGCCGCGGTGCTTGGGCACGTCCCAGTTCGTGCGGGCCAGGCACAGCGCCCAGTCGGACCACCAGGCGCCGGTGCTCCAGATCTTCGACCCGTTGAGCACCCACTCGTCGCCCTCGCGGACCGCGGACATGAGCGCCCCGGCGACGTCGGACCCGCCACTGGGCTCGGAGAGGAACTGGATCCAGATCTCATCGCCGCGCAGGATCGCCGGCAGGTGGCGCAGCTTCTGCTCCTCGGTGCCGAACTCGAGGATGACGGCGGCACACGGCGACAACGTCGGCACCTGCAGGTGGCGCGGGAACTCGTAGCCGGCGAGTTCCTCGTTGAGGACCTCCTGGTGCGCCGCGGTGAGGCCCTGGCCGCCGTACTCGCGCGGGAAGGTGATGCCGGCGAGGCCCGCGTCGAACAGCATCCGCTGCAGCTTGCGGGCGCGGGCGACCTCGGCGAGCTCCTGCTCGTCGGTCAGCGTCCGCCGCAGCGTACGGACCGTCTCGTCCTGCTTGAGGTTGCCCTGGATGAACCGGCGGGCCCGCTCCCGGAAACTGTCGAGATCCTCGAGGTCACCCGCCGCGTTCGCCCGCGCCGCCACCGGGCCCGCGCCCTGGGCCGCGGGCGCCTCCTGCGGCTGGGTGTCATCGCTCGGGGCGGCGGCCTGAGCGATGGCGACGGCGGCCAGCCGGCCCAGGTGCTCGTCCGGGGTACCGAACAGGGCGCGGTTGACGGCGCCCCGGCGCAGGAACAGGTGCAGGTCGTGCTCGAAGGTGATGCCGATGCCGCCGTGCAGCTGAACACAGTCCTGCAGCAGCTCGACACCCGGCTCGCCGAGAGCCTTGGCGACGCTGACCAGCTCGTCGGCCTGCGGCGAGCCCGCGTCGACGGCGGCGGCCGCGGCGTCGACGGCGGCGTGCGTCGCCTCCAGCCACATCTTCATGTCGGCGAACCGGTGCTTGAGCGCCTGGTAGGACGCGAGCGGGCGGCCGAACGAGTACCGGTCGAAGGCCCAGTCGACGGTCATGTCGAACGCGCGCTGCAGCGCGCCGACCATCTCGGCGGTGACCAGGACCAGGGCGAGCTGGAGCTGGCGGCGCACGTCCTCGTCGCTGCCGGCGAACTCGCCGACGACGGCCGCACGCGGCAGCCGCACCCCGTCGAAGGTGACCGCGGCGAACCGGCGGGTCAGGTCGAGGGAATGCATCGGCGTGACGGTGACGCCGGCCGCGTCGGCGGGCACGAGCACCTGGGTGAGCCCGTCGCCGGTACGGCCGGTCACCAGCAGGTGGCTCGCCCAGGCGGCCGCCTCGACCGGGCGCTTGACCCCGTCGAGCACGACCTCGTCCCCGTCGGCCCGCACGGTGAGGGTCACGGTGCCGAGGCGGTCGTGCGGGGCCGGCTCGGCCAGGCACCACGCGCCGACCGCCTCGCCGGCCAGGAGGGCGTCGAGGACCTCGGCGTGCCCGGAGGCCGCGTCGGACCGACCGGCGGCCGCGGCCGCCGTCAGCGCGCGAGACAGCGCCGCGGCGACGACGTTCGTCGCGACCAGCGGGCCCGGGGCCGCGTGGGTGCCGAACTCGTAGGCGATCAGGCTCAGGTCGACGACCGGCGAGCCACTGACGCTGCCGCCGCCGAACTCGTCGTCGACGACCAGAGCGGTCCAGCCGAGCTCGGCGCCGGCCCGCCAGTAGTCACGGCCGAACCCCTCCGGGTCGTCGCGCAGCCGGCGCAGCGCGTCCGGCGCGGCCTCCCGCTCCAGGTAGCGCGCCGTGGTGTCACGCAGGATCTCCTGCTCCGAGCTCAGCTCGATCAGCATGGACTCGACACTCCCAGGACGGCTCGTGGGCGGTGGCCCGGGCGGATTGATTCATAATTCACTAAGGCAATCTACGGTCGACGGGGCGGAACGCGCCATGCGCTGTGGGACGGAGGACACGCTCACGCCCGTCCCGCCGGCCGGCGGCCGTATACAGGGAGGCCCCGGCCGGGCGCCACGGCGTCCGGACGCGCCACGGCCAAAGATCGCATACTGTCGATGCCGCCCGACCCACGCCGCCGAACACCATCCGTCACCACCGCGAGGACCAGCACCGTGCCGCCCAGCCGAACCGTCAAACTCACGAAGGCGAGCAACGCCGTCGTCGACTACCTTCTCGAGGAGATCTTCGAAGGGCGGCTGCGCTCCGGGCAGCGCGTCGACCTCGTCGAGGTGGGCGACGCGCTCGGCCTGTCCCGCAGCCCGGTCCGGGAGGGCCTCGTCATGCTGGAGCGGGACGGGATCGTCTCGATCCGGCCGCACCGCGGGGTGTTCGTCGAGCCGTTCGACGCCGAGTCGGTGCTCGACGACTTCGAGGTGATGGGCCTGCTGTCCGGGGTGGCCGTCTCTCGGCTGGCGAACCAGCGTGACCCGGCGGTCATCGCCGAGCTGGAACAGCTGATCGCCGAGCTGAAGGTCACCGAGCCGCTCGATCGCATCGGCGAGATCGTCCAGCAGATCCTGCGCGCCCAGCATCGCGCCGGCGGCTCACGGCGGCTGCGCGCCGAGCTGCGCGCCTTCGCCGGCTTCCTTCCGTGGGTGTTCCGCGTCGAGAGCGGCCTGACGCACGCCGACGTCGTGGCGGAGATGGAGCGGGTCATGAACGCCATCGTCGCGGGCGACGGCGACGGCGCCGCCCGCCAGCGCGTCGCGGACTTCCGCGCCGCGGGCGAACGCGTCGTCTCGGCCCTCACCGCCCGAGGCATCCTCTGACCTGGAGCCCCCGGCCGCGCGGCCACCCCGTCCCGGCCACCCGCCCAACGGCGACGTCCTAGGTTTCCTGGATGCCGCCCATGTGGTGGCCGCCGTCGACGGAGAGGACCTGGCCGGTGATGTAGGAGGCCGCGTCGCTCGCGAAGAAGGCGATCGCCTGGGCCACCTCGTCGGGCCGGCCGACCCGGCCGAGGGGGGTGCCCGCGGCGATGTCGCCCGGGTCGATGCCGGCGACGTCCCAGGCCGCGGCCGCCCGCTCGGAGGCGATCCCGCCCACGGCGACGCAGTTGGCGCGGATGCCGTAGTGCCCCCACTCGGCGGCGGTGACCTTGGTGAACATCTGCAGCGCCGCCTTCGCGGCCGCGTAGTGCGCCCCGCCCCTGACGCCGTAGACGCCGGCGTCCGAGGAGACGTTGATGATCGCTCCGGAGCGCTGCGCGACGAGGTGCCGGCCGGCCTCCCGAGTGCAGAAGTAGGCCGCGCGGACGTTGAGGTCGAAGCTCGCGTCCCAGCCCTTGGTCGGCAGGGTCCGCAGCGGGCCCATCCGGGTGCCGCCGGCGTTGTTGACGAGGATGTCGACCCGCCCGAGCTCCGCGACGGTGCGCTCGACGAGGGCGACGACCTGCTCCTCGTCCTTGATGTTCGTCGGCACCGGCAGGCAGCGCCGGCCGGTGGCGTCGCGCACCGCCGCCGACGTGCGTTCCAGGTCCGCGACGGTGCGGGCGGCGATGGCGACGTCGGCGCCGTGGGCGGCCAGCAGCCTGGCGGTCGCGGCGCCGATGCCGGTGCCGCCACCCGTCACGATCGCCACGCGCCCCGTCAGGTCGTAGGGAGCATCCATAAGGCGAGAACCTCTGCCTTCCTCGACGGTCTGGGGCTGCCGGTCGGGCGGTGGCCGGTCAGCGCCAGAAGCGGGCGGTGGACTCGTAGGCGCGCCGGCAGAACTCGGGGACCGGCAGCTGGCGCAGCTCGGCGGACAGCACCTCGACGCTCACCAGGCCGTCGAAGCCGCGCTCGAGCAGGGTCGAGGCGAACCTGTCCAGGTCCAGCTCGCCGTCGCCCGGCATGGCGCGGCGGTGCAACGTCTCGGACGTGGCGCTGCCGATCGGCGCCGGGGCATCGTCGAACTGCAGGTAGGCGATCTCTGCCAGTGGGATCGTCGCCAGCTCCTCCCAGGTGCTCCGCCCCCGGAAGAAGTGCCAGGTGTCGATCAGCACCCCCGCGCGCTCGACACCGGCGGCGGCCACCACGTCCCTGGCCTCGGAGATCGTCCCGACGAAGCCCATCGGGCTGAACTCGACGGCGAGCCCCGCCCCGGCCTCGGCGAGCACCTCGGCGCAGCGCCGGATCAGCGGCGCGGTCTGGGCGGTCAGCTTCGTCCGGAACCCGGCGAGCACCCAGCGGGCGCTGAGCACGGACGCCGCCTCGGCAAGCCTCTCCGCCTGTGCCAGCGTCTCCTCGGCGTCGTCGCCGATCAGCAGCGCGAGCACCTCGTGGCAGCGCAGCCCGGCGGCGTCCAACGTCTTCGCGGCGGCCGGGGTCGCGTTGCCCGCGGCCATGCCGACGGCGGTGAAGCCCGCCGCCGCGGTGGCCGCGGCAAGGCCCGGGACGTCGATCTCCCATCGCGAGTCGGGAGTCAGCGCGATCTCGACCGTCATGAGTTCTCCTCGACGCGAAGTCAGGCCGGCTGGCGGGGCATGACGGTGACCGACGGGATGGAGCCGCGGCAGCGCAGGACGCCGTCGAGGACGCGCAGCAGCTCGTCGACGTCGAGCAGGGCGCCGGTCTGGTACCCGCGGCTGACCCACAGCGGCCGGACCTTCGCCATGTAGTCCCAGTCCCAGTCGGCGGGGAACTCGCTCTGGTTGGGGCCCTCGCCGCCGGCACAGTCGCCGACGACGACGCGGGTGAAGCCGACGTCGGGGTGCTCGGTGCGGTAGGCCTCGACGAGCTTGTCGAGGGCCGCCTTGCTGACCGCGTAGGCGGCGAACCCGGGCCAGACGGGCGTGAGCGACGCGCTGATCGACGACAGGTAGGCCGCGACGCCGCCGGAGGCCTTCAGATGCGGCAGCGCGGCGGCGGTGATGAGAGCCGCCCCGGTCACGTTCGTGTCGAACGCGCGCCGCCAGGTCTGGGCGTCGACCCGCTCGACCGGGGAGAGCGGGCCGATGCCGGCGCTGTAGACGACGGCGTCGATGCCGCCGAGGCCGGCCGCGGCCTCCTCGATCGCGGCCTGGCAACTCGCCTCGTCGGTGACGTCGCAGGCGACGGCGAGCGTCCCGGGGCCCGCCTCCTTCGCCGCGTCCACCAGCCGCTCACGGCGGCGCGCCAGCAGCGCGACCTGGTCGCCGCGGCGGCCCAGGTCCACGCCGATGCATCTGCCGAGCCCGCTCGACGCTCCGACGACGACAGCCTTCACCAGGGACTCCCTTTCTCGGCCGCCGGCCGCGCGCGGCGGCCGGGCGCGCCCGACTGGGTCCCCAGGTACCCCGAGGGGCGGTCGCCGCGGCCCGGGACCCGGCGGCCGCGCCGCTGCCGACGGCAGACTGCCGGCGGTCAGAGGACGAACGGCAGCTTCTCGTAGCCGCGGACGGTGCTGGTGTGCAGCCGGACGGCGCGGTCCCGGTCGACGTCCCACCTGGGGAAGCGGCGCAGCGTCTCCTCGATCGCGACGCGCGCCTCCAGCCGGGCGAGACCGGCGCCGAGGCAGAAGTGGATGCCGTGGCCGAAGGACATGTGGCTGTCGGACGTCCGGTGGATGTCGAAGCGGTCGGGGTCCGGGTACCTGCGGTCGTCGCGGCCGGCGGAGCCGGTGAGCAGCAGCACCTTCGACATCGCGGGGATCGTCACGCCGTGCAGCTCGACCTCGCGGGTGGTCATGCGGCCCTGGACCGGCGACGGCGGCTCGTAGCGCATCAGCTCCTCGACCGCGTTCGGGACGAGCGCGAAGTTGGCGGCGAGCTCGGCCCGCTGGTCGGGATGGTCGGCGAGCACCGAGCCGAACCAGCCGAGGAGGCGGGCGACGGTCTCCGTGCCGGCGCTGACGATCTCCTGGGCGACGGTCGCGGCCTGCTCGGTGGAGAGGCGGCGGGGGCCGTCCTCGGAGGCGATCTCGGCCTCGGCGAGGCCGGTGATCATGTCGTCGCGGGGTACCTTGCGGCGCGCCTCGATCTGCTCGTGCCAGTACGCCTTGAGCTTCACCGTGGCCGCGCGCGAGATGTCGTTGCTCATCCCGGCGGTCTCGTCGTGGTGAAACGTCAGGTCGATCGTCCTGCGGATCTCCTCGCGGTCCGCCGGGTCGACGCCGATGAGCTCGGAGATCACCTTCGACGGGAGCTGCGCGGCGAAGTCCTGGACGTAGTCGAAGCCGCCCCCGCCGACGTGCGGGTCGAGCATCTCGGCGCACAGGCCGCGGATGGCGCCCTCCAGCCGGGCGACCCGGCGCGGGGTGAACGCCCGGGAGACGAGCGCGCGCAGCATGTTGTGGACCGGGGGGTCGGAGAAGATCAGGAACACGGGCGGCATCGGCTCCGGGCTCATGATCTCCAGGACGGTACCGTGCGCGGAGCTGAACGTCGCCGCGTCGCGGTGGGCCTCGTCGACGTCGGCGTAGCGGGAGAGCGCGTAGAAACCGAACCGCTCGTTGCGGTAGAGCGGTGACTCGGCGCGCATCCGCTCCCACACCGGGTACGGGTCGGTGTCGATCGTCTTGTCGAACGGGTCCCAGTACAGGTCAGCCACGGCCGTCGGCGTCATCTATCAGTCCTTGGGTTTGTCGCGTCCAGCGCGGATGGTCGCGGTCCGTGCGCCGCCCGGTGCGGCCGGCGCGTCGAGCGGCGGCCCGGGCGGGCGGCATGCCCAGCATCGCGCATTTGAACAGTGTCTGACGAGCGAACGCACCCTCCCCCGCATTCGGCGGGGTTGTCAAGGCCCGTCCGGTTTCGCCGGGTCACGAGAGCACGCGTCCGGCCCATCAGGCCTTCCTGGCCGCGGGAGCGCGCTTCGAGCCCGTCGGGCCGGCCGTGCGGGTGCGCGGCCGGCCCGACGGGTGCGGGCAGCTGGTTGGTCAGCGCAGCGCGGTGCCGATGATCTGGGGCAGGTCCAGCGTCGTGCGGATACCCGGAAGCGCCGCGACGACGGCGGGGATCGCGTTGACCGGGCGATGGGCTGTGTAGCCGGGCGTCATCGCGCCCATCTCGTCGAGGGTGAGGGGGAAGCGCAGGGTGATGTCGAGGGGGGCGTCGCCCTCGACGGTCACCCGCCAGCCGGCGTCGAGCGCCAGCTCCCAGGCCGGGTCCAGCTCGGTGGAGCAGAACCAGTGCGCCTTGAACTCCAGCAACGGCGTGCCGCCGCGCAGGCCCGTCACCGTGATGCGCTGCGCGGCCACCGTCCCGGCGGCGATGCGGCCGGCGGCGATGTCGATGTCGCGCGTCGCGACGGCGACCTCGCCCGAGGCGGTGATCTCCTCGAGCGGGACGCCCAACGCATCGGCGGTCAGCGACAGCGACGGGCCGAAGGCCTCGGCCAGGTACGCCGCGCGCCGGTCGTCGAACGCCGCCGGCGGCTGCCCGTAGCCCATCAGGTTGAAGATCATGTCGGGCGAGTCGCGCCGCGACATGTTGGCGTACTCGTTGATGACGATCCGGTCGAGCCGGCGCTGGAGGGAGGAGACCACCAGCGGGATCGCCTCGGAGATGAACCCGGGGCTGGAGCCGGTGCTGTGGATCGAGGCCCCGCCCGCCGCGCAGGCCTTCTCCACCTGCGCACGCAGGGCCGGGTCCATGCTGGCCGGGCGGTGGAACTCGCCGCGAGTGGTGACGATGTTCGCGCCGGACTCGAGCAGCCGGCACACCTCGTCAGCGTCCAGCCGGGCCGGCATGTAGAGGACGCAGTCGGCGCCGAGAGCCACGATGTCGTCGATGCTCGTCGTCGCCGCGACGCCGGTGGTGATGCCCAGTCCCGCGAGCTCGCCGGCGTCCTTGCCCGCCTTGGCGTCGCTGTAGACGTAGAGCCCGACCAGCTCCAGGTTCGGGTGTTCGATGACCGTCCGCAGCGCGCGGGTGCCGATGTTGCCGGTCGCCCACTGGACGACCCGGAGCGGAGCCTGCGGTAACGCGGTGTCGCTGGACGTCGTTGTCATGAGTCTGCCCTCCTGAGAAGGAACGCGCCGCCGGGCGCGCCGCCGCCGGTGGAGACGACCGCGGTGCGGGCGTCGGCGACCTGGCGGGGGCCGGCCTCATGGCGCAGTTGGGTGATCGCCTCGTACAGGAATCCGAAGCCGTGCAGCCGCCCCTCGGAGAGCTGGCCGCCGTGCGGGTTGAGCGGCAGGTCGCCGTCCAGGGCGATCCGCTGGCCCTTGTCCAGCCAGTCCTGCGCCTCGCCGAAGCCGCAGAAGCCCAGCCCCTCGAGCCAGGAGATCGCGTTGAAGGTGAAGCCGTCGTACAGGCAGGCGAGGTCGACGTCGGCGGGGGTCAGGTCGGTACGGGTCCACAGGTGCGCGGCCGGGCCGAGCACCACTGGTTCGTGCGTCATCGTGCCCTGGTCCCAGGAGACGCGTTCGTTGATCTGCGTGCCGACGGCCTCGACCTTGATGGCCGTCTTGGGCAGGTCCGAAGCGGCGTCGGCGGCCGAGACGATGACGGCGACGGAACCGTCGCATGGGATGTCGCAGTCGTACAGGCCGAACGGCGTCGAGACGAGGCGGGCCGACATGTAGTCGTCCATGGTCATCGGGGCCCGGTAGATCGCGTCCGGGTTGCGGGCGGCGTTCGCCCGGCCGTTGAGCGCGATCGCGGCGAGCATCTCCCGGGAGGCGCCGTAGCGGTGCATGTACTGGCTCGCCTGCATGGCGATCCAGCTGGCCGCCGAGATGGCGCCGAAGGGGTGGCGCCACTCGGTGTTCAGGCCGGTGGCCCGGCCGGGCATCCCGCCGAGGCGCAGCTCGCGGTAGGTGGACTCCCATACGGTCCGGAAGCACAGCACGTGCCGGCACAGGCCAGCCGACACCGCGAGCATCGCCTGTACGACCGCGCCCGTCTGACCGGGCAGGTCGCCGCCGCCGTTGAACCAGGTCGGGCGCAGGCGCAGCGCCTCCTCCACGGAGGTGACACCGCCCTCGCTCATGCCCATGCCGACCGTGCCGGGATAGGTCGACAGGCCGTCGATGTCCTCGGGGGTGAGCCCCGCGTCCGCGATCGCCTTCAGGCACGCGTCGGTCGTCAGCGACAGCGGGTCGACCATGAGCCGGCGCCCGATCCTCGAGCGGCCGATGCCGGAGAGGACCACGTCGTGCTCGAAGCGCCGGGGCGACAACGGCGCGCGCGGGGCGGGCAGGTTCGGCTCACCGACGCGGTCCCGGGTCTCGTCGGGCTCGCCGGTCGGCTCGAACAGCGGCAGCCAGACGTCCTCACGCTGCTCGAAGGTGACCTGGACCCGCTGGCCGACGTGCACCTCGGCCGGCTCGCAGCCGACGATGTTGGTCGTCAGGCGGACGTCGTCGCTCTCCTCGATCGCGACCACGGCGACCACGTACGGCGGCTTCATGTCGGGCAGCCACTGCTGGACGTTGACGGTGTAGCCGACGACGCTGGCCCGGCCCGACACCTCCTTCGGCGAGACGGCGCTGCCGCGGCAGGTGGGGCAGACCGGGACCGGGGGGTGCACGAGCGTGCCGCAGTCGTCGCAGCCCTGGATGCGCAGGATGCCATCGGCGCCGGACTTCCAGAACCACTCGCTCGCCGGGATCAGCGCGGGGAGAGGCGGCATCGCAGCTCCTTGTCGACCATGGGACCGCCGGCAGCGGGCGCCGGCAGGCCACCGCGTCGTGGCGTGGGGGTGACGGGCGTACAGGATGACAGGCCTGCACCGTGGGTGGTACCACGTGGTTGTTACCACGTTTTCAACATCGACGTCGAAACAAGAGGCTGGGCCTACGGCGCTGACCTGGGCACCACCAGGCGCGACAACATCGCCAGCTCCGATGACCACACGTAGACTGCAACCGGTTCTCGTTGACCGCCGATGCCGACAGCTGGTGTTGATCCCCGACCGCCGACCTCGACCGCTGGCATGGCGGCCGACGGGAGGCGCCACTACCACCGGCCGTGCCGGCCGACCCGCCGGTCGACGCGGTGGGAGAATGAGGAGCGGGCATTGACGTCGGCAACGCCGGTTGACCGCGACAAGGCGACCGGGCCGCGCTCACGCAAGGGCGCCGCCACCAGGGCCAGGCTTCTCGGGGCGGCCAAGGAGGTGTTCGAGGAGGACGGCTTCCTCGAGGCGCGAATCTCCGACATCGCCGAGCGCGCCGGCCTGTCGCACGGCTCCTTCTACCACTACTTCGACTCCAAGGAGCAGATCTTCCGCGAGGTCGCCATGGCCCTCTCCGACCTGCTGAACGCCCCGCTCAGCACGGTGATCTTCGATCCGTCCTCCACCGCGTCCCCGCAGGACCGCATCCGCGCCGGCAACCGCCGGTTCCTGGAGTACTACCGGCAGGAAGCCAGGATCATCGGCGTCATCGAGCAGGTCTGCCGGCACGACACGCACCTCAACATGATGCGTTTCGAGCACCAGCAGCGCGACCGGGAGCGCATCTCGAGCTCCATCGCGCAACTGCAGCGAAAAGGCTGGGTCGACCCCACCATCAATCCGAAGATCGCCGCCTCGGCGCTCGGCGCGATGGTTACCCGATTCGCCGAGATGTGGCTCGTCCAGGGGCTTTTCAAGCCCGATTTCGACGACGGCGTCGAGCAGTTGACGCAGCTTTTCCTGAACGCGCTGGACCTGCGCGGCGGGCCGACGGACGCGGACGACGCCTAATAGCCTCGGCGGCTGACGCTGACGCTGACGGACGGCGGCCGACCGATGACGGCGGGCAGTCAGTAGCCGGTAGCCGGCGCCCGGCGGCCCCCATCGCCGCTGGACACGGTCACCACCTGGCGTCGCCGAGAGGTCTCTCCCCGTGGTCCGGCCGATCCGCGGACCCGCCGCCTCGCCGGCTCGCGGACCCGACGACCACTGGACCTGGCGCGCGGACCGACGCCGTCGGCTCGGAACATCGCGCGGCGGCCCGCCGAACAATTCCGACTCTGACGTCAACGTCGTACAATTACGCTGCTCCGCCAACGTCCCGCAAAGTCAGGTCTTGAGCGACGAGGCGGGGCGAAACTGGCGACCTCGACATCGAAGGTGGGCACACAATGCGAACGGTTGTGGTCGGCGCCTCCAGTGGGTTAGGACGTGCCATCGGCGTCGCCCTCGCCCAGCGCGGCCAGCAGGTCGCGCTGCTCGCCCGGCGCAAGGACCGGCTGGACGATGCGGTCGCGGAGGCCGGGCCCGGAGCGGTCGCGGTCTCCTGTGACGTCACGGACCAGACGTCCGTCAAGGCGGCGATCGAGGAGGCCGCGGCCGCGCTCGGCGGCATCGACTCGGTCGTCTACGCCACCGGCATCGGCGTCCTGCGGCGGCTGGTCGACCACGACACCGCCGACTGGCACCACGTGTTCGACACCAACGTCATCGGCGCGGCCCACATCACCGCCGCGGCGATCCCGTACCTGACGGAGACGAAGGGCGTCGTCGCCTACCTGTCGTCCATCGCCGGCTCGATCACCGAGCCGTGGCCAGGGCTCGGCTCGTACGCGGTCAGCAAGGCCGCGCTGGACAAGCTGATCGAGGCCTACCGGGTCGAGTACCCGACCATCGGCTTCACCCGGGTCACGGTCGGCAACTGCGTCGGCGGCGAGGGCGGCTCCAGCACCGAGTTCCCGTTCAGCTGGGACCCGCAGCTCGCCGGCGCGGTGCACCCGCTCTGGTTCCAGCGGGACTACGTGAACGCGGACTTCGTCCAGATCGAGGACCTGATCAACGTGGTGCACACCGTCGTCAGCAGCGGCGCCGCGCTCAAGTCGGTCGTCGTCGACGCGCGCCGCTCGCAGCCGCTCCCGATACACGTGCCCGCCCAGCCCGAGAGCTCCTGAGTCCCCGGCGCTCAGAACACCGCACGCGAACGGCCGCCAGGTTGAACCTGGCGGCCGTTCGCGTGTCCTGGCCCACGGGGGCGGCCAGGGTCAGGGGGCGGGAACCTCGATGACGACCGCGCTGGCCATGCCGCCACCCGCGCACATCGCGGACACGGCCTTGCCGCCGCCGCGCCGGCGCAGCTCGTGGGTCAGCGTGATGATCTGACGGGCACCCGTCATCGCGATCGGGTGGCCGAGGCTGCAGCCGCTGCCGAGGTAGTTGACGATCTCGTCGTCGATTCCCAGCAGCTGGCAGGCGGCGGCCGGGACCGACGCGAACGCCTCGTTGATCTCCCAGAGGGCGATGTCCTGGATGGACAGGCCGGCCCGGTCGAGCGCCTTCGGGATCGCCTTGACCGGCGCGAGACCAGTCTCGGCCGGCGGGACGCCGACCGACGCCCAGGACCGGATGATCGCGAGCGCCTCGAGCCCGTTCGCCTCGGCGAACTCACGCGAGGTGAGCACCACCGCGCCGGCGCCGTCGTTCGAGCCGGACGCGTTGCCGGCCGTGATGCTGAAGCCCTCGATCTCCGGGTGCAGCACCCTGAGCTTGGCGAGCCTCTCCATGCTCGTGTCCCGGCGCGGGTGCTCGTCGGTGTCGAAGGACAACGTCGTGCCGTCGCGGCGGGTCACCTCGACCGGGACGATCTCCTCCTTGAACGCGCCCGCGTCGATGCCCGCGACCGCGCGCTGGTGTGACCGCAGCGCCCAGGCGTCCAGGTCCTCACGGCTCAGGCCCGTCGCCACGGCGGCGTTCCAGCCGACCGTCACCGACATGTCGTAGTTCGGGGCCTCGGGCGTGTTGCGGTGGGTGGGCGAGTACCAGTCCTCGATGTCGTCCGTGCCCGGCTTGCGGCGCTTGGCGCGCGGCGACGTGGACGAGGAGTTCGTGCCGCCGGCGACGACCACCCGGTCCATGCCGGTCATGATCGAGGCGGCGGCGGTCTGGATCGCGGCCATCCCGGACGCGCAGTGCCGGTTGTGGGCGACGCCCGGCGCGTTCGTGAGGCCGGCCTCGATCGCCGCGTACCGGGCGATGTCGCCGCCGCCGTACAGGGCCTCGCCGAGGACGACGTCGTCGACGATCTCCGGGTCGATGCCGGCGCGGCGGACGGCCTCGCCGACCACGAGCGTCGCCAGCTCGAACGCGTCGACGTCGAGCAGGGAGCCCTTGATCGCGGTACCCACCGGCGTCCGGGCTGTCGAAACAATCACCGCTTCGTGCACGTCAACAGCGCTCCTTCTCAGGCATGGCGGAACGGGGGCCCACAGCGTCGGGTCAGGTTGGCGTGCGGCGGTGTGGGCCCATGCTTAGAAATTTTGACGTCGATGTCAAGACTTGCTCAGAGGCGGTGGCCGCCGCCCGGCGACGGCGCCATCGGACGGATCATGCTGTCCTGTACGAACGAGGCCACCAGCCCGCCGTCCGCCCGGAAGACGTCGCCACGGCCGTAGCCACGGCCCCGCCCGGCGTAGGGGCTGCGCTGCGCGAGCAGCAGCCAGTCGTCGGCGGGTACCGGCTCGTGGAACGTGATCGTGTGCGACAGCACGCTGGTCGAGATCGTGCGATGCGACTGCGCCTGCCCGACGCCGGGGTGCGGCCGCATGGCCGTCCCGATGAGAAAGCCGTCCGTGACGAACGCGAGCAGCGCCTGGCTGGACAGCGCGTCGCCCGGGGCGCCCGGCCAGCGCGTCCAGACGTCCAGCTCCGCCGGGCCGACAGCCTCCGGGTCGCTGATGTCGACGTCGCCGACGACCCGCACCTGCCAGGCGCCCGGCTCGCCGGACGAGACTTCCCCGTGGCCGGCGCCGACGGCCTCCCCCGGTTTCGGCGGCTCGTGCGCCGGCGCGGCGTCGGCGTGCCGGATGAAGTCGGGGTCGTCCGCCGAGAGCAGGACCAACGACTGGGCGATGACCTTGCCACCCTGGCTGATGCTCACCCCGCTGCTGGCCATGCTGCGCCCGGAGTGCAGGCGCGTCACGGCGACGTCGAGCGGGGTGTCCGGCCGGCCGGCGCGGGCGAAGACCGTGTGCAGGGTCTTGACCGTCTTTCCGTCCTGGCCGGCGAGCGCGGCCGCGATCGACTGGGCGAGCAGCTGCCCGCCGAAGACGACCGGGTTGGGTGAGGCGATGCTGCTCGCGGTGTAGCGGTCCTCGCCCGCCGGCTCTAACGCCAGCGAGCCGAGGACCGCGTCGACGGTGAACACGTACCGCCTACTTGGGTGGGAAGCGCAGCGCGCCGTCGAGCCGGATGTTCTCGCCGTTGAGGTACGGGTTGCGGGCGATGGACTCGACCAGCAGCGCGAACTCCTCCGGGCGGCCGAGCCGCTTCGGGAACTGGATGTCCTTGGTCAGCGCCTCCAGCATCTCCGGACGCACGCCCAGCATCTTCGGGGTGCCCATGGTGCCGGGGGCGATGGCGCACACCCGGACGCCGATCGGCGCGAGGTCGCGTGCCATCGGCAGCGTCATGCCGAGGATGGCGGCCTTGGCCGAGCCGTAGGAGATCTGGCCGGTCTGGCCCTCCAGGCCGGCGAGCGAGCCGACGTTGACGATCACGCCGCGCTGGCCCGACTCGTCCGGCTCGTTGTCGGCGAAGGCGCCCGCGGTGACCAGACGGCTCATGTTGAAGGTGCCGGTCGCGTTCATCGCCAGCGTCTCGATGAACGCCGCCTTGTCGTGGGGCTTGTTGCCCCGGCCGACGGTGCGCCCGCCGCCGACGCCGCCGCCGGCGACGTTCACGAGCAGCGACACGACGCCGAGCGCCTTGCCGGCCTCGATCGCGGCCTGCACGTCCTCGTCGACCGTCGTGTCGCCGCCGACGGCGGTGGCCTGTCCCTCGTCGAACTCCTTGGCGACCGCCTCCGCGGCGTCACCGAACTTGTCGAAGATCACGACCTTCATGCCAAGGCCGACGAGGTGGCGCACCGTCGCCGCGCCGAGACCGCCGCCACCGCCGGTCACGATCGCCACGCGTCCGTTCAGGTCCACGTTTCCAACCCTTCTAGGGAGCCAAGGGATGCCCGAAGAGGATCTTCCTTCGCGCACCCTGCGGCCACTGTCTCCGGAATTTGTTCTTTGCTCGACCCACAGACATTACTGACGCCGACGTCAATGTTGGTACACTCACGCCCCGTGACGGCCGGCGGATGTGACGTCCGCCACAGATGGGGAGCAACCACATGGCGATCTTCACAATGCGGTTCGACTTCCGCAACCCGGCCATCGCCGGGACATCCATGGCCGAGCGCTATGAGGCCGCGTTAGAGATGGCGGCGTGGGCCGACCGGCTGGGCTTCCACAGCGTAGGCCTCTCCGAGCATCATGGCGCCGACGACGGGTACCTGCCCAGCCCACTGACCATGGCGGCCGCCGTCGCCGCCAGGACCAGCAGGTTGAAGATCATGATCGCGGCGCTGATCGCGCCGTTCCACGACCCGCTGCGCCTCGCCGAGGACACCGCCGTCCTCGACCACCTCTCCAGGGGGCGGCTCGAGCTGGTGCTCGGCGGCGGCTACGTGCCCGCCGAGTTCGAGATGTTCGACGTCTCGCCCAAGGAGCGCGCCAGGCGGGTCACCGAGGTCATCCACACCCTGCGCCAGGCCTGGACCGGTGAGCCGTTCGAGTACCGCGGCCGCACGGTGCGGGTCACGCCGGCCGCCCTCTCTCCCGGCGGACCGACGATCACCATGGGCGGCAGTTCCGAGGGCGCGGCCCGGCGCGCGGCGCGCCTCGACATCGGCTTCACCCCGACCGACGCCGCCACCTGGGACCACTACCGCGACGAGCTGGTCACGCTCGGCCGCCCCGACCCGGGCCCCCGCCTCGGCGGCCGCACCGGCGCCTTCTTCCACCTGGCGCGGGACGTCGACGCCGGCTGGGAGCGGATCGCGCCGCACGCGCTGCACGAGTCGAACGCCTATGGCGCCTGGCTCACGTCCGGCGGCAGCGGCACCGCGACCGGCGTCTACGCCTCGGCCGAGTCGACCGAGGCGCTGCGGGCGACCGGCCAGTACCGGGTACTCACCCCGGCCCAGCTCGCCGAGGACCTGCGCGCGCAGGGCCCGTTCGCACTGTGCGTCGTCAATCCACTGATGGGCGGCATCCCGCCGGAGGTCGCCTGGGAGAGCTTGCGGCTGTTGGAGACCGAGGTCATCCCTAAGCTCTGAGGATGCGGCACTCTGTGCCATAGTGGTGTGGAGGGCGCTCCTCAGGGCAGTTCCGGCGCGCACCGGCCTGCCCTGGCCGATGGCCACTCGCCGACACCTGCCGGACGGCGGCCGCGTCGCCACGGGGCGCGCCGCCGTCAGCCGAATCCGGTTTGTCTCCCGAATGAAGGTCGCGGACGTGACGGAACTGTACTGGGACCCGTACGACACGGTGATCGACACCAACCCGTATCCGGTGTGGCACCGGATGCGCGACGAGGTGCCGGTGTACCACAACGAGAAGTTCGGTTTCTACGCCCTGTCCCGGTTCAAGGACGTCGACGACGCGAGCCTCGACCCGGCGACCTTCAGCTCCGCCTACGGCACGGTGCTCGAGATCATGGGCGACCAGCCCTACGACAACGGCATGATCATCTTCACGGACCCGCCGTCGCACACGATGATGCGCGTGCTGGTGTCCCGCGGCTTCACCCCGCGCCGGATCGCCGCGCTGGAGAGCCACATCCGCACGCTGTGCGCCCAGCTGCTCGACGAGCGGGTCGGCAGCGGCGGCTTCGACTTCGTCCAGGACTTCTCCGCGATCCTGCCCTCGATGGTCATCTCCGAGCTGATCGGCGTCGACCCGGCGGACCGCGAGGACGTCCGGAAGCTGATCGACACCACCTTCTACATCGACCCGGAGAAGGGGATGGTCAACGACATCTCCTTCGGGGCCCAGATCAAGCTGCACGAGATCTTCAGCGAGACGATCGAGGCCCGCCGCAAGGCGCCGCGCGATGACGTCATGACGGCGCTGACCGAGGCCGAGATCAAGACCGCCGACGGCACCCGCAAGCTGACCACCAAAGAGGCGACCGACTTCACCAACCTGCTCGTCTCCGCCGGCACCGAGACCGTCGCCCGCCTCCTCGGCTGGGCCTGCGCGCTGCTCGCCGAGCACCCCGACCAGCGCGCCGCGCTCGTCGCGGACCCGACGCTGCTCTCCGGCGCCGTCGAGGAGACGCTGCGGTACGAGGCCCCCTCCCCCGTGCAGGGCCGCACGACCACCCGCGAGCTGGAGATGCACGGGGTCACGATCCCGACGCATTCCAAGGTGCTGCTGCTGACCGCCGCGGCCAACCGGGACGAGCGCAAGTACCCCGACGCCGACACCTACGACATCCGGCGCAAGTTCGACAGCCACGTGAGCTTCGGGCACGGCCCGCACTTCTGCCTCGGCGCCTCGCTCGCGCGGATGGAGGGCCGGGTCGCGCTGGAGGAGGTCCTGAAGCGGTTCCCGACCTGGGAGATCGACCACGACAACGTGCACCGGCTGCACACCAGCACCGTGCGCGGCTACGAGAAGCTGCCGATCCTGCTCTGAGCCCCGCCAGGCGCGGCTGGTGGGCGGACCGTCTCGGGCTCGCCCACCGGCACCGCCGCCCCCCGACCCCGCCGCTCGTCAGCGTTGCCGAGCGGCGGCCCGGGGATCAGTCGGTTCCCGCGGGCTCCTCGCCCCGCGACGGTGGCGGCGCGGTGGCCACGCGGTCGGCACGGGTGCTGGGCGCGCTGATCACGAGAAACCGGACGTCGCCCGGCCCGCGGTTGAAGATCTGGTGAGGCATTCCGGGAGGTATCTCGACACCCCTGCCCGGGGCCAGCGCCACCTCGCCGTCGGCCGTTCGCATGACCGCCTCGCCTTCGAGCACGTAGAAGAACTGGCGCGCCTCGGCGTGGACATGCCATTCCTCCCCCGCGCCCGCCGGGACGCGCTCCTCCACGACGGACAGGCCAGGCTGGTCGACGAGGCGCCACCCGTCCGACACCTCGCCCCATACGTGGTGCGGGGCGCTGAGACGATCGACTGGCTCGGGCATGGCGACATTGTCCCAGCGGGCGATTGGGTCGGGCCTCCCAGCTGGAGATGATCTCCACAACGGTGGTGAGTGCCCGATGGCCTCCTTATACTGACGCCGATATCAAATTTGGAGAAAGGGGGCGGTCTTGACGCAACGCGTCGTCGCGGAAGGCCTGTTCGACTGGCCGTCGGACGAGCCCCGGCTCATCGGGTCGAAGTGTCAGGTCTGTGGCCTGATCGCGTTCCCCGCCTACCCGAACTGCCCGAAGTGTGGCTCCCTGGACGTCGCCGAGACCCGGCTGTCGACGCGGGGCACGCTGTGGACGTGGACCCGGCAGCGGTTCCAGCCGAAGAACCCGCCCTACCTCGGCACCGAGCCGGCGAAGGACTTCGTGGGCTACGGCGTCGGCTACATCGAGCTTCCGGAGGCCCGGGTCGAGGCCCGGCTCGCGGTGGGTGTCGACGAGCCGCTTCAGATCGGCCAGGAGATGGAGCTGACCGTCATCCCCTTCGCCGCGGACGCCGACGGCACCGAGGTGCTGACGTACGCCTTCCGTCCCGTCACCGGGTCCGTCGAGACCCAGTCCGTCGAGAAGAGCTGAGGCGGCCGCCATGGACGACGTCGCGATCATCGGTGTCGGCAGGACCCCGTTCGGCCGGTTCCCCGGCCAGTCCGCTATTCACCTCGGTGCGGCGGCGGTGCGCGCGGCGCTCGCCGACGCCGGTCTGGAATGGAAGCAGATCCAGTTCGGCTTCGCGGGCAGTTTCGAGGTCGACAACCCCGATGCGGTCGTCAACTTCCTCGGCCTGACCGGGATCCCGATCACGGACGTCTACAACGGCTGCGCGACGGCGGCGAGCGCGCTGACCCAGGCGGCGAACACGATCCGCCTCGGCGAGTACGACCTCGGTATCGCGATCGGCATGGACAAGCACCCGACCGGCGCCTTCGCCTCCTACTCGGAGGAGTACGGCCTGCCGGCCTGGTACGGCGAGACCGGCCTGTTCCTCACGCCCAAGTTCTTCGCCATGAAGATCCAGCGGTACATGTACGACCATGGCATCAGCCCGGCGACGCTGGCGAAGGTCGCGGCCAAGAACTACCGCAACGGCGCGATCAGCCCGGAGGCGTTCCGGCGCACCCCCATGAGCGAGGAGCAGATCCTCGGCGCGCGGATGGTGAACGACCCGCTGACGCAGTACATGTTCTGCTCGCCGGACGAGGGCGCGGCCGCCGTCATCCTGTGCAAGGCCAGCGTCGCGCACAAGTACACCAGCAACCCGATCTACCTGAAGGCCTCCGTCGTGCGGACCCGCAGGCTCGGCGCCTTCGAGGTCCACAGCCCGTGGCTACCGCTGGAACGGGACGAGGCACCCACCGTCTACGCCTCCCGGGCCGCCTACGAGATGGCCGGCATCGGGCCCGAGGACGTCGACGTCGCGCAGCTGCAGGACACCGACGCGGGCGCCGAGGTGATCCACCTCGCCGAGAACGGCCTGTGCAAGGACGGCGAGCAGGAACGCCTGTACGCCGAGGGCGCCACCGAGATCGGCGGCAGCCTCCCGGTCAACACCGACGGCGGCCTCATCGCCAACGGCGAGCCGATCGGCGCCTCCGGCCTCCGCCAGGTCTACGAACTGACCAGGCAGCTGCGCGGCACCGCGGGTGACCGACAGATCCCCGGCACCCCGCGCGTCGGCTACGGCCAGCTCTACGGCGCCCCCGGCACCGCCGGCGTCGCCATCCTCTCCCTTTGATCTCCCGCTGATCCGCTGATCTGTCGCTGATCTCTCGCTGAGCCGTCCCGGCCCGGGGTCCTCCCGGGCCGGGCAATCCCCGTCGCAGGGTCCGATCCGTTCGCACACACCAGTGGAGAGGTAATGGCGCCCGCCTTACGTGACGTCGACGAGGTCATCGGTGACTACACCGGCCGATCACGCGTCGTCCTGGAGTACTCGCGACTCATGAAGACGATGGTCGACGCGGCCAAGCAGCCCGGGTTCACCGTCGAGCGCTGGGCACCCGTCGCCGCACTGGTCGACGTGGCGGAGTTCGAGCGGGTCGGCAACTTCAAAGAGGTCATGAGTTGGCCCGAGTACGCCGCCTTCCTGACGACCTGGGCCAGCACCTCCGAGTGGGAGTGCTCGTTCCGGCGGATCACCGAGGCCGGTGGGGTCGTGCTCCTGGAGCTGGAGGAACGCAGCCGGGTCGGCGACCACACCAGCGTCGTCAACTCGGCCACGGTCTATGACTTCGACGAGGCCGGCAAGATCACTCACCTCTCCGTCTACCTCCAGATGGCCCTGCCGGACCCGGAGATGCTGGGAAGCTACGAGGGCATCGAGATCTCGGGATAGCCAGCCGCACCCGTGTCACGCTGCCGGCCGGCCGGCAGGTCCCGCCGGCGGGACCTGCCGGGCCTGCGGGCCTGCGGGACGTCGTCGGCTCGGCTCAGCCGCCGCGGGCGGAGACGAGAGCGCCTCGGTTGACCTTCATCGCCTCGCTGCGCGGGATGGCGTCGAGGAACTCGATCGTCTTGGGGACCTTGTACGCGGCCAGGCGGCTCTTCGCGTAGGCGATGATCTCGGCCTCGGTCGGCGGCGCCGCCCGGTCGGCGGGCTCGACGAGGGCGTGTACCCGCCGGCCCCACTCCTCGTCGCGCAGACCGATGACGACGACGTCGGCTATGGCCGGGTGGTCGACGAGCGCCGCCTCGACCTCGGCGGGGAACACGTTCGCACCCCCGGTGATGATCATGTCGACGCGCCGGTCGGCGAGGTAGAGGTAGCCGTCCTCGTCGAGGTGGCCCATGTCGCCGGCGGTGGCGAAGCCGTCCTCGGTGGTGCGCATCCGGGGAGCGGTGCCGAGGTAGTGGTAACCGCCGACGCTGTTGATGCCAGCGCCGCTACGCAGGTAGACGTCGCCGATCTCCCCGGTCGGCAGCTCGTTGCCGTCGGGGTCGAGGATCCGGACCTCGGTGCCGCGGATGCCGCGCCCGACGCTGCCCTGGTGACCCATCCACTCGTCGCCGAACAGCGCCGTGAAGCCGAGCCCCTCGGTCATCCCGTAGATCATGAAGATCTTCTCCGGGCCGATCAGCTTCGCCCACCGGTGCACCAGCGAAGGCGGCATCGGCGCCGCACCCTGCGTGATCCACTCGATGCTGGAGAAGTCGCGGGCGTCGACGCCGGGAAGGTCGGCGATCCGCTGAAGCATGGTGGGCGCCGCGGTGAACTGCGAGATCCGGTGGCGCTCGATCGCGTCGACGGCCGTGGCCGCGTCGAACTTCGTCAACACGATCAGCCGGTCGCCGGCGAGCAGGTTGTACAGCGTGGTGAACCCGTTGGCGTGGTACATCGGCGCCATCACCAGGACCGACTGGGTCGGGGCCACGGTCCGCCAGGTGGCGACCACCGGGATCGCCATCCGGGCGTCGTAGATCGCCGGTCGCTCGTTGACGATCACCTTCGGCAGGCCCGTCGACCCGCTGCTGCAGATGCCCTGCAGATGCGGAGCCGTGACCTCGGGCAGGTCCGGTACCGGGTCGCCCGCGGTGGCGTCGATCCAGTCGAGGTCCGCCGCGCTCAGGTGGACCTTGGGAGCGATGACCTTCAGGACGCGGGCGAGCTCCCAGTCCGGTACGTCCCAGCGCACCGGCACCGGCACGGCCCCGATCTTCCACGCCGCGAACGCCGCCACCACCATCTGCGGCGAGTTGCGCAGCCCGAGGCCGATGCGGTCCCCCACGCCGACGCCGCGCGCCGCGAACGCCCCGGCGATCTGGCTCGACCGCCGGTCCAGCCACTCCCAGGTGAACGACGACTCGGCGCCGTCGAGCGCGATGCACCACAGCGCCTCGTCCCGCGGCCGCTCGGCGCCGAGCTGGCGAATCCGGCCGCCGATGCTGACCGGGATGACCTCAGCGGCGGCCGTGGTCATGCGACGATGCCGCGCAGCTTGAGGTCCAGCACCGCCTCGAAGTCCAGGCCGAGCTCACCGAGGACCTCGTCGGCGTGCTCGTTGAAGTCGGGTGCTCGCCGCGTCGGCGCCGGCGCGCCGCCGAACTGCACCGGGACGGCGGTCATCTGGAACGGGGTGCCGGCCGCGTTCTCAAGGTCCTGGACGTAGCCGTTCGCCACGCTCTGCGGGTCGGTCGCGGCCTCCAGCGTGCTCTGGACGACCGTCCACTGCCCGGAGAAGTCCGCGAACCGCTCCCGCCATTCCTCGACCGGGCGGGTCGCGAACTCCGCGGCGAGGATCTCGCTCGCCTCCACCTTGTTCGCCATCAGGGACGCGTGGTCGGCGAAGCGCGGGTCGGTCGCGAGCTCGGGCCGTCCGAGCACGGCGCACGCCTCCGCCCAGTAGTGCCCCGCCTGCAGGCAGGAGAAGCCGAGCCAGCGCCCGTCCTTGGTCCGGTAGCTGCCGACCAGCGGGTTGCTGCGGTGTCCCGACGGCGGGCCCTGCCACGGCGTCTTCATGAGCAGCGACAGCGACAGCGCCTGGCCCATCGCCCACAGGCCGGAGCTCAGCAGCGAGACGTCCACGGTGGTCGCCTCGCCGGTGCGCTCCCGGTGGAACAGGGCGCCCATGATGCCGCCGGCGATGGTCATCGCCCCGATCGAGTCGCCGAAGCCGGGGCCGGGTGGGCCGACCAGGACGTCCGAGTCGGACGGGGTGGCGCCCATGGCGACGCCGGCACGCTGCCAGAAGGCGAGGAAGTCGTACGCGCCGCGGTCGGCCTCCGGACCGCGCTCGCCCTGGCCCGTGCCACTCGTGTAGATGATGTTCGGGTTCTGCGCGCGGATGTCGTCGAGCTCAATCTTCAGCTTCTTGCGGACCCGCGGCAGCTTGTTGGTGAGGAAGACGTCCGAGGTGGCGGCCAGCTTGTAGACGATGTCGAGGCCCTCGGGCGAGGTCAGGTCGAGCGCGAGGCTGCGCTTCCCCCGGTTCGAGTGCTCGAACAGCACGTGGACGTTCATGGGGATGCTGACCGTCCCCGAGGTGGCGAGGCCGCGCATCGCGTCGCCGCGCTCGACATGCTCGATCTTGATGACGTCGGCGCCCAGGTCCGCTAACAGCGCGGACGCCGCGGGAACGAACGTGTGCTCCGCGACCTCGAGGATCCGCACGCCCTGCATCACCGCGGTCATCCAGTGCCTCCAGTCGCACACGGCCGGCATCGCGCCGGCCGGAGTTCTAACATTTGCGTCAACTCATACTCCCGGGCCCGACCTGTGCCGCGCAAGCACAGCACCCGTCGCCCTTCAATTACTTACCGTGACGAACTCGACGTCACAGGGCCATCATCGGTCACGGAGGCGGGCTTGGAGGCCGGTTCAGGAAGCCGGCCCAGGAGCCGCCGACGGCGGGAAGGACTGGCCGGACATGGCCGCGAGCGCGTGGACGAGGGACTGGGTGCCGTCGCGGCCGCGGCCCTGACCCTGCAGGGCGACGTAGAGCTGGTTCGCGAGGGCGAGGCCCGGCAGGGCGAGGCGGGCACGCCGGGCCTCGGCGAGCGCGATGCCGAGGTCCTTGACGAAGTGATCGACGAAGAACCCGGGGGCGAAGTTGCCGGCGACGATCCTGGGCGCCAGGTTCGACAGCGACCAGCTGCCGGCCGCCCCGCCCGAGACGGACTCGAGTACCCGCTCCACGTCCAGGCCCGACCGGTAGGCGTAGAGCAGCGCCTCGGTCACGCCGACCATCGTGGACGCGATCAGGATCTGGTTGACCATCTTGGTGTGCTGCCCGGCGCCAGGCCCGCCCTGCCGGATGATCGACTTCCCCATCGCGTCCAGGCACGGGCGAACCGCGTCGACGACCTCCGCCGGACCGCCAATCATGATCGACAGGGTGGCGTTGCGGGCGCCGACGTCGCCACCGGAGACCGGCGCGTCCAGCGCGTGCACGCCGCGCGCCGCGGCCGCCTCGGCGACCTCGATGGCGAGCGCCGGCTCACTGGTCGTCATGTCCACCAGGACCGCGCCGGGCCGAGCGCCGGACAGCGCCCCGTCCGGCCCGAGCAGCACCTCGCGCACGTCCTCGGGGAAGCCGACCATCGAGAACACCACGTCGCTGGCCGCGGCGACCCCGGCCGGGGTGTCGGCCCAGCTGGCGCCCTCGTCCAGCAGCGCCTTGGCGCGGTCCCGCGTCCTGGTGGTCACCGTGAGCGGGTAGCCGGCACGCAGCAGGTGGCCGGCCATGGCGGCGCCCATGACGCCGGCGCCGATCCACCCGACGCGGGTCGACGACGGTGCGGCCGCCGCGGGCGGCGCGATGGCCGGCGCCTCGGCGGAGGACAGCGCCCCGGAGGAGGGTGCGGCGGAAGAGGACGAGGCGGAGGCAGACACGTCTCACCACCCTAATAGTCCGTGGCCAGAGAACCGCCGGACCGGAACCGCCCCCGACCGGAACCGCCTCGCGACCGGAACCGTCCCGCGGCGCGGGCGAGTCACCCATCCGGAACCGGACGTCGCCGACCTTAAATGAGTGTACGTTTACTTATCGGCTGCCGGGCGGGGGCGCCAGGCGCGCCTACCCGCCGGCACCGCGCCGGTATGCGACCAATCGGGGTGATCTGCCCAGCCCCATCGGCGGATCAGGCGACCGCGGTGGCGACTGTCACTACGGTGTTACAAGAGACAACTCCCAGTACTGCTACAGGAGCGGCTGGCATGCGTGACGCAGTGATCGTGGAGGCCGTCCGTACCCCGGTCGGCAAGCGCAACGGCGGACTCTCGAGCGTGCACCCGACCGACCTGTCGGCGCTCGTGCTCGCCGCCCTGGTGGAGCGGGCGGGCGTGGACCCGGCGCTGGTCGAGGACGTCGTGTGGGGCTGCGTCGGCCAGGTCGGCGAGCAGACCTTCGACATCGGCCGCAACGCGGCGCTGGCCGCCGGCTTCCCGGAGACCGTCACCGGCGTCACCGTCGACCGGCAGTGCGGCTCGTCCCAACAGGCCGTGCACTTCGCCGCCGCCGGGGTCGTCGCCGGCCACTACGACGTCGTCATCGCGGGCGGCGTCGAATCGATGTCCCGGGTGCCGATGGGCACCTCGCTGCTCGACAAGTCGCCCTTCGGGGAGCGCTACATGGCTCGCTACGACGGCGTCTTCCCGAACCAGGGCGTCGGCGCGGAGATGATCGCCGAACGCTGGGGCCTGTCGCGCGCCCAGTGCGACGAGTTCTCGATCGCCTCGCACGAGAAGGCGGCCGCCGCGCAGGACGACGGCCGTTTCGACGCGCAGATAGTGCCGGTGACGCTCGCGGACGGCACCGTCATCAGCCGGGACGAGGGCATCCGCCGCGGCGGCACCGTCGAGGGCCTGGCCAAGCTGAAGACCGTGTTCAAGCCGGCCGAGGAGGGCGGCGTGATCACCGCCGCCAACTCCTCGCAGATCTCCGACGGCTCGGCCGCCCTGTTGATCATGACCGGCGAGAAGGCCGCCGAGCTGGGGCTCACCCCCATCGCCCGGATCCACAGCGTCGCGCTCGCCGGCTCGGACCCGGTCATCATGCTGACCGCGCCGATCCCGGCGACCCAGAAGATCCTGGCGCGCTCGGGCCTGGGCCTCGGCGACATCGGCGCGTTCGAGGTGAACGAGGCGTTCGCCTCGGTCCCGCTCGCGTGGCTGGCCGACATCGGCGCCGACGCGAAGGCGCTGAACCCGAACGGCGGCGCGATCGCGCTCGGCCACCCGCTCGGCGGCTCCGGCGCCCGGATCATGACGACGCTGGTCAACCACATGCGGGACAACGGGATCCGCTACGGCCTGCAGACCATGTGCGAGGGCGGCGGCCAGGCCAACGCCACCATCCTCGAGCTGCTCTGACATTGGTTCGCTCCGTGCGGGCGGCGCGCTCCGGCCCCTTCCTTGCTTCGCTGCGGAAGGGACCTCCGCGCGCCGTCCTCCTCCGCTCACGGGCGCTCCGGCGACCTCCGCTGCGGCCCAACCCACTTCGCTGCGCTCATGGGCGGGGCCTCCGCGGAGGCGCGCCTCCGCGCCGCGTGGTCACCCGCCGCTGAACGTCAGCGAACCACAAGCAGCCCGATCCAGCCGACCCAGCGGGGGCACCTCGCTTCGCTCGCGAGCCGAACGATCCAGCAGGCCGGGGCAGAAGGGTGTCTCTGGTTCGCTCCGTGCGGGCGGCGTGCGGCGGAGGCGCGCCTCCGCGCCAGCCCGGTTGCGGCGCGCTTGAACGTTAGGAACTGGCCGCTGGTCGCTGGCCCGCCGGTCGATGGACCGATGGCTGAAGTCGCCTAGCGCTGTCGTCCGGGCGACTGCCGGCAAACCGGCCCCGCCGAGGCTTGACGAGGAAGTGATTGGGCACTAACTTCGAGCCATGGCTACGACGGGCACAAGGCAGACCGCGGACGAGCGCCGCACGTCGGTGCTCGCGGCGGCCGTGGCGGAGTTCGCCCGGGGCGGGCTGGAGGGAACGTCGACCGAAACGATCGCCGCGGCGGTCGGGATCTCCCAGCCGTACCTGTTCCGGTTGTTCGGCTCGAAGAAGGGCCTGTTCCTGGCGGCGGTGAAGGAGACATTCGCCCGGACGGTCGCCACATTCGAGAACGCGGTGGGCGAGCGGACCGGAGACGAGGCCCTGACCGCCATGGCCGAGGCCTACAACGGCCTGTTGGCCGAGCCCAGCTATCTGCTGATGCAGATGCAGGCCTACGCGGCCTGCGGCGACCCCGACATCCGGGCCGCGACCCGGCGAGGGTTCCGTGACCTGTGGTACACCGTCGAGCGCCTTGCCGGCATGGACGTCAACGTGCTGCGCGCGTTCTTCGCCATGGGGATGCTCTGCAACGTCTCCGCGGCCATGGACCTGCCGGCCGTCGACGAGCGCTGGGCTCAGATCATCTGTCCTCCCGACGGGCCAGGCCCGGGCATGAAGGCCACCAAGGAAGCCCTCGGCAAGGGCTTCATGGGCGCGACCACCGAGCCGGATGCCGATGTCGATGCGAACTGAACATCTGGATCATTCCCCGCCGGAGTAGGAAGCGGCCGGTCGCTTCCGGGCATGGACCGACAGCCACCACCCGGGCCCACTCTCGTCCGGGCTCTGTCGCCACCCGCACCTTCGCTGAACAGCCTGCGCTTTTTGTACCCGCACAAGCTAGTGGTCAGTCACTACCTCGAAGGGAAACCGATGACCACCGACCGGAGCCGCCTCACCTGGACCTTCGTGGTCACGTGCATCGCGGCGTTCATGACCTCCCTGGACAACCTGGTGGTCACGATGGCGCTGCCGTCGATCCGTGAGGGCCTGCACGCCAGCCTGGCTGAACTGGAATGGACGGTGAACGCCTACACCCTGACGTTCGCCGTCCTGCTGCTGCCCGCGGCGGCGCTGGGCGACCGCCTCGGCCGGCGCCGCGTCTTCGCCGCCGGCCTGGCCATCTTCACGGTGGCCAGCGCGGGCGCCGCGTTGGCGCCCAGCGTCGGTGCGCTCATCGCGGCCAGGGCCGTGCAGGGCGTGGGCGGGGCGATCGTGCTGCCCCTGTCGATGACCCTGCTGTCGGCCGCGGTCCCCCCGGCACGCCGGGGCGCCGCGCTCGGCGTCTGGGGCGCCGTGTCCGGCCTGGCCATCGCGTTGGGACCGCTCGTCGGCGGGGCCATCACGCAGGGCGCCGCCTGGCAGTGGATCTTCTGGCTGAACGTCCCGCTCGGCCTCGCCGCGATCCCGCTGGCGTTCGCTCGCCTCACCGAGAGCCGCGAGGCCTCCAGCCGGCTGGACATCGTCGGCACCGTCCTGGTCAGCCTGGGGCTGTTCGGGATCGTCCTCGGCCTGGTCCGCGGCCAGGACCACGGCTGGACCAGCACCGGCGTCCTCGGCGCCATCATCGCCGGCGCGGCGGGGCTCGCCGCCTTCGTCGCCTGGGAGCTGCGGTCCGAGCGGGCCGGACGCGCCCCGATGCTGCCGCTGAGCCTGTTCCGCCGGCGCGGGTTCGCCGCGGTCAACGCCGTCTCGGTCTTCTTCTCCTTCGGGATGTTCGGCTCGATCTTCCTGATCTCCCAGTACCTGCAGAACGTCATGGGCTACTCGCCCCTGGGCGCCGGGCTGCGTACCCTGCCCTGGACCGCGATGCCACTGATCGTGGCGCCGATCGCCGGCCCGCTGTCCGACCGCATCGGCGGGCGCCCGCTGATGATCGCCGGACTGACCATGATGACCGGCGGGCTGCTCTGGATGCGCGCCGACCTGGCCCCCGACGCGACGTTCCTGGCCCTGGTGCCCGCCTTCGTCATCGCCGGCATCGGCATGGCCCTGTTCTTCGTCCCGGTCGCCAACGTGGTCATGGGGTCCGTGCCGCCCGAGTACGAGGGGGTCGCGTCCGGGACCAACAACGCGGTCCGCGAGGTCGGCGGGGTGTTCGGCATCGGGGTCCTGGCCTCGGTGTTCGCCGCGGCCGGGGGCTACACCAGCGCCATCGACTTCACCCACGGGCTGCACCTCGCCCTCCTCGTCGGCGCGGCCGTGACGGGCGCCGGAGCGCTCGGTTCCCTGCTCGTGCCCCGGCGCCGAGCGGACACCGTCACCGAGCTCACCGACGACTACGCCGTCGAGCCCGCGTCGGCCCTCGGCCTCGGCCTCGACCTCGAGCCCGCCAAGTCCTGACCGTCCCGCCGCGGAGGTGCTTCGGCCCCTTCGAAGAGCGGCCGGGCGACGGACGGCGAGAGCCGATCGTTCCCACGTCCGGTACAGATCCCGAGAAGGTCAGAGCCCCGTACCCGGCAAGCAGATCCGGGACGGGGCTCTGACCTGTCTCACCAGGCGCGCCCCGGGGCACGCGACAGCCAGTCGGGAATGGCGCGCGGGTGGCGGGCCGTGGGCCGACTCGACGACGTGGTCGTCGACGCTCACCATGACTAGGTCTGCGACGTCCACGGGACACCTTCCTTCTCACCGATGAGGTCGATCACAAGCCGCCGGCCGAGCTCGGAGGACTCGATGTCCGGCGAGTTGGCGTCTAGGGACTGGGCCCAGACACTCGCGGCGCGGGCGCTGTCCTCGGCCTCGAACGCGGCGACCAGTTCCGGGAAGAGCGCGACCAGGCGATGCGTCTCCGCGAGCCACGCAGGGTCGGTCGCGGCGCCGGCCGTGGGGTTCGCCTGGGCGTCCAGGCGGACCCACTGCAGGACCTCGCCGATGACGGCGAGCGCCGGATTCTGGGTGGCCCCGAAGATGATCTGGCGCGCCGTCGTCCAGGCCTCCGACAGGTCGGAGGCGTCCCTCGGCGGTGCCGTCAGGCCCGCGGCGAGCGACCGCAGCGTGGCCAGCGACGCTGGATCCATCCTCGCCGCCGCCAGCTCGATCATGGAAGGCTCGATCATCGCGACGGCGCGGAAGAAGTCTCCCATCGTGGCGTGCCGGGCCTGCATGACAGTGCTGGCCAGCTGCACCGCCACCCGCGGCGACGGATGCCGGACCTGGGGCCCGTTGCGGTCGCCGGCACGCAGGTCGACGAGGAACTCCATTTCCAGGATCCGTAGCGCCTCCCGCAACGTCGGCCGCGAGACCCCGAACTGCGCGGCCAGGTCCGGCAGGCCCGGCAGCCTGTCCCCGTCTCCCAGACGCCCCTCGGCGATGCGGGCCCTGATCTCGTCCGCGACCGTCGCGGCCAACCGGTTCGGCTGCCCCGGTGGGGGATACTGCCCCGGCGCGGCGGGGGCGTTCCGCGGCCGCCACAGTGGCACGACGTCGATCGGCTGGCGGCTGCGCCCCCGGTCGACGAGGAGCGGGCTGGTGACGGCCAGGTAGCCGGCCCATGCCCTTCTCGCCTTCGACCCGTCGCGCCGCAGGGCGGCGTCCAGGAACGCGCTGTGGCACTCGGCGACCGTCCGAGCGATCTGCTCCGCCGACGCCGGGCCAGAGGGGGCGACGGCCGCGTACACCTGTCCCGCGTAGACATCGCGGAAGATTCCGGCGACGAGCCCGACCGACCGGTTGCCAGACCGCTCGGTGACCGCGGTGTCGAACCCCGCCGCGGCCATGACGAACGTCAGCGGATCATCCTCGGCCGCCCGTTCCTGGTCGTGAAGCCGCCCGAGAACGTGCAGGTCCGCGGCGGAGCAGCGAACCGCGAACCGCTCGGCGAGTGGCGGCTCGAGGACCGCCCGGGCATCCTCCAGATCCGCCAGCGTCGTTCCCCGCAGCTGCAGAAGAAGCGCGAGGTAGCGGCCGATCGAGGCGACTCCGGGACGGCGGACGACGGCACCGCCACCGCGACCGCGCCGGACCTCGACCAGCGACTGCGACTCGAGAACCCGCAGCGCCTCACGCACGGTTTCCCGCGACACGTCGAAGGTGGCGGTGAGCTCCGCCTCGGTCGCCAGTTGTTGGTCGGCGACGAGCTCACCGGACAGGATCTGCCGCCGCAGCTCCATCGCGACGAGGTGCGAGACCTTCGCCTCGCGCGGCGCCCGTGCCGACCTGTCCGCGCCTGCCGAGCCGACGTCGGCCGGTTGGGCGATCATGCGATCAGTACCATCGCGCCGCACCGCCGCCGCGCCGCGGCACCGTCCCAGTAGAGGCGTGAGATGTCGTCCGGCCACGGCCACGGCCGCTGGTCTGTCACCGCGAGGCCTCCACGCCTGTCCGCCCATCTGTCCGCCGACGGCAGCAGACAACCGCAGACGAGACACCTCGTCAACTGTTTACCGCTCGCGGAGCGACCCAGGTCGTCAGCGCGAACGGGAAGTTGACGCTTGACGGCCAGCCTCGTCAGATGTTTATGTATGCCATCCGAGATCGACACCGAGAGCACACGGTGGTCGAGATGACGTTCGGCAAGATCCGAAACGTCCGGCGAGGCCGCCCTGCTTCCGGTCTGACTCGGCCGGTCAGGGCAGCCGGGCCCTGCCCCGACCCACGCCTGGGTATCCGCCGCGCCGCCTGGCATTGACGCGTTCACCGCGGGCGCCCTGAGGCGCGAAGGAGGAGCATTTTCGCATCTCCTTTGGCCTTCTGGGCGCTGCTCGAACCCGCCGTTCCCACCCGCCTGGTGAGACACAAACGCCGCACCCTTCGATCACCTGTGGAAGGTCGATATGTCGTACAGCGATCGGGCGCCCGCCGACGAGGAGCGCCGTCGGCTCATGCACCAGCGATCAGCGTGCCCTCGGGATTACTTCGCCGAGCTGCGGGCCCACGGGCCGACGGCGCCGCTGCTCGAGAACGACACCATCACCTGTTTACTCAATCGTCGCGACGTCGAGGACGCGCTGAAGAACTGGCAGGACTTCACGTCCGACTTCGGCGGGGTCATGGGGAGCGAGGAGCCGCTCATCCCCCTCAATGTCGACCCGCCGCTGCACGCGAAGTACCGCCGACTGCTCGACCCCTACTTCGGCCCGCGCAGGATGAAGGCTCTGCAGCCCGCGGTCGAGAAGCACACGAACGACCTGATCGACGCCTTCATCGGCCACGGCGGCTGCGACTTCTCCCAGCAGGTCGCGGTACCGCTGCCGTGCTCGACGTTCCTGAGCCTCTTCGGCCTGCCGCTGGAAGAGCGCGACGCGCTGGTGCGGTGGAAGGACATCATGATCCGCCCGGACGTCGTCGCCGAGGATCCGAGCCAGGCGCAGCAGCTCCAGCTCGAAACGGCCATGGAGATCTACGGCCGGTTCACCGAGGAGATGGCCGACCGTCGCGGGAACCCGCGTGACGACCTGATCACCTATCTCACGCAGGTGGAGGTCGAGGGGCAGAGACTCACCGACAGCGAGATAGTGCGCATCTGCTTCCTGCAACTGTCCGCCGGGCTGGACACCGTGACCATCTCCCTCGAGTGCATCTTCGCCTTCCTCGCCGCCCACGACGACGCGCGCAGGATGCTGGTCGAACAGCCAGGCTCGGAGGTCGACCTCATCGAGGAGCTCCTGCGCTGGGAGACGCCGGTGCAGGCGGTCGGGCGCCAGGCCACCCGGGACATCACGCTCCGGGACGGCACCGTGATCCCCAAGGGGACGGACGTCAACCTCATGCTCGCCTCCGCCAACGTCGACCCGGACGGCCTGGCGGGCGCCGACGAGGTGGACGTGCGGCGCGGCGAGATGCGCAGCTTCGCGTTCGGTGGCGGACCGCACCGCTGCCTCGGATCGAACCTGGCGCGCATGGAGCTGCGCACCGTGGTGCGGGTCTGGCACGACCGAATCCCTGAATACTCCTTGCAGCCGGGCACGGACGTGGAATGGAACAGCTCGCTCTTACGCGGCGTCGACCACCTGCGGCTCGCCTGGCCGGCCGGAGCGGCCGCATGAAGATCTGCATCGACTCCGACCTCTGCGCCGGGCACGCCCGCTGCTGGGAGACCGCGCCCGATCTTGTCGTCGACGACGAGGACGGACGCGGCGTCGTGCGCGCCCCCGGCGCCGACATTCCACCGGAACTCGAGGCGCAGGCCCGCAAGGCAGCCAGCGTGTGCCCGGAAGGCGCGGTCGTCCTCTCGGACTGAGAACTGGGACATCAATAGCCGGCTACCTCGCGCGGGTGCGGGAAATGCCCTGTGGAGCGATTGATGCCGAAGAACGAGAAGGAGACGACCGAAACAATGCCCGACTACAGCACGACCGACTTCTTCCTGGGCCCGGATCTCGTCGAGAACCCGTATCCGTACTTCGAGTACCTGCGCGGCCAGTGCCCGGTGCACCGCGAGAGCCAGCACGGCGTCGTCATGGTCACCGGTTTCGAGGAGGCCGTCGAGATCCAGAACGACGCGGAGCGTTACTCATCGTGCAACTCGGTGGCCGGCCCGTTGTTCCCGTTCCCGGTGCCGCTCGAGGGCGACGACATCAGCGCGCTGATCGAGGCGCATCGCTACGAGCTGCCGTTCAGCGACATGTTGCTGTGCCTCGACCCACCGGAGCACACGGCGCATCGCGGGCTGCTGATGCGGCTGATCACGCCGAAGCGCCTGCGGGAGAACGAGGCGTACATGCGTCAGGTCACCCAGCGCCAGATCGACACGTTCATCGACAAGGGCGGGTGTGATTTCATCCGTGATTTCGCCACTCCGTTCACCCTGCTCATCATCGCGGATCTGATCGGCGTTCCCCCACAGGACCGGGACGGGTTCCTGGAGGGTATGTCCCAGCCCACGGGCGGTGGCGTCGGCAGCACGACGGGCGAGGCGATGGGCGCCAACCCGCTCGCCTGGCTCTACGAGAAGTTCGCCACGTACGTCGAGGACCGCCGTCGCGACCCGCGGGACGACGTGCTCACCGGGCTGGCGACCGCCACGTTCAAGGACGGCTCCCTGCCCGAGGTCATGGACGTCGTGCGCATCGCCGCGATCATCTTCGCGGCCGGCCACGAGTCCAGCACGCGCTTCCTCTCCAGCGCGTTCAGGATCCTCGCCGAGGAGCCGGCGGTCCAGGCCAGGCTGCGCGCCGAGCCAGGGCTCATCCCGAACTTCATCGAGGAGACCCTGCGCATGGAGAGCGTGGTCAAGGGCGACTTCAGGCTCGCCAGGGTCCCGACAGAGGTCGGCGGGACGGAGATCCCCGCCGGCAGCCACGTGTTCCTGCTGCATGGAGCGGCCAACCGGGACCCCAGGAAGTTCGAGAACCCGTCGGAGTTCCAGCTGGAACGCCCCAACGCGCGCCAGCACCTCGCCTTCGGGCGGGGCGTGCACACCTGCCCAGGCGCCCCGCTCGTGCGCAGCGAGGCGGCCGTCGCCATCGAGCAGTTCCTCGCCCGTACCAGCGACATCCGCTTCTCGGAGGAGGTCCACGGCTCCGCCGGGGCGCGCCGGTTCGACTACGTTCCCTCGTTCGTGCTGCGCGGCCTCACCGGCCTCACGCTCGAGTTCGACCCGCGGGGCGCCGCCGCATGACGGACCCTGCCCGTCCGCCGCGGGTCGGGCTTCTCTACCGGCAGACCGACGCGTCGATGCCGCTGGTCGACCTCGCCCACGCCGCCGAGGAACGCGGCTTCGACTGCGTCGTCGTCGGCGAGCACACCCACATCCCGGTCAGCCGCCTGTCCCCGTTCCCCGGCACCGTCGACGGCGAGCTGCCCGACGCATACCCCCATTTCCCCGACCCGTACGTCGCGCTCGCGTTCATCGCCGCGCGGACCTCGCTGCGGATCGCCGCGGGCATCGCCCTCGTCGCCCAGCACGACCCGATCGCGCTCGCGAAGACCATCGCGACGCTCGACCACCTGTCCGGCGGGCGGTTCACCCTTGGCGTGGGGTTCGGCTGGAACCAGGAGGAGCTCGCCAACCACGGGAAGGACTTCGCCGACCGCCGGGAGATCGTCCACGAGCACATCGAGCTGATGCGGGCGCTGTGGACGCAGGAGGAGGCCGAATACCACGGCCAGCACGCCAACCTGGAGCGCAGCTGGTCCTGGCCGAAGCCCGCGCAGGGCTCGGTGCCCGTGCTGCTCGGTGTCCAGGGCGGCGACCGCGGCTTCGAGGCGATCATTGGTTGGGCCGACGGCTGGCTTCCGGGCGGGAGCCACGGGAGGTGGCTGGCCGCGAAGCTCGCCGAGCTGCGCAGCAGGTGGGTCGACGCCGGCCGCCCCGCGTCCGGCCCCATCGTGTGGCCCATGCAGGACGTGGTCGACGACGACCGGCTGCGCGTCCAGCTCGACCGCTTCCACGAGCTCGCGGTCGACCAGGTGGTTCTCGACATCCCGACCACCACCCGCGAGGAGATCCTGCCGCTGCTCGACCGCTACGCGAAGGTCGTCACGGCCGAGTGGGGCCACCGGTGAGGGCCGAGGTCGACGACACCGCCTGCGCCGGCCACGGCATCTGCGTCGGCCACGCTCCCGAGGTGTTCGAGCTGACCGGCGAGGGCTACTCCGTCGTGCGGGTCGACGAGGTCCCGGCCGCGTACGAGGCCGCTGTCCGCCTGGCGGCCAGACAGTGCCCGACGTACTCCATCACGATCACGGAAGGCATGGGCAACGATGGCTGATCAACCAGCGGGCACGTTGAGCGGCAAGGTCGTCATCATCACGGGCGCCGCGTCGGGGATGGGGCGGGCGGCCGCGGTG